>CAZVOI010001042.1:0-9837 GCA_964628275.1 uncultured Acidobacteriota bacterium | reverse complement strand
AGGCCGGACGCGAAGCCGTTCGAGTGCAGCATCTCGACCCCGAAGCGCGCGATCTCCAGGTACACACGGCCTTCGGCCTCGTCCCAGTACAGCGGCACGAAGCCGTCGAGCTTCTGCATGCCCGCGGTCTTCGTCTCGATCGAGGCCGGTGCGGACTTGGCTGGCGGAGTCGAAGGCTGTGCGGTCGCGCTGGCGCTGGCGAGGAGCGCGAGCACAGCCGCGCTGCCTTTCAGGGAGCGGAGTGGCCTCATCAAGACCTCCGGAAAGAAGCGCGAGTCTACTACGCTCCGCGCGACGTACCCCTCTCGTGACGCCGCCGGCGGTCTTGGTCATCACTCGACGGCGCTGTAGTATCGCTCCCGGAAACCACCCGTGCGGAGACGAGGAATCGCCGTCCTGCTCGCTGCCTGCGTGCTGGGGCTCGCGACCTTCTACGTCGAGGATTGACCTCGGCGGACCCATGACGCGAACTTCGCGACCCGACCTCCGACGCGGAGCGTCCCGCCTGTCTGGCCGCTTGTTCCTAGCGCTCGCTCTCTCGGCGAGCGGCTGCGCCGGGCCGGAGACAAGGGCAGCGCTGCATCCGCGGCTGCGCCTGACGACCGGAAGCCCGGGAGGCGGCTTTCAACCGCTCGGGGCCTCGCTCGCGGCCGCATACCGGGCGGGCAGCGCCGGCTTCGACGTCGAGGAGCGCGAGAGCGCGGGCTCCGTGAGCAACGTCGAGGCGATCCAGCGGGGTGAGGCCGACGTCGGCTTCGCCTTCGCCGACGTCGCGTACACCGCGTTTGTCGGCCAGCTCGAGGGCAGCCCCACGCGCTTCGACCGGCTGCGCGGCATCGCGGTCCTCCAGCTGTCACCCCTTCACCTGGTGGTGTCCAAGGCGAGCGGAATACGCGAGCCGAGGCAGCTGCGGGGCCGGCGCGTGGGCGTGGGGCGGCCGGGGAGCGGGAGCGCCCTCACCGCGGAGCTGGTGATGACGGCCCACGGGATCCTGCCGCGCGACGTCCGGGTCGAGGCGCTCGGCTACAACGAGGCTGCCGAGCGACTCGCCGCGGGCTCGCTGGACGCCCTGTTCGTCGACGGCAGCTATCCGCTCGATTCCGTCACCGCCGCCACCCGGAGCGGCGCGCAGCTCCTGGCTCTGCGCGGGCCGGTCATCGATCGCCTGCGCCACGACCATCCCTTCTTCGGGAACGCGCTCATCCCCGGGGGCGTCTACGCCGGGCACCCGTCCACGATCCACACGATCGGCGTCGACAACGTGCTCGTCTGCAGCAGCAGCCTGGAGGAAGGCGTCGTTTACGAGCTGACGCGCCGCTTCGTCGAGGGGCTGCCGTCGCTGGCCGCGGGTCAGCCGGCGCTCCGGCTCCTCGACCTGGAGCAGGCGCCCGCGACGCCGATTCCGCTGCACGAGGGCGCCGCCCGCTACTACCGCGAGCGGGAGCTGTCGAATTGAGCGACGCCGGCCGAGTCCCGCGGGTGCCCCGCCTCACCCTGCTGCTCGCAATCGGTGTCGCCACCTCGGCCGCGATGCTGGTCTGGCTCGGATACCGCGCCGTGAGCGGCTGGCGGCAGAGCGCCTCCTCGCTCTCGCAGCGCCGCGCCCAGGACACGGTGGACCTGCTGGCGCGGGCACTGGCGCGCGACATGCGCGGCGCCCAGGCCCGGGTGCTGAGCTCGCCGCAGTTGGACGAGTTCATGCTCGACACGCCCCACGACGTGGTCCGGATCGTGGCCGGTGCGTTCGCTCGCTACCCCTATCCCGAGTCGTTCTTCGCCTGGCGCGCGGGCGCCAAGCCCGTGCCGACCGTCTTCTTCACGCGCGCGGATCGGCCCCCGCGCTGGCTTCCGGCGGACAGCCCGCGCGGCGCGTTCCCCGTCGCGATCGTCGACGATCCGCCGCTCGCCCCTGTGCTGCTCGATCGGATCCGCAGGGACGCCCAGCGGGGTCGCCGCTTCTGCGCCTTCGAGCTGGCGCTCGGCCCGAGCCGCTACCAGGTGGTCGCACGGCTGCTCTACCGCGATGCGCTGCGCGAGCAGCTCGAGGCCGTGTTCGGGTTCACCGTCGACCTGGCCTGGGTTCGCGACGGCTACTTCCCGGAGGTGGTGCGCCAGGTGGCGCGGATCAGCGGGGCGGAAGGGCCCGTCCTGCCGGCCATCGTGGATGCGCGCGACGTGCCGTTGACCCAGGCGACGGCGGGCCCGTCGCGCGGGCACGTGGCCCGGCGCTCGTTCGCGCTCGCCTTCTTCGATCCGTCGCTGGTGGAGCTCTATCCGCCCGACGACCTCGCGCTCGCGTCGTGGGCCGTCGAGGTGCGCGCGAGCGACGACCCGGCGCTCGGTGCTTCGCTCCGGGGCGCGAACCGCGCGCTGGCGCTGGCCGCACTCGCCGCCGGAGCGCTGGCGCTGGGGCTCGGCCTGACGCTGCGAGCCGCGCGCACGAGCGCAAGACTGGCCGCGATGCGGTCCGAGTTCGTGGCCACCGTCACCCACGAGCTCAAGACCCCGATCGCCACGATCCGCGCGCTCGGCGACACGCTGGTGGCGGGCCGGGTCTCGGATCCGGCGGCGCGACACGAGTACGCGCGGCTCGTGGTGCAGGAGGCCAAGCGGCTGGCCCGGCTGATCGACAACCTGCTCGCGTACGCGCGGGTCACCGACGTCGCCGACGTCTACCACTTCGAGGCCATTTCGCTCCCCGGCGTCGTCGAAGACGTGCTGGCAGGCTTCCGCACCCAGCTGGACGTAGGCGGGTTCGAGGTTGTCTGCTCGATGCCGGCCGACCTGCCCGCCGTGCGGGCCGACCGTACCGCGCTCGGCCTGCTGCTCGAGAACCTGGTGGACAACGCGATCCGCTACTCGCGCGCGGAGCACCGGCTCGAGATCGTGGCGCGGCCGGTCAGCCGGGGCGTGGAGGTGAGCGTTAGCGACCGCGGCGAGGGCATCCCCGCCGACGAGCTGGACAAGGTCACGCTCCGGTTTTTCAGGGGGCGAAGCGCCGGCGCCTCCGGCAGCGGGCTCGGCCTCGCGATCGCGCGCCGCATCGCGGAGGACCACGCGGGCGAGCTCGTCATCGCGAGCGAGCCGGGCAGGGGCACGAGCGTGAGCGTGAGGCTGAAGCTGGCTCCGTGAGCGAGACGATCCTGGTCGTGGAGGACGATGCCGTGCTCTCGCGCGTGCTCCGCGACAACCTGACGTTCGAGGGTTTCTCCGTCCTGTGCGTCGCGCAGGGCGGTGCGGCGGTCGAGCAGGCCCGGCGGCTCGGGCCGGACCTGATCCTGCTCGACATCACGCTGCCCGACCGCGACGGCTTCGAGCTGTTCGAACTGCTGCGGCAGGCCGGCCCGACCCCGATCATCGTGCTCACGGCGCGCGGCCAGAAGGCCGACAAGCTGCGCGGGCTGAGGCTGGGGGCCGACGACTACGTGACCAAGCCATTCGACCTCGAAGAGCTGCTCGCGCGGATCCGGGCCGTGCTGCGCCGCGCCCGGCCCACGGCCGAGCGCCTCGTGCTGGGAGAGGTCGTGGTGGACTTCGCGGCACGCACCGCCCGCAAGGCAGGACGCGACCTGCGGCTGACGGACCGCGAGCTCGAGATCCTCCGCTACCTGTGGGAGCACCGTAGTCGGATCGTCCACCGCGGCGAGCTCCTGCGCGGGGTATGGGGCTACCCAGACGAGCCGCTCACCCGCTCGGTGGATCACGCGATCGCCCGACTGCGGCGGAAGATCGAGCCCGATCCGCGCCACCCATCGTTGATTCTCACCGTTCACGGAGACGGCTACCGACTGGCGACACCGAGCACGCTTGCGACAACTTGAGACACCCCCGCGCGGCCCGGCGCCTAGCATCCGCAGATCTCATGAGTGCGGTTCAGACCGACCCACAGGACCCGGGTGCCCAGCCGAAGCTGAGCCCTGACTCGCCGGGCAAGAGGCTCTATCTCCAGGTCCTCGTCGGCATCGGCCTCGGGATCGCGCTCGGCCTCGTCTGGCCCGAGCACGGGGCCGCGATGAAGCCGCTTGGCGACGGCTTCATCAAGCTGATCAAGATGCTGATCGGCCCGATCGTGTTCACCACGATCGCGGTCGGCATCGCCCAGATGGGCGCGCTTCGGGACGTCGGGCGCATCGGGCTGCGCGCGCTCGTCTACTTCGAGGTCGTCTCCACGCTGGCGCTCGTGATCGGACTCGTGGTGGTGAACGTGCTGCAGCCGGGCGCCGGGATCGCCGTCGCCGTGGCGAACGCCGATCTCGGGAGCGCTCCCGGCCACGCCGGTAGCGCCGGACCCGCGGTTGGGATGGGCGAGCTCCTGCTGAAGGTGATCCCGGAGTCCGTCGTGGACGCCTTCGCCAGGGGCGACGTCCTCCAGGTCCTGCTGTTCTCGGTGATCTTCGGCCTGTCGCTGCTGGCGCTCGGCGAGCGCGTGCGGCCGCTGGTGGCGGTGATCGAGCAGGTGTCGCAGGCGCTCTTCGCCATGGTCGGCATGATCATGCGCCTCGCGCCGCTCGGCGCCTTCGGCGCGATGGCCTTCACCGTCGGCCGCTATGGCCCCGCGGCGCTGCTGTCGCTCGGCAAGCTGATGGCCGGGGTCTACGTCACGTGCGCGCTCTTCGTGATCGTGGTTCTGGGCCTGATCCTGCGAGCCTGCGGCCTGCAGCCGCTCCGCTTCCTGCGCTACATCGGCGAGGAGATCCTGATCGTGCTCGGGACTTCCTCCTCCGAGTCGGCCCTGCCGCGCCTGATGCTCAAGCTCGAGAAGCTCGGCTGCGCGAGGCCGGTGGTGGGGCTGGTGGTGCCGACCGGCTACTCGTTCAACCTGGACGGGACCTCGATCTACATGACGATGGCGGCCGTCTTCGTGGCGCAGGCGGGTGGCGTCCAGCTCTCCCTGCGCCAGCAGCTGGCGATGCTGGGGGTGCTGCTGCTCACGTCCAAGGGCGCGGCCGGCGTGACCGGGAGCGGCTTCATCACGCTCGCGGCCACGCTCTCGGCGATCCCCGCGATCCCACCCGCGGGCCTCGCGCTGCTCGTGGGGGTCGACCGCTTCATGTCGGAGGCGCGGGCCATCACCAACGTGATCGGGAACGCGGTCGCGACCGTGGCCGTCGCGCGCTGGGACGGGGCCCTCGACCTCGCGCGCGCGCGGGACGTGCTGGCCGGGCCGGGGCTCTCGGAGGCGCGGTCCGGGGTGCTGGCGAGCGAGCCGGCCTCCGGGCAGGCTTGACGCCCGGGCCCGACTGCGACATCTTGCGACACGGTAGCCCGCCCGTCTCGCCGTACCCTCGGAAATGCGTCCGACCAAGGAGATATAGAGATGCGGTACCGAGTCGCGCTTGCATGCTTGGCTCTGTGCGCTGCCGCCGGCTGGGCGCTCGCGCAGACGACACCCACCGGCATCCTGACGGGACACGTCCAGGATAGCGAAGGCCTTCCCGTCCCCGGCGCCACCGTCACGGCCAGCTCGCGGTCCCTGCAGGGGCCGCGCTCGGCCAGAAGCACCGCGAACGGCGACTACGTCATCCCGTTCCTGCCGCCGGGCGAGTACATGGTGAAGTTCGAGCTCTCGGGGTTCCGCAGCGTCGAGAAGCGTGTCCGCATCCAGGTCGCCGAGACGGTCCCGCTCCACGTCCAGCTCGCGGTCGGGGGCATGAGCGAGGCAATCGACGTGACCGCCGAGGCGCCGGCCGATTTCACGCTCTCCGCAACGGCGGCCGCCAGCTACAAGGCGGATATGATCGACCGTCTGCCGGTCGGCCGAGACGTGAACGGGGCGGTGCTGCTCGCGCCCGGGACGACGGACACCGGGCCCGAGCGCAACGGGGGCGGCCAGGTCCTGTTCTCGGGTGCCATGGCGCACGAGGGCCTGTTCCTGATCAACGGCGTCGTGGTGAACGAGACGCTGCGCGGCCAGGTCTCGACGGACCACCTCACGGGCGGGGTCTTCATCGAGGACGCGATCGAGGAGACCAAGGTCTCGACGGCGGCGATCTCGGCCGAGTTCGGTCGCTTCAACGGCGGCGTCGCCAACACCATTACCAAGTCGGGCGGCAACGACTTCAGCGGCTCGTTCCGCACCACCTTCTCGAACGACCACTGGCGCTCGCTCACGCCGTTCGAGGAGGGCCTCGCGGAAGACCCCCGCGTCAGCCAAGCCGTGCCGGCCTACGAGGCCACGCTGGGCGGGCCGATCATCAAGGACAAGCTGTGGTTCTTCGGGGCCGCGCGCCTCAAGAACGACGAGTTCGGGCAGACCACGTTCTTCACCAATGTCGCCTACGACAACAAGGTCGACGACAAGCGCTACGAGGCCAAGCTCACCTACGCGATCACCCCCCAGCACACCCTGAAGGGGTCCTACATCAAGCGCACCCGCGACGAGACCAACAACGTGTTCGGCGACGTGATGGACCGCGACAGCTTTTACGACAACCAGACCCCGGAGAACCTGCTGGCCGTCAACTACACCGGGATCCTCTCGCCGAAGTTCTTCGTCGAGGCGCAGCTCTCGCGGCGGCAGAACTTCTTCCTCGGCTCCGGCGCCCGCTTCACGGACATCCAGCGCGGCACGATGATCCAGGACCGCTCGCGCGGCAGCGCGCGCTGGAACGCGCCGACCTTCTGCGCGGTATGCGGCCTTTCCGAGGCGGACATCGCCGCGGGCAAGCTCAACGAAGAGTTCCGCGGCAATAGAAACGCGGTCGTCAAGGGTTCCTACTTCCTGTCCACCTCAGCCTCCGGCTCGCACAGCCTGCTGCTGGGCGCCGACGCCTTCGAGGACAAGCGCCAGAACGACAACTACCAGTCGGGCAGCGGCTTCCGCCTGCTCGCGAACAACACCATCTTCCGCGGCGACCAGCTCTACCCGGTGGTGATCCCCGGGACCTCCGACACGCAGACATCGGCGGCCTACATTCAATGGAACCCGCTCCCCGAGAGCAGCCAGGGCAGCCGGCTGCGCAGCTACGCCGTCTTCTTCAACGACGCCTGGCGCCTCAACGACCACTGGAGCTTCAACGTCGGGGTGCGCTGGGACAAGGTGGACGAGAAGGACCAGGGCGGCAACCCGGTGGCGAACGGCTCCACCTTCAGCCCGCGGCTCTCCGCCAGCTTCGACCCCCTGGGCAACGGGCAATGGACGCTAAACGGCGGCCTCGCGCGCTACGTGATGCCGGTGACGAGCGGCATCGCCGATTCTGGCTCGGGTGCGGGCCGCACCTCGACCTTCACCTACGTCTACCGCGGGCCGGCGATCAACGCCGACCTCAACACTCCGAACCCGGTCTCGGCCCACGACGCGCTGCGGATCGTGTTCGACTGGTTTGGCGCCAACGGCGGCACCAACCGCCCGTTCCGCGGCACGCCGACCTACGCCGGCCTGACTACCCGGCTCGCAGAGGAGCTCTCGCTGCCCTCGGTCTGGGAGTACACGCTGGGCTTTGCCGGCCGGATCGGTGACAGGGGGTCGTTCCGCGTCGACGGCATCTACCGCAACTTCGACAACTTCTACGCGACGAGCGTGCTGCCCGCGAGAACCGTGGCGGCTCCCGACGGGCGGGTGTTCGACCTCGCGCTGGTGGAGACGACTAACGCCCTCGAGCGCAAGTACCAGGCGATTCAGTCCCAGGTCCAGTACCGCTTCCTTGCGAACCTGACGCTGGGCGGCAACTACACGCTGTCGCACTCCTGGGGCAACGTCGAAGGCGAGAACGCCGGCAGCGGGCCGGTCACGGACGAGGTGCTGGCCTACGTCGAGTACCGGGACCAGGACTGGAATCGTCCGATCGGCGACCTGAGCATCGACCAGCGCCACAAGCTGCGGCTGTGGGCCAACTACGACGCGACGCTGGGCCGGGCCGGACGCGTGAACCTCGGCGTCCTGCAGCGCGTCAACTCGGGCCAGCCGTTCAGCGCGAACGCCAGCATCGACACGCGGCCCTTCGTGACCAACCCGGGCTACCAGACACCCGACGGGACGATCGAGTACTACTTCGGCGGGCGCGGCAGCTTCAGGACCGACACGATCTGGGCGACGGACCTCTCGCTCAACTACAACCTGCCGATCGGCCTCGGGCGCAAGAGCGAGCTGTTCGCGCGCTTCGTGGTGGCCAACCTGTTCCACAACACCGGCCAGGACAGCTCGAGCAACCAGACCGTGTTCACGGCCTCCAACCAGAACGCGGCCGCCACGATGCAGCGCTTCAACCCGTTCAGCGAGACGCCGGTCGCGGGTGTGCACTACGAGCTGTCTCCCACGTTCGGCGTGCCGCTGACCGCGGGCGACTACCAGCCCCCGCGGAGCTACTACTTCGCCCTGGGCTTCCGCTTCTAGAGCCGGCTTGCTTCCGTTGGGCGCGAGGTTGGCCGCGGCGAGCCTGGTATCGTTCGCGATGGCGCTCGGCGCCTCGTCCGGGCGCACCGGCGTCGAGCTGCCGGCGAGAGAGGTCCGCAGGGCGTGGGTGATGCCGCCGGCCCCTGATGGCGTCACCATCGAGAAAGACGTCGGCTACCTCGCCCCCGGCCGCGCCGAGAAGCTCGACCTCTACATCCCGGCGGGCCGGGCGACCGGCGTGCGCTCGCCCGCGGTCGTGATCATCCATGGCGGCGGCTGGACCGGCGGCGACAAGGGCGCCTCGCGCGAGTTCAACATCGCCACGACGCTGGCGAAGGCGGGCTATGTCGCGGCGAGCGTGAACTACCGGATCGATGGCGCCGAGCGCTGGCCCACCAACCTCTTCGATTGCAAGAATGCCGTCCGCTTCCTGCGCGCGAACGCCGCGCGCTACGGGGTCGACGTCGACCGGATCGGCGTGATCGGCGGCTCGGCGGGCGGCCACCTCGCGCTCATGGTCGGCTACACCAGCGGCATGCCGGGCCTCGAGCCGGAGGCGCCGTATCCCGGCGTCTCGAGCGCGGTGCGGGCGATCGTGGACCTGTACGGCCCCGCGAATCTGCTGACGCGCCGGACGACCGACGCGCAGGGCAACCCCACGGGCCAGGTTCGGCTCGATTCGAAGCTGCTCTCCACGAAGGCGACGGACGACGCGGCGGGCTGGAGGCTCGCCTCGCCCGTCTCGCATGTGCGCCCCGGCCTGCCCCCGACGTTGATCCTGCACGGGGCCGCCGACACGACTGTCGATCGCGAGCAGTCTCTGGAGCTCGCGCGCGCCCTCGAGAAGGCCGGCGTCTTGCACGAGCTGCTGATGCTCCCGGGCGTCGGCCACACCTTCGACCTGCAGCGCTGGAGCGGCAGAGAGCTGCCGACCGACCTGCGACCCGTAGTGCGCGGCTTCTTCGACGAGCACCTCGCGCCGTAGCCGATCCCCTCGCCGCGACGTCTCTTTGGCTGGCGCGTCGCGAGGAGCGTCGTGTCTGCATGCAGGGTCGACAGAGGCCCTGAAATCGGCGGCCGCGCAAGCCGAGCGCAGAGCCGCTGGACTGCGGGACTCATGGCTCTTTCCCCGGGAGCGCGCCTCGGTCCCGACGAGATCACCGCTGCCATCGGGGCGGGCGGGATGGGCGAGGTGTTCCGCGCGCGCGATACGAAGCTCAACCGCTCAGGGGTGACGTCGCGCGGCGTGGCCCACCGGGTCGAGTCCGCCAGCGAGCACCGGATCGAGGAACACCCGCACCGTCCAGATGTCTAATCGATTTTCCACCAAACGTGATACTGTAATCAATATTCTCATTCAATCAGCGACTTTCTCTGGACGGTTTAAAAATTCACTCATATACCTGACATGCCATTCTCGGAATCAAGCGATCGATAAGCGTTTTTGCCAATTTGTTATTGAAATGCCACAGAAACTCTCTGGATAACTGCATTTCCTGAGTGGA
>CAZVOI010001041.1:0-29059 GCA_964628275.1 uncultured Acidobacteriota bacterium | reverse complement strand
GAAAAATTCCCCACTGCTGCCTCCCGTAGGAGTCTGGGCCGTGTCTCAGTCCCAGTGTGGCCGTCCGCCCTCTCAGGCCGGCTACCGATCGAAGCCTTGGTGGGCCATTACCCCGCCAACTAGCTAATCGGACGCGGGCTCGTCTTCAAGCGCCAGGCCTTACGGTCCCCAGCTTTGATCCCCAGATTGATCCGAGGATGTCATGCGGTATTAGCACCAGTTTCCCGATGTTGTTCCCCACTCGAAGGTAGATCACCCACGCGTTACTCACCCGTTTGCCGCTCTACTATGGGAGTTGCCCCCCAATTCGCGCTCGACTTGCATGTGTTAGGCACGCCGCCAGCGTTGATTCTGAGCCAGGATCAAACTCTCCAGTTAAACTCTTTACTGACCATCACTTGGAGCCGAAGCTCTTCGCTTTGATCAGCGAGAACTGAAGTACGAACATCTTGGTCCTCGAGGCTGAACCTCGCTTTTGGAATTGCGTTCTACCTAGTTTTCAAAGAGCCACCCCGTTTTTAGGGGACTCGACCAGAATACCGAAGGGCGATGGGCCCTGTCAAGAAATTCGCGGTCTTTTTTTGGGGAAACGACTGGTGGGAACGACACCGAAACCGACGTCTACCCAACCTTCCCTACGAGCGAGAATATATCCGGGCGGGGCCGAATTGTCAAACGAGGGCGCTACTCCACCTCGAAGCGCACGAAGTGGCGAGCGCCGACCGAAACGACGAAGCTCTCGCCGGCCTGGGCCTCGAGGCTTCCGCCCTGGACCACGACGCCATCGCGCTTCATGGCGCGCTGCTTGACGAGGCGCGCGGCGTCGCTGTTCGACGCAGCCAGGCCGGCTCGCACGATCAGCGCGTGGCACTTGTGCTGGCCCGCCGAAATCTTGACCACGGGCATATCGCTCGGCGCTTCGCCCGCCTGGTGGATGCGCCGCCATTCCTGGTCGGCACGCGTGGCGGCGTCGGGGCCATGAAGATCCGCGACCAGGCGCCGCGCCAGGGCGAGCTTCGATTGCATCGGCTGGTGCTTGGCCTTTTCGGTCTCTATCTCGGCCGACGACAAGTCGGTCAGCAAGATGTAGTAGCGCCACATCAATTCGTCGGAAATGCTCAGAGCCATCGAGAAGACGACGTCGGCCGGGTCGGTCACGCCGATCGTGTTGCCGAGGCTCTTCGACATCTTCTCGACACCATCCGTGCCTTCGAGGAGTGGAGTCGTCATCACGACCTGCGGCTCGAGCCCGTAGCTCGGCATGATGTCGCGCCCGACGTTCAGGTTGAAGAGCTGGTCGGTGCCGCCGAGCTCCACGTCGGCGTTCAGGGCGACCGAGTCGTAAGCCTGGGCCAGCGGGTACAGGAACTCGTGAATGGAAATGGCCTGGCCGGACTCGTAGCGCTGGCGGAAGTCCCGGCGCTCGAGCATGCGGGCCACGTTGTAGGTGGCGGCGAGGCGGACGAAGCCATCCGAGCCGAGCGCGCCCAGCCATTCGCGGTTGAAGCGGATCTCGGTTCGAGCCGGATCGAGGATCTTGAAGACCTGTTGCCGGTAGGTTTCGGCGTTGGCCTCGATCTGATCGCGGGTGAGCGGTGGGCGGGTCTTGGAGCGACCGGTGGGATCCCCGATCATGCCGGTGAAATCGCCGATCACGAAGACGACCCGGTGCCCGAGGTCCTGGAAGTGCTTCATCTTGCGAATCAGCACGGTGTGGCCGAGATGGAGATCGGGGGCGGTCGGGTCGAAGCCGACCTTGACGGTGAGCGGCTTGCCCCGGGCGAGCTTGGTCTTGAGCGCCTCGGAAGTGACGACGTCGACGCACCCCTTGGTGAGATAGGCGAGCGCGGCGTCGGGGCCGAGCGGGCTCACGCGCGAGCCTCGAACACCAGGCGGCGGCCGGCAAGCCGATAGCCGGGCAGGAGTGCTCTGACCGCGCGCGGGTACAGGCGGTGTTCGGCCGCCAGAATGCGTGCGCTCAACGACTCGACATCGTCCGCGTCGAGAACCGGGACGGCTTGCTGCATCACGATCGGCCCTGAGTCGAGCCCAGTGTCCACCAGATGCACGGTGGCACCGCTGATCTTCACGCCGTGCTCGAGAGCCTGGCGCTGGGCATGTCGTCCCGGGAAGGCCGGCAGCAGCGAAGGGTGCACGTTCACGATCCGGCCCGCGAAACGCACAATGAATGCCGGCGACAGAAGTCGCATGAAACCGGCGAGGCAGACCAGCTGGACGTCGTGCTGCTCGAGCAGCGCGGCGATCTCCAAATCGAATGCTTGGCGATCCTTGGATCGGTGATCTCGATGGAACGCCGGCACACCGGCCGCGCTCGCTCGCTCGAGGCCCAAGGCGCTCTCCACGTTCGAGATGACCACGGCGATCTCGCCGTCGAGGCTCCCGTCTCGACAGGCGTCGAGGAGCGCCTGAAGATTACTGCCACGCCCGCTCACTAGCACTCCGATGCGCTTCTTGTTCACTCGAAGCTGACGCCTTCGCCGGCGACGATGCTCCCGATCAAGAAGCTCGGCTCGCCGCGGCGCTCGAGCGAGTGCTCGACCTCGTGGTGGTCGTCGGGGGCCACGATCGCGATCATTCCGATTCCCATGTTGAACGTGCGCAGCATCTCGTCGTCGCTGACGCCTCCGCCCTTCTGGATCAAGCGAAAGATCGGCGGAACGATCCAGGCCGATGGCCGCACGATCGCGCCCAGGCCCTGGGGCAACACGCGCGGGATGTTGCCCTGGAAGCCGCCGCCGGTGATGTGCACGAGCGCACGCAGCTTGCCTCGATCGAGCAGCGGCTCGAGCGCGGCGAGATACGACCGGTGGGGTTGCAGCAACGCCTCGCCGACGCTCATGCCGAGCTCGGGAACGTGACTGTCGACCGAGAGCTGCAACTCGTCGAAAAGGACCTTGCGGGCGAGCGAGTAGCCGTTCGTGTGGAGCCCCGCCGAGGGAAGGCCGATCAGTAAATCGCCGGCGCGTACGGCCGCGCCAGTCAGCGCCTGCTTGCGGTCCACGACTCCGACGATGAATCCCGCGAGATCGTAGTCATCGGCGGCGTACGTCCCTGGCATCTCGGCCGTTTCGCCACCGATCAGAGGGCAGTCGAACTCGGCGCAGGCGCGGGAAAAGCCGCGTACGATGGCTTCCACTTTCTCAGGGTCCATCCGCCCCAAAGCGATGTAGTCGAGGAAGAACAGCGGGCGCGCGCCTTGGACCAGGATGTCGTTGACGCAGTGGGCCACGAGGTCGTAGCCCACGGTGTCGTGAACACCAGCGGCGATCGCCACCTTGATCTTCGTGCCCACGCCGTCGGTTGAGGCCACCAGCACGGGCTCCGCGTAGCCCTCCAGGTCCGGCCGGAACATCCCCCCAAAGAGGCCGATCTCGCTGAGGACGGCTGGATTGAACGTCGCCTTCGCCAACGCCTTGATGCGCGACTTGGCTTCGTCCGCTCGCGAGACGTCGACGCCGGCCGCCTTGTAGTCCATGGGCTTCGCGAAGGCGAGGATTGTAGCATTCGCGATCCTGCGGGCCGGCGTAAGATGCCCGCGCGGTGCGTTAGGCCGCGGAGGATGAGCCGGTGATCAAGGAAGGCGCCAGGGCCCGGATTTCTCGCTCCCGTCGGTCGAGGGCGGTGAGGTTTCGCTCAAGAGCCTCGAGGGGAGAGCGGTCGTTCGCTACTTCTATCCGACCTTCGTGCTCGACGGCTCCGGCGTGGTGCGCAAGGTATTGAGCGCCCTCCTGGAGCTCGAAGGCTGACTCGATCGTGATCTCGCTGGACTCCTTCGCCGGCCTCGAAGCCGCGCTCGCCGCGCGTCGCGAGGAAGTCGAGGCGGCCCTCGAGCGCTCGTGCCAGTTCCGCGAGGGATCGGTAGCGACGGCTGCGCGCGATGCACTGTTCGCGCCGGCCAAGCGCCTGCGCCCGGTGCTCACGCTCCTGGTCGGCGACGTATTTCGGGCGCCCCACGCCGCTCTCCTGGGCGGCGCTTGCGCCGTCGAGATGGTGCACACCGCGAGCTTGATACTCGACGATCTGCCGTCGATGGACGCCGCCACCGAGCGGCGGGGGCGTCCGGCGTGCCACATCGCTCACGGGGAAGCCACCGCGATCCTGGCGGCTTTCGCGCTGATCAATCGTGCATTCGGCTTGCTGGCGAATGGCTGGCCCGAGGCGTCCGACGGCGCGGTTCGCAGCGCGATGGCCCACGAGTTGGCCCAGGCGATCGGCCTCGACGGCATGATCGCGGGTCAAGCGATGGACTTGGCGATGACTGATCGAGCGCTTGACCTGAAGACCCTAGAGTACGTTCATAGCCGAAAGACTGGCGCGCTCTTCATGGTCTCGGCGGTGCTGGGTACGCTCGTCTCGCGGGTGACAGCCGCGGAGCGCGCGGCGATCACGGCCTACGCCAAGAACCTGGGCCTGGCTTTTCAGATCGTCGACGACCTGATCGATGCGACGGGGGATGCGGCCGCGGCCGGCAAGAACGTCCGCCAAGACGAGGCCAAGACCACCTTCGTCTCGTTCGCTGGCGTCGCAGGCGCCCGCCAGCTCGCCACCGAGCTGATCCAGGCGAGTCAAGAAGCGCTCAAACCCCTTGGAGCGAACGCCGAGCCCTTGCGCGAGCTTGCGCGTTACGTCATCGTCCGCAGGAGGTGAGAATGCGTTGTTACCCGCGCGAAGTGGAACCGATGAAGAACAGCCCGAGCCGTGGACCCAAGTGGCGTTTTCCGCAGCGAAGGGTTTCCCGAGCCGCCGAAGCGCGGCTTCACGCCGCGCGAGGCGATCAATGAAGACAAGCCCGAAGCGAGGACGCCAATTATGACCCGGTGCCCAGAGTGCGAGTCCGACCTCGAGCTCGACGATTACGAGTTGGACGTCGGTGAAACGATCAACTGCCCCGAGTGCGCGGTCGAACTCAAAGTCCTGACAGGCGATCCGATAACCGTCGCTCTCGTCGAGGGCGGCTGACGGCGGTCTAGCTGCTCGCGCTCGAGAAGCGAGCGAGCGCTTCGGCTTCGGTCTTGCAGAGCTCGAAGACCGGAAGCAGCCGCGCCATGTAGAGCGTGGAGTGAACGCGCTCACTCGCGTTCAGTAGCTTCAATTGAGCCCCGAAACGCTGCGCGGTTCGCAGGCCTGCCACTAGCTCGCCCACTCCCGCGCTGTCCATGAAGGCCACGTCGGATAGGTTCAAGAGGATCTTCTTCCAGTTCTCCGCAAGCAGCTCGTCGATTGTCTCACGCAGGATCTGGTCGCCCAGGCCCGCCGTGAGCTTGCCCTTCAAATCGACGATGACAACCTCGCCGGTCTTGCGGAGTTCGACGTGCATCAACCCACCAACCTGCGGAAAACCTCTGCGTTGCGATCGACTGTGACGCGCTGGCGCGCGGCGCTCAGGAACGTCTGGAAGAACTGGTTGCGTTTGGTCTCGCGGAGTGACGCCTGGATACCGCTCTTCTCCTTCTCGAACGCCGCAGGATCGAAGGGCTTCTTCTCCAGCACCCGAAGCACCACATAGCCGCTCGCGATCCGCACGGGTTCGGACAGGGTCTTCTCGGCAAGCCCGAATGCCGCCTCTTCGACCGCGGCGCCCTCACCCAGCTCGCCGAGCGGCTGGCCACGGCCGACGAGGCTGGGGGTCTCCTTGCGAACCAGCGACAGCGCCACGGCCACCTTCTCGAGCCCCAGTTTCTCCGACCGGACCTTGACGTCGTTCGCCAACAACCTCGCGCGCTCGAGGGCCTTCTCTTCCAAGATGTCGCTCTTGACCTTATCTTTGACGTCGGCGAGAGGCGGGATCTGCGCAGGCAGCACCTCGGCGAGCGCGATGAAGGCGAACCCACCGCTCGGCAGGGCGAAGGGTTCCTTCTCGGTCTCGCTCGGTTTCATGTCGAACGTGCGGGCCACCAGCGCGGGCGCGCTGAGTGGCGCGACGTTGGCCGTGCCACGCGTCAGGGGCTGACTCTTCTGGACGGTCAGGCCTTGGCCTTTGCCGGCTTCCTCGAGCGACGAGCCTTTGCCGAGGGCGGTGGCGAGGGCTCGCGACTGGTCTTCGGCGAGGGCGCGGGTGCGCTGGAGCGTAAGCGTCTGGCGGATGCGCTCCTTAACCTGGGCGAGCGGCTGGAAGGTCTCCTCTCGCTTCGAGTTGAGCTGGATCACGTGGTAGCCGGCGGAGGTCTTGACGACCTCGGGCGCGATCTCTCCGGCGTTCAACGCGAAGACGGCGCCCTCGAACTCGGGCAGCATGCGGCCGCGGCCGAAGCAACCAAGATCGCCGCCGCCGGGCGCTGAGCCCTTGTCCTCGGATTCCTTCTTCGCGATCGCGCCAAAATCGCCACCTGCCTTGACCCGGTCCAGTAGGGCTTGGGCAAGCCTTTTGGCTTCGTCGGCGGCATGCCCTTCCTTCGCCTCGGGCGAGGTCTTGACCTTCACCAGTAAATGGCTGGCGCACGCTTGCTCTTCCTCACGAAACTCGTCGCGCCGCTCTTGATAGTGGGACTCGATGTCTCGGTCGGTGACGCTGACGCGGGTCTTCAGGGCCTGCGGGTCGACCAGCAGGAAGGAAACGATCCGGCGCTCGGGTTCCTTGTAGCTCTCCTTGCGCGACGAGAAGCGGGCCTGAATCTCGGCGTCGGTCGCCTGGGCGTCAGCGCGAAAACGGCCGGCATCCGCCACGATGTACTCGATCTTGACCTGTTCGTTCCGGCGCCGGAACTCGCGCTCGACCTCGGCGTCGCCGATGCTCACGCCTGCGGTGACGATCGCCGCGAGCTTTTCGGCCACGAGCCGTTCGCGGCGCTGCGCTTCGAAGACGCCAACGGTCTGACCGCCGAGGTTCAAGCGGCGCTTCAGCTCGGCGGCGCCGATGAACCGCCCGTTCTCTTGAAGATCGGGCGCGCTGGTGATGCTCTTGGCCAGCTCCTCGTCGCTGACGTGGACGCCGAGGCGGCGCGCTTCGCTCTCGATCAGCTTCTCCGCGACGAGACCCTCGAAGACCTGCTCTTCGATCCCGAGGCTCCTCATCATCGCGGGATCGATTCGGCCCTGGTAGAGCCGCTCGTAGAGCTGGCGTCGCTGGAGGTAGGCGCGCTGAAACTCAGCAGCGCTGATCGATGCGCCCCCGACGCTGCCCAGGGTTTCTCCGGGGCTCCCGGCATCGACACTACGGAAAGCCGGGATGTAGAAGACGATGAAGCCGAGGATGACGATCCAGAGAAAAGCATAGAGCCATCTCCGGTGCCGCCGAAAGTAGTAAAGCGCCATGTGGATCGGGAAACTCCGCGTTACCGCCCCGCTCAGGGGCCGGTGAGGAAACGTGCAGTGTATGAAGTCCCAGACCGCTCCGCAAGGTTCGAGGGGCGCGTTGTGAATAGCGTGGTATGCGAGTGTTCTCGGTGGCTCCCGCCTGGCAACTTTCTTCGCTGGGCGTGCTCTTCTATAATCCAGGCCTCCTAAGTCGCTCGGACTGAAGGACCTCTGCAGGCGATGCCTCAAGACAAGCGTGCGAAGAACTCGGATTCCGACCTCGACTGGTTCACGGTCAGTTACAAGACCCTCTACCTGATCTCGGGGATCCTGCTCCTGCTGGGGGCCGGCTCGTATTTCGCCTTTCGCGGCAGGAAACCCGATCCACCCCAGCAGGTCGAGAGCCCGCAGTCGACGGTTACGTCGGCACGCTTCACCCAGATCGAGGGCAGCGTCAAGGTCAGGGCCGTGGGCACCTTCGAATGGGTCGGCGCCGACACCAAGATGGTCTTGAAGAGGAACGACCTGATCAAGACCGGGACGGGTTCTGCGGCCGAGGTCACGTTCTTCGACGGAACCGTCGTCCACGTGCGACCCGATTCGCTGATCACGATCGAAGAGACCTCCGAGGATCCGTCGACGAAACAACGCCGCGTGGCGTGGCACGTTTCCTCGGGCGAGGTCAATTTCCAGACCGTGCGGAAGAACGTTCCCGGAAGCGCCACCGAGATCTCGACCCCGACCGTGCGCGGGACGCTGGGCGAGAACGCGGCGGCGAACATCCGCGTCGCGGAGGACGGGGACAGCGACATCCGGCTCTTTCGCGGCACCGCCCAGACCCAGACGAAGACAGGACAGAAGGTCGACCTGAAGGCCAATGAAGCGGTAAGGGTCGACTCCGCTGGCAAGGCGGGGAACAAGGTCTCACTGCCAGCCACGCCGATCCTGATGGTCCCGCCGCATCAGGCCGAGATCTCGTACCCCGATCCGGCGAAGTACACCACGCTTTTCGTGTGGAAGACGCTCGGCGAGGTGGCGACATACCATTTGCTGGTCGATTCGACGCCGTATTTCAACCGACCCTCCGTGGACCGGAAAGGCATCAAGGATCTCCAGCAGGAAATCCGAGGCCTCGAGGAAGGCAAGTACTACTGGAAAGTCGCCGCGGCAGACAAAGACGGCGTCGAGGGCAGCTTCACGGACTTCTGGCGTTTCACGGTCACGAAGCCGAAACAGGCTTCGGCTGGCAGCGGCGGCGTTCCGCCACCACTCACGATCGATATGCTCGACGTCCGGGCGCAGATCGTGCAAATCAAGGGCCGCACCGAACCAGGGGCCAACGTTGTTGTGAACGGTCAACGCGTCGACGTGCAGTCGGACGGATCCTTCAACGAGTTCATCACGCTCGAGAAGCTCGGCAGGCAAGTCGTGGCGATTCGCGTGACCGGCTTGAACGGCGGCGTGGCCGAGCAAAAACGCACGATCGTGGCCGCCTACTAGGTCGGACGATGCGGGTAGCGGTCTTCTCCGGCTCGACGCTCAGACGCCTCCTGCAGAAGGCTCGCGGCCGCGGGCTGACCTACGATTTCTTCCCGCTCGGAAACCGAGGGCGTCCGAGCCTCGGAGGCGGAGAATACGCGGGCGCGCTGGTCGAGCTGGGGGTGGCGCTGGATGCCTCCGCGGTTCGAGCCTTACGCGGCGCCCTTCCGGGAAAGCCGGTCGGCAGTCTCTCGAAGCGGCCGGCCGCCGCGTGGCTGAAACGCTCGGAGCAACTCGGCCTCGACTTCCACTTGTCGTGCGCGCGAAATGGCGATCCCGCTCCCACCGAGGTGCTGGCGCGGATCCAAGCCGCGGCGAGCCGGCCCGGGAGGTCGCGCCGGTCGGCGAACGCCTCGCACGCCACCGCAAAACGGTTGTCGATCCTCACCGATGTGGTGAAGACGGCCAACTCGATCCTCGAGCCGCGCAAGGTGATCGAGCTGATCATGGCCAAGATCCAGCAACTGATCCCCTCCGAAGCCTGGTCGATGCTAATGGTGGACGAGGAACGCCAGGAGCTGGTCTTCGAGTTGGCGCTGGGCGGCAAGGGCAAGGAGGTGTCGGCCTTCCGCGTCAAGATGGGAGAAGGCATCGCCGGGTGGGTCGCTCAGACGGGGGAGCCGGTGATCGTGAACGACGTCGCCCGCGACCAACGCTTCGCGCGCCGTTTCGACTCGGAAACTCGTTTCAAGACGCGCTCGGTGCTGTGTGCGCCGCTGATCTCGCGCGGGCGCACGATCGGCGTGGTTCAGGTGATCAACCGCCAGCGCGGCGGCTTCACGCGCTCCGATCTCGGGGTTCTGCTGACGCTGGTCGAACCGTGCGCGATCGCCATCGAGAACGCAATCCTATTCCAGAAGGCAGAGAAGCTCACGATCACCGACGACCTGACGAAGCTGTTCAACTCGCGCTACATGAACCTGTACATCGGCCGCGAGATCAAGCGCTGCAAGCGCCACGGCATCCCGCTGTCGGTGATCTTCCTCGACCTCGACGGCTTCAAGAGCGTCAACGATCAGTACGGCCATCTTGCGGGATCGAGCACCCTCACCGAGGTTGGTCACATCCTCACCGAGTGCGTGCGCGAGTCCGACATCCTGGCGCGCTACGGTGGGGACGAGTTCGTGGCCGTGTTGCCCGAGACACCCGCCGGCGGCGCCCTGGTCATCGGTGAGCGCATCCGCAAGGCGATCGAGGATCATCAATTCCTGAAGTCGCAGGGGCTCGATGCGCGCATCTCGGCATCGATCGGTATCGCTTCGTACCCCGATCATGCGCTCTCTCCGGAAGGCCTGATCCAGAAGGCCGACCAGGCGATGTACCGCGTCAAGGAGCGCGACAAGAACGGCATCGAGGTCGCGGTCTAGCGTCGCCCGACCGAAGACGAAAGGAAGCCATCGCCTTGAATCTGCGTTCCCTGCTCAACTTGAGCTTTCTCTCGAGCGATCTCGCAATCGATCTCGGGACCGCCAACACGCTGGTTTTCGCGAAGGGGAAGGGTATCGTCGTCTCGGAGCCGTCGATCGTCGCGGTCAACAAGGTTTCGGGGCGCGTGGAGGCCGTCGGCCGGGACGCCAAGGAGATGCTGGGCCGCACGCCGGGCAACATCGTCGCGATCCGGCCCATGAAGGACGGCGTGATCGCCGACTTCGAGATCACCGAGAAGATGCTGTCGCACTTCATCCGCAAGGCCCACAACCGGAACACTTTCGTGCGACCGCGCATCATCATCGGCATCCCGTCGGAGGTGACGCAGGTCGAGAAGCGCGCGGTCAAGGACTCGGCGCTGAAGGCCAAGGCATCCGAGGTCTACCTAGTCGACCAGGCGATGGCCGCGGCGATCGGCGCCGGGCTGCCGATCACCGAGCCGAGCGGCAACATGGTGGTCGACATCGGCGGCGGCACCACCGACATTGCCGTGATCTCGCTGGCCGGGATCGTGTACAGCAAGTCAGTGCGCGTGGCCGGCAACGAGATGGACGAGGCGATCATCCAGTACATCAAGAAGAAGTACAACTTGCTGATCGGCGAGCGCTCGTCAGAGCAGGTCAAGCACGAGATCGGCTCAGCCTTCCCGCTCGACGAGCCGATGACCATGGAAATCAAGGGCCGTGATTTGATCGAAGGCATCCCGAAGACGCTGACGATCACCGACGTCGAGATTCGTGAAGCACTCGCGGAGCCGATCAACACGATCGTCAACGCGGTTCGCGTGGCGCTCGAGCGCACGCCGCCCGAGCTGTCGGCGGACATCGTGGATCGCGGCATCGTGCTCACGGGCGGGGGCAGCCTGCTCAAGAACCTCGACCGCTTGCTGCGCGAAGAAACAGGACTGCCGGTCTCGGTCGCCGAGGACCCGCTCAGCTCGGTCGTGCTGGGGACAGGAAAGATGCTCTCCGACTTCGATCTTCTGCGTAAGATCTCACTCGACTAAGGTGGCGTGATGGCGTGGGCGGCGCCGGCCCGGAAAAGCGGCTTCCTGTTGCTGGGTCTCGTGCTGCTTCATCTCGTCGTGATCAGTGGACAGGTCGATGGCGGCCAGGGCGTGTCGCTCCTGGAGCGCGCGATGCTGGCGACGTTGTCGCCACCGCAGGCACTAGTCGACGGCTCGCTGCGTGGAGTGGTTCGGGCCTGGCATGGATACGTCGATCTCCGCGGCGTTCGCGAAGAGAATCAGCGCTTGCAAGAGCGCGTCGATGCGCTCGAGCAGCATATGCAACAGAAGCAAGACCAGGTGCGCGAAGCCGAGCGGCTACGCGTCTTGCTCGGGATGCGCGCCAAGCTACCGTATGTCGCCGTCGCCGCCGATGTAATCTCGCGACAGGGCTCGCCCTGGTTCCGGTCGTTGATGGTGAATCGCGGCCTGCGCTCGAACGTGCGCTTGAATGCGGCGGTGGTCACGCCGGGCGGGGTTGTGGGACGCGTCGTTGCGGTCGGTCCGAACGCTGCTCGCGTGCAGATTCTGCTAGACCGCGACTGCAGCGTCGGTTCCCTAATCTCGCGGTCGGGCGCCAGCGGCGTCGTGTCGGGACAGGTGGGTCTCGGGGACCAGGGCACGAACGAACTCCTGATGAAGTACGTGGGTGCCCTGGCGGACGTGGTCGTGGGTGACGAGGTGGTGACGTCAGGCCTCGATGGCATCTACCCCAAGGGCCTGATCGTCGGCCACGTGCGATCAGTGGCGGGGCGGTCGGGGCTGTTCAAGGAGGTGCTGGTCGAACCGAGTGCTTTGTTCGACAAGCTCGAAGAGGTTCTGATCGTCGAGCGAAGCGACGAGGACCGGTCATTGACTGCGGCGGTTCGATGAGGCTGGTGTTCATGCTTTCGGCGCTGGTGCTCGCGTTGTTGGTCGAGTCCGCGCTGACGCGCGTCGCGCCGCCGCAAGCTCGGCTCTTCGATCCGTTCCTGATCGTGATCGTGTACTGCGGCGTCAGCTACGGCGAGACTCACGGGATGATCGCCGGGCTCGGCGGCGGGTGGATCCAGGACGTCTATTTCGGCGGGGAGGTCGCGGGCTTGTCGGCGCTCACCAAGATCCTGGTCGGCTTCATTGTGGGCGTCGCGGGCTCGCGCTTTCTGATCGCCGGCCCGGCCCAGCGCTTGCTTCTGCTGTTCGCGGCAACCGTGCTGGACACACTGTTGTTCGAGCGCGTCGCTCTGATTTTCGTCCAGAGCGTCGCCGAGCTCAGTCTTGGAGATCTGGCCGGACGGGCCACGGTTACGGCCATCGTCGGCGCCGGGATCTTCGAGCTCGCCGACAAGCGGCTGCGACACGAGCTGCGCTCGTGAGGCTCTACGAGGATGTCCGCGCACTTCAGGCGCGCGTCGGGGCCCTGCAGTACTTGACGGTACTGGGAGTGGCGTTGCTGCTCGCCTACTTCTGGTACCTGCAGGTGCTGCGCGGACGCTACTATCGCGATCTCGCCGAGAACAACCGCATCCGCACCATCCCGCTGGCCGCGCCGCGCGGACCTTTGCTGGACCGAAATGGTCGCGTCCTCGTCGAGAATCGTGCGTCGTTCAACGTGATCCTGCAGCCCGAGCACCTTCAGGACACGGATGCCAGCATCGCGCGGCTCGCGCGCACGTTGTCGATCGGCGAGGCCCAGATCCGAGAGCGACTGGCGCGGCGCGCGCCGTTCCGCCCCGTGGTGGTGAAAGCCGACGCCTCGATCGCGGACGTCGCGGCGATCGAGGCCCGACGCCTCGAGCTGCCTGAGGCGCGCGTCGACGCAATCCCGCTCAGGAGCTATCCGCTGGCGTCGGCCGCCGCGCACGCGCTCGGCCGCGTCGGTGAAGTGACCGACAAGCAGCTGCAGACGGCCGAGTTCGCGGAGCTGCTGCCCGGCGATCTGGTCGGCCAGGCAGGCGTGGAACTGCAGCACAACCGAAGCCTGATGGGTCGAGACGGCCGGCGGCGCGTGATCGTCAATAGCCGAGGGGTCGAGGTCGCCGAATCCGAGCGCGTGCCTCCCGCGGACGGCCCGAGCCTGACCCTGACGCTGGACGCCGATCTGCAAGAGGTGATGGACGAGGCCTTCTCGGGCCTCTCCGGCAGCGCCGTGGCGCTCGACCCGATGACCGGGGAGGTGTTGGCGATGACTTCGGTGCCGTCCTACGACCCCAACCAGTTCGCGACCGGGATCGATGCCACGCTGTGGTCGAAGCTCAGCACGGATCCCCAAACGCCGCTGATGAATCGGGTGATCCAGGGTCAGTACGCCCCGGGTTCGGTTTTCAAGATCGTGATGGCTGTCGCCGGGTTAGAGGAGCGCGTGATCACTCCAGCGACGACAGTCTACTGTCCCGGGTACCTGTCGATCTACAACACGGTCTTCCGTTGCGGCCGGGCGACCGGGCACGGTGTCGTCGACCTTCAAGAGGCGCTCACGCACTCCTGCAACGTCTACTTCTATCAACTGGGGGTGCGCCTCGAGATCGAACGCATCGCGCGCTACGCGCGGCGTCTCGGACTCGGCGCCGCAACCGGGATCGACCTGCCGCACGAAGTGCCGGGTCTGATCCCGGACAGCGCGTGGAAGCTGCGCGCCCTCAAGCAACCTTGGTACCCGGGTGAGACCGTTTCGGTCGCGATCGGGCAGGGCCAGGTGACGACGACGACGCTGCAACTGGCTCGCCTGGCCGCCGTGATCGCCAACGGGGGCAAGCTCGTCCGGCCTCATCTGGCGCGGCTTCTCGACTCCACGCCTACCGATCTGGGGCTGCGCTCCGACACGATCGAGGCGGTGCGGGCGGGAATGAAGGGCGTCGTCAATGCGCCTGGGAGTGGCTGGCGGGCGCGCCTCGGCGACGTCCTGGTCGCCGGCAAGACGGGGTCGGCGCAGGTCGTGAGTCACGCCCGCCTGACGCGCGGCAACGCGACGCTCAAAATGCAGCCGCACGGCTGGTTCGTCGCCTTCGCACCTGTCGAGAAGCCGCGAATCGCGCTCGCCGTGATCGTGGAGCACGGCGGGAGCGGCGGTGAAGCGGCGGCTCCCGTCGCCCGCAAGATCCTGGCCCAATTCTTCAAGAGCGTGGCGCCAGAGCCCGCGTTCCCCGGCGCGGCGCGGGTGATCGACACCGACCGATGAAGCGCGCGTCATAGTCATGCCGATCGACCGCCGCCTGCTGATCAACGTCGACTGGGTCACGCTTGGCGTGTCGTTAGTGCTCTCTCTGATCGGCGTCGCGATCGTCGCATCGGCCACACAGACCGGGCGCTTTCAGGGGTTGCACGCAAAGCAGCTCAGTTGGATCGCGGTCGCGGTCGCATTGCTCTTGATTTCGCTGCTCGTCGACTACCGGCGCCTGGTCGACCGCGCGCCGATCTTCTATCTGTTTGCCGTGCTCGCTCTTGCCTACCTCTTGGCGTTCGGTCCGCGCGTCGCCGGCGCGCGCCGCTGGTTCCTGGTGGCCGGATTCCAGATTCAGCCGTCGGAGCTCGCCAAGCTGGTGGCGGCGCTCTTGCTCGCAAAGATCTTCTCGGATGAGCGACGAGAGGGCCTGGGCTTACAGGACGTGCTCGGGCCGGGCGCCGCGGTGGGCCTGATCGCGGTGCTGATCGCGGCAGAGCCTGACCTCGGAACGGCTTTCTGCCTGGTGCCGATGTTCTTGTCGGTCGCGTTTCTTGCGGGGTTGCGCATGAAGGCGGTGCTGGGCTTGTTCACCGTGCTCGCGCTCGTCGGCGGACTCGGGTGGCAATACGCCCTCCGCGACTACCAGAAGTCGCGGATCTACACGTTTCTCGATCCAAGCCTGGACCCGAAGGGTGCTGGCTACCAGAAGATCCAGTCGGAAATTGCAGTCGGGTCGGGGGGTATCGCGGGAAAGGGCTACAAGAACGGCAGTCAAAGCCAGCTCGGCTACCTGCCGGCCCGCCACACGGACTTCGTGTTCTCCGTGCTGGCGGAGGAGCTCGGCTTCGTTGGGGTGGCGGGGGTGTTGAGTCTGTATCTGGTGTTGTTGTGGCGGGCCCTGGAGACGGCGCTCTTGGCGCGTGATCGTGCCGGTGCCTTCCTTGCGGTGGGGATCGCGGCGACCCTCGGATTTCAGGTTGTGTACAATGTCGCGATGGTGGCTGGGCTCGTGCCCGTCAAGGGCCTGCCGCTGCCGCTGATGAGCTACGGCGGCTCTTCCCTGATCTCATCCATGCTTGCCATCGGTCTTCTTCTCAACATCCGCATGCGGCGTTTTGCCAATTAGGCCGCTGCCAAGACACGTTTGACTGCACTGTTCAAGACGTTAGTGGGCGAGCGGGTGCCATCTGGCGCCCCCGCTGTTGGCATGAGCCTCCTCCCGACCACGTTTTGGGGCAGCTTCATCGACGAGCCCCACCTGGCGCGCGACAAGACATCGCTGCCACGGGGCGTGGAGCGACCGAGGCTCCCGAAAGGGACTCTGCATGACCAGGGATTTCATCGTGAGCTCCACCCCTCGCGAGACGAAGGTGGCGCTCCTCGAGGACGGCGCCGTTTCAGAGATCTTCATCGAACGGGAAAACGGCCGCGGCATCGCCGGCAACATCTATAAAGGCCGGGTCACCCGGGTGCTGCCCGGGATGCAGTCGTCCTTCGTTGATCTCGGCTCCGGTCGAGACGCCTTCTTGTACGTTCGGGACGTCTACGAGGAGCTCGACGAGAACCTGTTGACGCCTGAGGAGCTGCAAGCCAACGGCCGCGGATCGCGGATCGAAGAGAAGCTCCAGCCGGGGCAGGACGTGCTGGTTCAGGTGCTGAAGGAGCCGCTCGGGCAGAAGGGCGCGCGCATCACGTCTCACGTTTCGCTGCCCGGCCGATATCTCGTCTTCATGCCGACGGTCGAGCATGTCGGCGTCTCGCGCAAGATCACCGATGACGACGAGCGGCGCCGGCTGAAACAACTCTTGAAGGAGATTCGGCTCGAGCGCGGTGGCGGCGGCTTCATCGCCCGCACCGCGGGGCTCTCGCGCTCGCGCGAAGACTTCGAGCGCGACGCGCGCTACCTCACCAAGACCTGGGACGAGATCCGCGCCCAGAACTCGCGGCAGCCGGCGCCGGCGCTGCTGCATCGCGAGCTGGGGCTCGTGCAGCGCTTGCTCCGCGATCTGCTCTCGACCGACCTTGGGTTGGTTCGGCTCGACGAAGAACGCGAGTATCAAGCGACCCTAGAGCTCGTGACCAGCCTCGAGCCCGAGCTCGCCGGACGGGTCAGCCAGCACCAGGGACCGTCCAGCATCTTCGAGCAGCATGGGGTGTCCGCCGAGCTCGAGCGTGCGCTGCGCCCGAAAGTCTGGCTCTCGTCCGGCGGATACATTGTCATCAACCAGACCGAGGCTCTGGTGGCGATCGACGTGAACACGGGCCGTTTCGTGGGCAAGAAGGGTCTCGAGGACACGATACTGAAGACGAACCTGGAAGCTGCGAAGGAGGTGGTTCGTCAGATTCGGCTGCGCGACCTGGGTGGAATCATCGTGGTCGATTTCATCGATATGGAGGAACGCAAGAGCCGCCGCCAGGTCATGCAAGCTCTGGAGCAAGAGCTGTCTCGTGACCGTTCGCCGTCGAAGGTGCTCGCGGTCAACGAGTTCGGCCTGGCGATCATCACGCGCAAGCGCGTCAAGCAGACTCTCGAGCGACTCCTGTGCGAGCCCTGCCCGTATTGCGCCGGAAGCGCAATGATCAAGACGCCGGCCACGGTGTGCTCCGAGATCTACGATGAGATCAAGAAGCTCGCCGACGACGCGCGCGGCCGGACGCTGATCTTGCGGGTGAATCCGGAGGTCGCTCGTGCCTTGGCCGAAGACGAGGCCGAGCTGCTGCGGGACGTTCAAGCCTTGACGCGCGGGCCGGTCACCGTCGAGAGCGATCCGTTGCTTCACCAAGAGCAGTTCGACGTGGTCACCGACGAGCGCGCTTGAAGGATGATGACCTCGACGCGTTCGTCAGCGCGATCGAGCGGCATTGGGGGATGCGCGGCGGACGGGAGCGCGCGCTCGCCGCTCGCGACTTCGCCCTGGCGCGCAGTTGGTTCGACGCCGGCATGTCATTGACGACCGTGCTAGCGGGCATCGACGAGACGTTCGATCGAGAACGCCGCGTGGCGTCGCTCGGCTCGTGCGAGCGCTCGGTGCGGGCATTGGCGGCGGGCGAACGCCGTGGCCAGCCGCCGCGCGACCGCGACTAGACGGGGCCTGGCGGCCCTACTTGCGGCGGCGCGCCCGCGAGCGCTTCGCGCTCGCGCCGTTGGCCGTGGGCTGAGCTTCGACTCCACAGCGACCGAGATCGACGCTCGCTCCGCTAAAGCGAACGCCCTCGGCGATCAGCAGACGGCGCTGCTCCAACATGCCAGCGCCGTCGCGCGGCGAAATCCGGCCGCCACTTCCGAGGACGCGATGCCACGGCACCGCGGCGTGCCGCCCGCACCGGAGCGCGCGCAAGGCCCAACCCACGGCTCGGGCGCCACGCGGAACGCCCAGTCGTCTTGCCAGCTGTCCGTACGTCATCACGCGACCGCGCGGGATGCGCCGGACGGCTTCGTAGACCGCATCGAAGAACGGGGATGCGGGCACCGCGTTCAGCGAGGCTTGGGTGTCGGCGTGGGACGCGGTGCGGGGGCGGGCGCAACCCGTTCCGCTTTCGTCTGCGGCGTCACGCTGAATTCCTCGGCCGGATCCGTGGGCGACGCCTTCTCTTCGGCCCGCTTCTCGGCGCCCGACTCCGCTGGCGGGTCGAGAATCGAACCGGTCGTGGGCAGGTCGACCTGCAGCGGGACCTCTCGCACGCGGATGTCGATGATGGCGGCCTGTCGCAGGCCCTGGACGAAGCGGTCGTAGGTCTCGCCGCGCCGAGCCTGCCCGAGCTTCTTGAGGATGTCGTCTTTGACGTCCGCGAACGGGACGACGTTGCCTTCGGTCCTCGAAGCCAGACGCAAGATCAAATAGGCGTCGCCGCGCAACATCGGCGCGGACACGCCACCCGGATCGAGAGAGAGCGCCACTTTTTCGATCTCGGGATCCATCTCGCCATGCGACAGCTCCCCGAGGTCGCCGCCAGCGGCGCGTGTCGGCGCCGAGGAAAAGCTGCGCGCCAGCTGGGCAAAGTCCTCGCCGGCTCGCGCGCGCCGAACCACGTCACTCGCCTTGCTCTCGGCAGTTTCGCCACGGACCAGTATCTCTTGTAGCCTCAGGCGCGCCGGCGTCGTGTACTCGACCTTGCGCGCTTCGTAGTCCGCACGGGCATCCTGCTCGGTGACCTGCACCTTCGAGTCCACCTCGCGTGTGACGATCTGCCGGGTCAGGATCGAGCGCTCGATGTTGCGCTTCAGGTCGTCGAGCGACAGGCCTTCTTTCTGGAGCTGGCCCAGGAAGGCCTCGTCGGACTCGATGTTGTTCTCTTTCTTGATGTTGTCGAGGACCTCCTTGATGTACTCGGGGCGCAGCTTCATGCCGGTGTCTGCGGCCTTTTGCAGGATCAGCACGTCGTCGATCGCCGCCTGCAGGATGCGCGCGTTGTTGTCGCGCAGGAACTGCTCGATCCGATCGGGGGTGACGCGCGCTGCCTGGGCCTCGGCGATCTGACGCGCGGTGAAGTCGGTCAACGTGACGATGTCTCCGTTGACCTTGACCACGATACGCTCCAGGATCTCCGCCGGGAGCGGCAGCGCCAGCGCGAACGCGCTAAGCAGGACGGCGACGGGTTTCCACGGCTTCATGATTCACCTTGGCTCGGGCGAGCAATTCTTGAATGAAGCTCTTGACGGCCCGATCGTTCCTTTCGTGCGCAAGCTTCGCTTGTATTTCCGGGCGGCACTCGTCGAGCGTGCGCGATCGCGGGCTCTGCCTCGAATCCACGCGCAGGACGTGAAAACCGAGCGCTGTTTGAATCGGCTCGGAATGTCCTCCCACGGCCAGCGAGAAAGCGGCGGCTTCTAGCTCCGCGGGCAATTGACCGCGCCCGAAGACGCCCATCAGCCCGCCCGTGGAGGCTTCGGGCCCGCGCGATGCCGAGCGGGCCATCACCTCGAACGACTTGGGATCTTTCGAGAGCCGGCGACGTACGTCGCGGGCTTCGTTGGCGCTGGACAACAAGATCTGGTGCAGTGTCACGGTCTCTGGAGCGGCCAGCTCCGCAAGGTGCGACTCGAAGTAGGTCGCCGTTTCTTCGTCGCCAACCGTGGAGGCGGGCGTCGCCGCCGAGACCAAGCGCCGCACCGCCTCTTGCTCCTCTTCGGGGGAGGCGCCTTGTGTCAAGAAGCCGCGTTGACGGGCCTCGAGCACCAGCACGCGCTCTTCGACGAACGACTCGAACAGGGCGCGGCGAACACTGGCCTCGAGCGGCCCCTCACGTTCCAAGGACTGGACATAGCGCTCGAAGTCGCTGCGGCGGACGACCTGGTCGCCCAGGGCCAACACGACAGGATCGGGTTGGGTGTGCGCGCAGCCGGTGTCGACGATAGCTAGCGCGGTCAATAAGGCCTGAGCGAGCATGCGCAGGGCGGCCACGGTCCATTATAGAACTCGAGTCGTGGTTGCCGGCAGGCGCGGTTCGAGGCTCTGTAGCATCGCATCGAGAGCCTCGAGCGCGTCCAAGCCGGCGGCGACGGGCACTCGCAGCAGGCCGTCCGGTGAGAGCGTGGCTCCGCTCGTGCGTTTGACCAGGGCCACGAGCTGTTCGGCCGGCAAGCCGCACCCTGGACCAAAGCGCAGCGCCAGGACCTTCTCGCCGCGATCCACCTGGACGAGCCCGATGGCCTCCGCGCGCAGACGGAGTCCTGCGTAGTGCAGGAGATCAGCAACTTCCCGAGGCGGCGCACCAAAGCGGTCGCGGATCTCGGCGCCGAGGCCGTCGATCGCGGCGAGCGAGCGCGCTTCGCTGACGCGCTTGTAGAGCGACAGCCGTTGCTGGACTTCGGGGACGTACTCGGAGGGAAGCCGCAGGTCGAGCTTGAGGTTCATGGCCAGGCGCGGCCCCTCGCGCATCGGCTCACCGCGCAGTTCCTGGATGGTCTGTTCGAGCAGCTTCACGTAGAGGTCGAGACCGACCGCTTCGATGTGACCGCTCTGCTGCCCGCCCAGCAGATTGCCGGCGCCGCGTAGCTCGAGATCCAAGGCAGCGATTCGAAAGCCAGCCCCCAGCTCGGAGAAGTCTCGGATCGCGGCAAGACGCTTCTGCGCGAGCTCCGACAACACGGTGTCGGGCGGAACCAGGAGCCAGGCGTACGCGCGGCGATCGGAGCGGCCGACGCGGCCCCGCAGCTGGTAGAGCTGAGCCAGGCCGTAGCGGTCGGCGCGGTTGATCAGGATCGTGTTCACGCGCGGGATGTCCAGGCCGTTCTCGATGATCGTGGTGGCGACCAGGACGTCGGCGCGGCCTTCGACGAACGCCAGCATAGCCTTCTCGAGCGCGGCCTCTGGCATCTGACCGTGGGCCACCACCACGCGTGCCTCGGGGGCCAGCCGCTGCACCAGCTCGGCGAGCGAGTAGATCGATTCGACACGGTTGTGAACCACGAAGACCTGGCCGTCGCGGGCCAGCTCCTGCTTGATCGCCGAGGCAATCGTCTCGGTGGAGAACTTCACGATCGAGGTCTGGATGGCGAGGCGATCCTTGGGCGGCGTCTCGATCACCGACATGTCGCGAAGGCCCGCCAGGCCCATCTGGAGCGTGCGCGGGATCGGCGTGGCGGAGAGCGTCAAGCAGTCGACATCGCGACGGAGCTGCTTCAGCCTCTCTTTGGCGGCGACGCCAAAGCGCTGCTCTTCGTCGATCACCAGCAGGCCGAGGTCTCGAAACACGACGTCCTTGGAGAGAATGCGGTGGGTGCCGATCAAGATGTCGACGCGGCCCTCGCCGATTCCCTTCAGGGCCGCCTTCGTCTCTTTCGCGCTGCGGAAGCGCGACACCATCTCGATGCGTACCGGAAAAGGCGCAAAGCGCTTCTGGAAGGTCTTCCAGTGCTGGAATGCGAGCACTGTGGTCGGGGCGAGCACCGCCACCTGCTTCGCATCGAGCACCGCCTGCATCGCGGCGCGCATCGCGACTTCGGTCTTGCCGTAGCCGACGTCGCCGCAGATCAGCCGGTCCATCGGCGTCGGGCGCGCCATGTCGTAAGCGACCTCTGCGATCGCCGCTCCCTGGTCGGGCGTTTCCTCGAACTCGAAGCTCGCCTCGAACTCTCGGAGCCACGGGCTGTCGAGCGAGAAGGAATGACCCGGGCGTGCCTTGCGCTCGGCGTAGAGTTTCAACAGCTCCTGGGCCATGTCGCGCATCGCGTTCTTGACGCGTTTCTTGACCTTGTCCCATTGACCGCTGCCGAGCCGATCGACGATTGGACGGGCTCCTTCGGCGCTCGCGTACTTCTGGATGCGGTCGAATGCCTCGATCGGAACCTTCAGCTTGTCGCCGCCCTGGTAGGAAAGCACCATGAACTCACGCCGCGTATCGCCGATCGAGATCGTCTCGAGGCCTTCGAAACGGCCGATGCCGTGGTCTTGATGCACCACGAGATCGCCGATGCGCAGGTCGCGGAAGTCGGACAGGAAGCTCTTGGCGCCGCGTCGCGTGCGGTGGACATGCACTTCTTCCGGAAACACGTCCCCGTCCGCGAGCACCCGCAGCGGGGGCAGCTCGAATCCGGCGGCGAGCGCCCCAACCCGGACTTCGACTTGGGCTTCATCGCCGAGGACATGCCCGTCTTCGTGGAGCCGCTCAGAGAAGCGTTCGGCCCGACCCGGGTTGCCGAGAAACACGATCGTCCGCTGGGCGCCGCGCCGGAGATCGCTGGACAGGGCCGGGATGTCGCCCGCGTAGCGACGCACGGGCCGGCACGTGACGAGTATGCTGCGCCGCGGCTCTAGGTCGATCTCACGCAGATGCACCGCCGGCGGCTCACTCAACCGCTCCAAGAGCGCCGCGTCGTTCAGGAAGGCTTCGTCCACGGCGGGCCGCAACGCGGCTTCGTGCACGGCGTGATCTTCGGTAGCACGCGCGAGCAACGCGGCGGCCTCCCGCGCGATCCCCTCCGGATCGAGTGCCACCGGAACGAGCCCGCGGAAGGCAGCGACCGGGGCCATCGTCGCTCCCGGCACGAGCGGCAGCAGCTCCGGCAGCAACTCTGGAGCGAAGCCGCGTTCGACGCGCGCCAGGAAGCCCTCGAGATCGCGATGCTCGGAGAAGCGCGCGCGCAGCACCGGCGCCAGCTTCTGGATCAGTGAGCGGGGCGCAAACGCGTCGGAGAGCGGCACCACCTCGATCTCGGTGAGGCTCTCTTGGCTTCGCTGGGTGTCGGGGTCGAAGCCGCGCAAGGTCTCGATCTGATCGCCGAAGAACTCGATCCGGACGGGGATCGGGTGGTCGGGAGGGTACAAGTCGACGATTCCGCCGCGACGCGCTTTTTCTCCGATCCGTCCGACCGGATCTTCGCTGCGATAGCCGCAGTCTTCGAGAGCTTCCATCAAGATCTCGGGCGTCAGCTCGTCGCCGACTCGAACCATGAAAGCGCGCGTCTCGAAGAGCTCCGCGGCCAGGGTTGGCCGCAGTAAGCCTGCCGGAGAAGCGACGATCGCCGCGGCCCGGGCGCGGCGCGCCGCGTGCAGGGCCGTGGCGCGCTGCAGGGCCGCGTCAGGATTTCGAGGCAGTCCGCGAAACGGCGAGGGTCCTGGCGCCGGAAACGGCAGGACGACCTGAGACCGCCCGGCCTCGTGCGCGAGCGTCCGCAGGTCATCCACGACACCTTCGACGTCGCGCTCGCGAGGGACGACGACCAGCAACGGCGCGTCGGTGAGCAGCAGCGGCACGACGAGCCGCGCCGCGCCCAACAAGCCAGCCAGCGGCACGATCTCGGCCGCGGCCAGCCGCCCACGGGCCCGCACGACCCACTCCTCCGATTGGAGAGGGCCGAGCCAACGCGCCCTCACCAACGTCGGATGCGTTCGAGAATCGCCGAGCTGGAGCGTCCCGGAACGATCTCGACGCGAACCACGCGACCACCGGCTGCCTCGACGGTATCGCTGCCGACGATGGCATCGGCTCCCCAGTCAGCGCCCTTGACCAGGACGTCGGGTACCAGCGCCGCCACGGCCTGGCGAGGGGTTTCCTCGGTGAAGACCACGACTCGGTCCACAGGCTCCAGCGCCAGCAGCAGCTCGGCTCGCTCGCGCTCCGGAACCAGGGGCCGGCCCGAGCCCTTCAGCTTGGCGACGGAAGCGTCGCTGTTGATCGCCACGATCAAAACGTCGCCCAAGGCACGTGCGCTTTCGAGCAGCGCCACGTGGCCGGCGTGGAGCAGATCGAAGCAGCCATTCGTGAAGACGAGCCGCCGGCCGCTGCGGCGCCAGGCCTCGCGCTGCTTCAAGAGCTCGTCGTCGATCGAGAGGCTCGGTGCGCTCACAGCTCCTCGGACAGGTCCAACTCCGGGCGTGGTTCGGGGGGCTCGATCGCCACCGCCCCCGTGAAGCTCCAGCCGTGCGTCGGACGGTACACGCCGACGTCCTTCACACGGCTCTTGACGCGGAACGAATACAGGCCACGATGGTAGTCGTAGGGCGTTCCGTCCTTGCGATGCGCGGCCACGTCGAGCAGGTAGCTGCCCTCGACCAGCCGCAAGTCGTCGATGGTGAAGCGGATCTCGGCGTCGCCCTCGAAGGCCGTCGCCGCGTAGTTTTCGACGTCGGTGTTCGTGCCGTACACCGACACGCCGTCGGCGGTGAAGAAGCCAACGCCAAACACGAAGTCTTCGACGCGCGTCGCGGCGTGGACGCGCATCACGACGCTCAGCCGCTCTCCCGGGACGTACAGGTGGCGCGCCCGACCAGTCGCGTCTTCGAAGCGTACCTCGCGGATCTCGATCTCGCGGCTGCCCCAGCGACCTTCGCGGTAGCCCTTCGGCGATGCTTCGGCTGGGCCCGGCGGCGCCTCGGGAGCCGCGGCCTGCGGAGCGGCGGCCTGGCCGTGCTCGCGAGCGAGCAGCGCCTCCTCACCTCCCGCGACGTGGATCAGGTACGCGTCGACGACGCGCTTCGGGTCGCCTTGCTCGACCGTCTTGCCGTGGCGAAGCCACAGCACGTCGTCACACATCTTCTCGACCAGGTGCAGGCTGTGGCTGACGATCAAGACCGTCTTGCCGCGGCGCCGGAACTCCGAGATCTTGTCGAGGCACTTGCGGGTGAAGCCTTCGTCGCCGACAGCGAGCACTTCGTCGATCAGCAACACCTCGGGGTCCACATGGATCGCGACCGCGAAGCCGAGCCGCATGTACATGCCCGACGAGTACGTCTTGACCGGCGCGTCGATGAACTCGCGCAGCTCCGCGAAGTCGACGATCTCGTCGAAGCGTTCATCGACCTCGCGTTGCGTGAGGCCGAGCATGATCGCGTTGATCGCGACGTTCTCGCGGCCGCTGATCTCGGGATGAAAGCCGGCGCCCAGCTCGATCAACGCCGAGATGCGCCCCCCCACGGTCAGGCTGCCCGAGGTGGGCTTCGTGATCCCGGCCAGGAGCTTCAAGAGCGTCGACTTGCCAGACCCGTTTTCGCCGATCACGCCGAATGTCGAGCCTCTCGGCACCTCGAAGCTGACGCTGTCGAGTGCCGTGAACGTCTGGTCCGGCGTCAGGTCCGAGAGCAGGCTGCCGGTGAGCAGCGCGCTCTTCAGGGTGCGGAACTGGTTCCTCTGGACGAAGCGGCGGTAGACCTTCCGCACGTCGCGCGCCACGACTGCCGGCAACGGGTTGCTCATACGCGGCTCAAACCTCTTCCGCCAGCGTGTCCCGGAGCCGTTCGAAGAAGAGCGCGCCCAGGCAGAAGACCGCGACGGCGACGAGGCCCGCGAGCAGCAGCCCGCGCCAGTGATCGAAGGTGCCGTGGAACAGGATCTGCTGGTAGGAGAAGACGACGTGCGTCATCGGATTCCAGCGCAGCACCTGCTTCAGCGTCCCCTTCTGCTCCGCGTAGGTATAGAGGATCGGCGTCGCGAAGAAGAGCAGGTGCAGGACGTGGCCGAGTATGTTCTGGATGTCGCGGAAGTGCACCGTCAAGGCGGAGACGAACAGCGCCACGCCGAGCGTGAGCAGCAACTGAACCAGGACCGGCAGCGGAAGCAACAGCAGCGTCGGGCCCAGGCGCCCCTCGTAGGCGAGAAAGATCAGGACGATCGGGAGGCCGAACAGGAAGTGGATCAGGTTGGCGAAGACGTTGACGACCGGCAGCACCTCGGCGGGGAACAACACCTTCTTGATCAGGTTCGAGCCGGCCATCAGCGCCCCACTCGACTCGAGCACGGACGCGTTGAACCAGGTCCACGGCAGGATGCCGCAGAACAGGAACAAGAAGTACGGCTCGATCTCGGGCGTTCGCGGCACCGGCAGCATGTAGGTGAACACGATCCCGTAGACACCGAGCAGCAGCAGCGGGTTGATGAAGCTCCAAAAGAACCCCAGCACGCTGCCGCGGTAACGCGCCTTCAGGTCGCGTGAAACCAGGCTCTGGATCAGCGGGCGATATCGAAAGAGCGTGCGAATCTGGGCCAACATGCGAGTGTTCGATTCTGTGCCGAACCGCCGCTTCTCCGTGAGTGGAGGCGGCGCTTCTCTCCTAGGTGGTGCGCTCGCGCCGGGCGACGGCGAGACGCGTGATGGCGCGCACGTAGTCGTCGTGGGCGGTGTTGTAGCCGGCCTCGTCGCGAATCGTCTTCATGCGGTCGGCGGATCGCTGCTTGGCCTCTTCGGCGCGCTGGACGTCGATGTCCTCGGCGCGCTCGCCGATCTCGGCGAGGATGTTGACGCGGTCGGGCAGTACCTCACAAAAGCCGCCGAAGCAGGTGAGGTCGCGAATCTTGTCGCCGTTTCGGATCGAGATGCGACCGTTGCCGAGTGCCGTGAGCATCGGCGTGTGGCCGGGAAGCACGCCGAAGTAGCCGTCGGATCCGGGCGCGATGACCTCGTCGAGGACCTCACGCAACAGCAGGCCCTCCTGCGTCACGACCTCCACGGTCAGCTTCGTCGGCAAGCCCGCTGCGGCCATGTTGCGCTAGGCCTGCATCTTCTTGGCTTGCTCGACGGCTTCTTCGATCGCGCCGACGAGGAAGAACGCTTGCTCGGGCAAGTGATCCATGTCGCCGGCGATGATCGTCTTGAAGCTGCGGATGTTGTCCTCGAGCGATACGTACTTGCCGGCGATGCCGGTGAACTGTTCGGCGACGTGGAATGGCTGCGACAGGAAGCGCTGGATCTTGCGCGCCCGCGACACCGTGATCTTGTCGTCCTCGGAGAGCTCGTCGATGCCGAGGATCGCGATGATGTCCTGGAGATCCTTGTAGCGCTGCAGGATCTGCTTGACCGCGCGCGCCGTTTCGTAGTGATCCTTGCCGAGGATGCGCGGGTCGAGGATGCGCGAGCTGGAGGCCAGCGGATCCACGGCCGGATAGATGCCGAGCTGCGCGATCTGGCGAGAGAGGTTGGTGGTCGCGTCGAGGTGGGCGAACGTGGTGGCCGGCGCCGGGTCGGTATAGTCGTCGGCCGGAACGTAGATCGCCTGCACCGACGTGATCGAGCCTTTGTTGGTGGACGTGATGCGTTCTTGCAGCTCGCCCATCTCGGTTTGCAGCGTGGGCTGGTAGCCGACCGCCGACGGCATGCGGCCGAGCAAAGCCGAGACCTCGGAGCCTGCCTGCGTGAAGCGGAAGATGTTGTCGATGAAAAGCAGAACGTCTTTGCCCTCGTCGTCGCGGAAGTACTCCGCGGAAGTGAGGCCGGTGAGCGCGACGCGCAGCCGCGCTCCGGGCGGCTCGGTCATCTGGCCGTATACGAGCGCGGCCTTCGACTTCGACAGGTCCTTCATGTCGATGACGCCCGACTCCTGGAACTCGAGCCACAGGTCGTTGCCTTCACGGGTGCGTTCGCCGACGCCCGCGAACACCGACACGCCGCCGTGTTTCTTGGCGAGGTTGTAGATCAGCTCCTGAATGATGACCGTCTTGCCGACGCCGGCGCCGCCGAACAGGCCGATCTTGCCGCCGCGCAGGTAGGGCTCGATCAGGTCGATGACCTTGATCCCGGTCTCGAACATCTCGAGCTTGGTGGATTGTTCGTCGAAGGCCGGAGCGGGACGGTGAATCGGATAGCGCTTGTCGCTCTTGACGGGTCCCAGCTCGTCGATAGGCTCGCCGATCACGTTCAAGACGCGACCGAGCGTGCCAGGGCCCACCGGAACCATGATCGGACTGCCGGTGTCGTACGCCTTCATGCCGCGCACCATGCCGTCGGTAGGAAGCATGCTGACGCAGCGCACCCGGTTCTCGCCCAGGTGTTGTTCGACCTCGGCGACGACGTCGATCTTCTCGCCGCCGGCGGAGCCGTCGTCCTTGATCCGGACGGCGTTGTATATTGCCGGCACCCCCTTGTCGAACTCGATGTCGACGACGGGGCCGATGATCTGGACGACGCGGCCGATGTTCTCGGTAGCCATCTTCAGACTTCTCCGTTCAGGACCCAGCGCCCGACACCACCTCGATGATCTCCTTGGTGATGGCGGCCTGGCGGACCTTGTTCATGTAGAGCGTCAATCGGTCGATCATGTCGCTCGCGTTGTTGGAAGCTGCGTCCATCGCCGACATGCGCGCGCCATGTTCAGCCGCCGCCGATTCGAGCAGCGCTCGGAACACTTGCAGCTCGACGTGGCGCGGCAGCATGTCGCTGAAGATCGTCGCAGCATCGGGTTCGTAGAGGTAGTCGAGCGGGGGTTCGGTCGGGGCGAACGTGAGCCGCGCGATCGGCAGCAGCCGCTGGACGACGATGCGCTGCTGGATCACGCTCTTGAACTCGTTGTAGACGAGAACCACCTGATCGAGCTCGTTGTTCGTGTAGGCCCGGGTCAAATCCTGTGCGATTGCCTTGGCGGTCGCGAACTTCACATTCTGGAAAACACCGATGTGCTCGCCACGGATCTTCCAGGCGCGGCGCTTGAAGTAGTCGCGCCCCTTGCGACCGACGCATTCGAGGTCCAGCTGCTTGCCGGATTGCTCCTGCAGAAAGCGTTGCGCCGCGCGCAGGATGTTGGCGTTGAAACCGCCGCACAGCCCCTTGTCCGAGGTCACGACCACGACCAGGATCTTCTTGTCGCCATGCTCCTGGAGCAATGGGTGCAGCTCTGGCTTGGCGCGGCTCGCCAGGCTGTTCAGGACTTCCATCATCTTGCGCGCGAAAGGGCGCGCCGCGAACATCGCCTCTTGGGCACGGCGCAGCTTCGCGGCCGAGACCATCTTCATGGCCTTCGTGATCTGCTGCGTGTTCTTCACGCTGCGGATCCGGCGGCGAATGTCGGTAAGGGCGGGCACCGGTCAGCTTCCTTGGTTTCTAGCTCGCCTTCGTCTGGAAGAGGCCCGCGAACTCCGACAGCGCGGCCTTCAAGCGGTCGCCGGCTTCCTTCAGGTCCTTCTTGTCGGCGATCTCCTTGAGTAGCGCGGGGTGCCGGGTCTCCAGGAAGGCGTAGAGCTCGCCCTCGTAGCGCCGGCACTCGGACACCGGGTAGCCGTCGAGGTAGCCGTTAGTGGCCGCGTAGATGATGACGACCTGCTTCTCCATCGCCAGCGGCTTGTATTGATCCTGTTTCAGGATCTCGGCCATCCGCTCGCCCTTGGCGAGCATGGCCTGCGTCGCCTTGTCGAGGTCGGACCCGAACTGCGAGAACGCCGCCAGCTCGCGAAACTGCGCGAGGTCGAGGCGCAGCCGGCCGGCCACGCCTTTCATCGCCTTCGTCTGTGCCGAGCCGCCGACGCGAGAGACCGAGTTGCCGACG
>CAZVOI010001040.1:0-5788 GCA_964628275.1 uncultured Acidobacteriota bacterium | reverse complement strand
CATGCGCGGCAGCGGGTGGGACGCGTAGCTCTCGCGCCGGCCGTTGCCGGTCGGGGCCATCTTCATCAGCGAGGCGTTCATCTGGTCCTGCAGGTAGCCGCGCAGGATGCCGTCCTCGATCAGCACGGTGCGGCCCGGCTTGTGACCCTCGTCGTCCACGTTCAGGCTGCCTCGCCGGTCGGCGATGGTGCCGTCGTCCACCACCGTCACGCCCGGCGCCGCCACGCGCTCGCCGATCCGGCCCGAGAAGGCCGACAGGCCCTTGCGGTTGAAATCCCCCTCGAGACCGTGGCCGACCGCCTCGTGGAGCAGGATCCCCGGCCAGCCCGGGGCGAGCACCACCGGCATCGATCCGGCCGGCGCTTCCACCGCTCCCAGCAGCGTCACCGCCTGCCGCGCCGCCTCGCGCGCGAAGTGCTCGGGCGGCTTGTCCACGAAGAACTCCGGACCGAGCCGCCCCCCGCCGCCGGCGGAGCCCTCGCGCCTGACCCCCTTGTCGCTCGCGATGACACTCACGCGGATCGAGAACAGCGGCTGCACGTCCTCGACCAGCACGCCGAGCGAGCTCGCGATCCGCACCCGCCGCGTCTGCTCCCCGAGGCTCGCGAACACCTTCTCGATGCGCGGGTCGGCGGCTCGCGCGGCACGGTCTGCCCGCTCCACGAGCGCGATTCGATCGGGGAGCGCCAGTACGCCCACGCTCGTCTCCCCGTAGCGGCGGTCGACCGGGGCGGGCGACACGGGCTGTGGCGGGACGCTTTTCGAGTCCTGCGCGATGTGGGCCGCGGTCTCGGCGGCGCGGGCCATCGCGGGCCAGGACAAGTCGTCGGTGTAGGCGTAGCCGGTGCGTTCGCCGGCGACCACCCGGACCCCCAGGCCGCAGCTCACGCCGGCCGACGCCGAGCGGATGATCCCCTCCTCCAGGAACAGCGAGGAGGTCGTCTCGTGCTCGAAGTAGAGGTCGGCAAAGGTGCCCCCGCGCGCCAGCGCCAGGGCCAGCAACCGCTCCATTTCGGGCACCGGGACGTCGACAGGTGTCCGCGCGCGTTCGTCCCGAGGCATTGCGCCATCCTAGCAGGGGAGCGTAAACTGGTCTATTCCAAGGTGTTGGCCGGGCGTCCTTTCGGTCGAACCCAAAGGTCCCCTCACACGTAATTACGCCTTGGAGCACCCTGGAGGCCAGATGTCCCCGAAAACCAAGAAAATCCTTGGCGCGGTCGTCGCAATCGCCGTCATTGGAAGCGTCGTCGGCTTCTCCGTCTCGCGCGAAAACCGCAAGAAGGTGAACGTCCAGACGGGCAAAGTAGAGAAGAAGAGCCTGACGCAGGTGGTCACCGCGTCGGGCGAGGTCCGGCCCAGGCGCTACGTCAACGTCGGCGCCAACGTGTCGGGCCGGCTCATCGACATCCTGGTGCTCGAGGGCCAGCGCGTCAAGAAGGGCCAGATGTTGGCGCGGGTCGAGGCCGAGCGCTACGAGGCCGGCGCCCGGCAGGGCGAGGCCGGCGTCGCCGCATCCCGGGCCGAGCTGGCGCGCGCCGAGGCCGATCTCGCTGGCGCCAAGCTGGCCTTCGACCGCAACAAGCGCATGCGCGACGACAAGCTCGTGTCCGAATCGGCCTACGACCAGGCCGAGGCCGAGTTCAAGATGAAGGCGGCGGGCGTCGAGGCGGCCAAGCGCCGCGTCGCCCAGCTGCAGGCCCAGCTCGACAGCACCAACGACGAGCTCCACAAGACGAACGTCTACTCGCCGATGGACGGCGTCGTCACCAACCTGCCCAAGGAGCAGGGCGAGATGGTGATCGGCGCCCAGAGCTTCAGCCCGACCGTGATCATGACCGTGGCCGACTTGTCGGTGATGGAGTGCGAGGTCATGGTCGACGAGACCGACTTCAGGAACCTCAAGCTCGGCCAGGAAGCGACGGTCAAGGTCGAGGCGCTCGAGGGGCTCGAGATGAAGGGCGAGGTCACCGAGATAGGCGCCTCGGCGCTCGTGCGCGGCAGCGGCAGCCAGGCCTCGCAGCAGACGCAGGCGAGCGCCAACACCGGCAACCAGCCCAAGGACTTCAAGGTCACGATCACGATCAAGGAGCCGCCGCAGAACCTGCGCCCGGGCCTGAACGCCACGGCCGACATCACGACGGCCACCCGCAAGGACGTGCTGGCGGTGCCGGTGCAGGCGGTGGTGGTGCGCGAGGTGAACAAGGAGGGCAAGGTCGTCGATCCCGACGCCATGGGCGGCGGCGCCGCGCGCGAGGGCGACACGGTGGTGGAGGTGGCGCGCGAGAAGGGCGAAGAGAAGGACGGCGTCTTCGTGGTGGAAGGCGAGAAGGCGCTCTTCAAGCCGGTCAAGACCGGCATCATGGGCGACACCGACATCGAGATCACCGAGGGGATCGGCGAAGGTCAGGTGATCGTGACCGGCTCGTACAAGACGCTTCGGAACCTGAAGGACGACGCGCGCGTCAAGCTCGAGCAGAAGGGCAAGAAGTCGTGAGCAGTGCGGCTGCCCTCGCCCGCGACACCTGGAGCGGGCCCATCATCCACACCGAGGACCTGTGGCGGACGTACCAGATGGGGTCCGAGGAGATCCACGCGCTACGCGGCGTGACGTTCGAGATCCAGCCGGGCGAGTACGTGGCGGTGATGGGCCCCTCGGGCTCGGGCAAGTCGACGCTGATGAACCTGATCGGCTGCCTCGACACGCCCAGCAAGGGCCGCTACGTGCTGCGCGGCAAGACCGTCTCGGAGATGAACGACGACGAGCTCGCCGCGATCCGCAACCGCGAGATCGGCTTCGTGTTCCAGACCTTCAACCTGCTGCCGCGGGCGACGGCGCTCCACAACGTCGAGCTGCCGCTCGTCTACGCGGGGATCCCGAAGGACAAGCGCATCGAGCAGGCGAAGCGCGCGATCGAGATGGTCGACCTCGGCGACCGCATGACGCACAAGCCGAACGAGCTCTCCGGTGGCCAGCGCCAGCGCGTGGCGATCGCGCGCGCGCTGGTGATGAACCCCTCGATCCTGCTCGCCGACGAGCCGACCGGCAACCTCGACTCGCAGACCGGCGAGGAGATCATGAAGCTCTTCGAGCGGCTGCACGAGCAGGGCCACACCATCATCCTGGTCACCCACGAGCGCGACATCGCCGACCACGCGCACCGTACGATCCACATCCGCGACGGCAAGATCGAGAAGGACGAGCGCCGCAAGGCGTAGGCGCCCTTGAGAACAAGGAGGCCGCTTGCTCTTCGGTGAAGCGATCGGCATCGCGATCCAGTCGCTGCGCGCCAACAAGCTGCGCTCGCTGCTGACCGTGCTGGGCATCCTGATCGGGGTGTCCTCGGTGATCGCCGTGGTGGCGATCACCGAGGGGCTCGACGGCTACATGTCCGAGAAGGTGCTCGAGCTCGGCACCAAAGCTTTCCGCCTGCAGCAGCGTCCCGACATCATCACCAGCAACGCCCAGTGGATGGAGATGATGAAGCGCAAGCGCCTGACCATGGACGACATGGAGGCGGTCAAGAAGGCCTGCACGCTGTGCTCGGAGGTGGGCGCGCAGGTCTGGACCGGGGGCAGCGTCAAGCGCGGCCGCGTGGTGCAGAAAAACGTCGGCATCGCCGGCGTCACCGAGAACATCGCCCGCATCGGCAGCGTGCGCGAGCTCCTGGCCGGGCGGCACGTCGTCCACGGCGACATCGAGGCGTCCTCGCTCGTGGCCGTGATCGGGACGGACCTCAGCGATGCGTTTTTCGGCACGATGGAGCCGCTCGGCAAGGAGATCGACGTCGACGGCCACATGCTGAAGGTGATCGGCGTCGCCGAGAAGAAGGGTGTCGTCTTCGGCGAGAGCCAGGACAATTTCCTGTGGATGCCGATCACGACGTTCTCGAAGCTCTACGGCGCGCGCCGCTCGTTCAGCGTTCAGGCCGAGGCGGCCTCGATGGCCAGCTTCGAGGCGGCCCAGGACCAGGTGCGAGTGGCCATGCGCGCGCGCCGGCACCTCGCCTACGAAAAGGCCGACGATTTCAGCATCGAGACCGGCGAGAGCATCATGGAGCTCTGGCAGACGATGACGCGCGGCATCTACGTGGTGACGCTGGTGGTCACCGCGATCAGCCTGCTGGTAGGCGGCATCGTGGTGATGAACATCATGCTGGTCTCGGTGACCGAGCGCATCAAGGAGATCGGCGTCAGGAAGGCGCTCGGGGCCCGCCGCGGCGACATCCTCCGCCAGTTCCTGGTGGAATCGGTGCTGCTGTCGGGCGTCGGCGGCCTGATGGGGGTGCTCGGCGCGGCCGCGTTCTCGTTTGTGCTCGCTAGCATCCTCGGGAGCATCATGTCGGCGAACTTCTCGGCCCCGATCCGGCCGTGGGCCGTGGCCATGGCGCTCGGCGTGTCGTCGATCGTGGGCCTGGTCGCCGGGATCTACCCGGCCAGCCGGGCCGCGGCGCTCGACCCGGTCGAGGCGCTCCGGAACGAGTGATGCTGCGAATCTTCGGCCGTCTTGTCGAACGCCACCCGATCCTGATGGGGATGGGCGAGGCCGTCGCCATGGGCCTCTCGGGAATCCGCGCGTACAAGCTGCGCGCGTTCCTCACGATCCTCGGCGTCGTGATGGGGATCATGACCGTCACCGGCATGAGCTCGATCGTGGCGGGGCTCAACGCCTCGATGGCGCGCCAGATCGCGACGCTGGGCTCCTCGACGATCTTCGTCCGGCCGCAGGCGCCGGGCGAGAACATCGACGACGACGAGTGGCGCCGCCGCAAGGGCCTCACCATGGAAGAGGTGGCCGCGATCGCCGAACGGCCGGCGGTCCAGGCGGTCGCCCCGCTGCAGTGGATTCCGACCGAGACCGTGAAGTACGGGACCGAGCGCGCGCGCGACCTGCAGGTGCTCGGCACCACCGAGGCCTACGAGAGTGTCCACGACAGCTACGTCGAGAAGGGACGCTTCCTCTCGCGCATGGACGTCGATCGCGCCGCGCCGGTGGTGGTGATCGGGACCGACATCGTGGACGCTCTCTTCCCGTTCGTCGAGCCCGTGGGCAAGGAAATCTCGATCGACGGGCGGCGCTTCGAGGTGATCGGCGTGCTGCAAAGGAAGGGACGCTTCCTGTTCCGCAGCATGGACAACGTGCTGCTCGTGCCCGTGAACGCGATCCGGAAGCAGGACCGCCGATTCAACTTCATGATGGCGGACATCAAGCCCGTCTCGCCCGGCCAGATGGACGCCGCGATCGACCAGACCCGCGACGCCATGCGCCGCTACCGCAAGCTGAAGTACATGCACAAGGACAACTTCTCGATCTTCAGCCAGGACACGCTCACCGACCTCTACCGCCAGATCACCGGCGGCATCTACATGGTGATGATTGCGATCTCCTCGATCGGCCTGCTGGTGGGCGGCGTGGGCGTCATGAACATCATGCTGGTCTCGGTGACCGAGAGGACGCGCGAGATCGGCGTCCGCAAGGCGCTCGGCGCGACCCGTCGCGACATCCTGTGGCAGTTCCTGACCGAAGCCATGACGCTCACCGGCGCCGGCGGCATCATCGGCATCGTGATCGGCGGCCTGCTCGCCTTCCTGATCAACACCTTCTCGCCGTTCCCGGCTGTCGTCCAGCCGACCTGGGTGCTGGTCGCCTTCGCCACCTCGATGGTGGTCGGCCTGACGTTCGGCCTGTGGCCCGCAGCCAAGGCCGCCCGCCTCGACCCGATCGAAGCACTCCGTTACGAGTAGGAGGGTTTGTGATGGGTGAGTCCGTCGCCCCCGTGCCTGAGAGTGG
>CAZVOI010001039.1:0-1957 GCA_964628275.1 uncultured Acidobacteriota bacterium | reverse complement strand
TGGTCTGGGGGGTGCTGTGCACCCCCCAGACCCCCCGTGAACTCAGGCTGTGGTCTACTGGAACCGATTCGGCAAGCATGACTGACCTCGCTTTTCCGCTGCGACGCCTGGCGGCCGTGGCGCTCGCGGCGTCACTCCTGGCGACGCTTGCGCCCGGGCAGGATGCGCCACCGACGACTCCCCCGGACGTCGACGCGTTCCTGGATCGCATCGAAGCCGCCTGGCAGACGCGCGCCCTCGAGGCCTGGCTCGCACTGCGGGAGTTCTCGGGGCCCGGGGAGCGGGTGGTGGAGGAAGCCACGCTACGGGCCGCGTTCGCCTCCGACGAGGCCGTCTTCAGCTTCCTGCGGCGCCCCACGCCCAGGCCGAGCGAGTCGCGATTCGTGGTGGAAGCTCAGGTGTTCCTCGCCACCGAGCCCAAGGCACGCGTGCTGTTCTGGACGCTGCTCGCCGAGCGGCGCCCGGCGGGGTGGGTGGTCGTGTCACGCCAGGAAGTGGGCTCGATGGACGGCCTCGTCCACCTGACGCTCGCGCCCCAGGCGCTTCGCGTCCGCGGCTTCGAGCTGCGCTTGAAGGACTTCAGCCTGGCCCTCGAGGAGGGCACGCTCTTTTCGACGCCTGACACTGTCGGCCAGACCCTGCTCGTCTTCGTCGGCCGCGCCCGCGTCCGCTTCAATCCCGGGCCCGTCGCCGAGCGCGAGCAGCTGCGTCAGTTCGGCGGCACGACAGCCATCGATCGCGAGGTGGGCTGGGCCTTCGTGCGCATGCACCCTGCGGATTTTTTGCGCGCGAAAGGCGAGCGCGTGTTCGAGGCCGAGCCCTACCCGGGCGTGCGCCGTGCGCAGGCGGACCGGGTCTTCAGCGCTCACGCCGAGCGCAGCTTCCTGATCGACGCGCCGCTTCCGCGCTCGCCGTGGTGGCTGATGCCGGGCGTGGGCGACGCCGTGGTCGACTTCCCCTGGGGCCGCAAGCGCGTGCTGACGTTCGCCCTCACCTCGAGCGAGCCCGAGGACGTGAACCTGTTCGATCGCGACCGGCGGCTGCAGATCTGCACCTACCCGTCGAACGGCGAGGTACCGGACTACAGCGAGGACGACGGCCGCACGCTCGACGTGCTGGAGCACGACATCACCGCCCGCTTCGAGCCCGAGCGCTTCGAGATCAGCGCCACGCACCGCATGTGGGTCCGGCTCCCCGCTCCCGCCGCGACAATCAGGCTGCGGCTCGCCGACGACTTCAAGGTGAGCTCGGTTCAGTCCGGCGACGGCGGAAACCTGCTCTTCTTCCGGGTGCGCGAGCAGGGCACGCTAGTGGTCTCGCTCGGTCCGCTCGCAGGCCGCGAGGAGCCGTTCACGCTCGTCACGCGCTACGCGGGCCGCCACAACCCCGCGCCGGTGGACGCAGAGCTCGTCCAGGTCGCGCGGCCGCCGGGCGCCGAGGGCGCCCCGGACGTGTTCGTGGACCGTCCCCCGCTCGTCTACTCGAACCGGACGGCCTGGTACCCGCGCCCCCCGAACGAGGACTTCGCAACCGCGCGGATAAAACTCGACACGCCCGAAGGCTGGCTGGGGGTGACGGGCGGCGAGCTCGTGGGACTCCACGGCGGCGCGGGCCGGACGCGCGCCGAATATCGGTTGGCCGGGCCCGGGAAGTTCCTGACCGCGATCGTGGGACGGCTGACGGACGTGGGGATGCGCCAGGAGGGCCCACAGGCCGTGCGCGGATTCGCGGCGACGCGCACGCGGCGGGAGACGCTCGATGCGATGGGCGAGGCGCAGCAGATGCTGGCCTTCTACGCCCTGAAGTTCGGTCCGTCTCCGTACCCGACGCTGGGTCTGGTGGTCGCCGAGGGCGAGACGCCGGCCGGGCACAGCCCGCCCGGACTGCTGTACCTGCAGCAGCGGCCTCCGGTCCTGCGCTCGCGCCCGCTCCCGGAGGACCCGGCCAACTTCAGCGA
>CAZVOI010001038.1:0-4052 GCA_964628275.1 uncultured Acidobacteriota bacterium | reverse complement strand
GGGATGGTGTTTCCGGGGAAAGGCTGGCCGGTGAGCGGGTCTCGCACGCCGCCGCTGAACACACCCTGCCGCTCTTCGGCCGTGGGCACGCGGGTGATGCGCGTGACGCCCTTGGTGATGCGCGTTCCCTCGTAGTCGGCGAAGAAGAACGCCTTGTCCTTCATGATCGGCGCGCCCAGGCTGGCGCCGAACTGGTTCTGGTCGTTCACCGGCTTGGGCAGGGTCGCGAGGCCGCGCTCGGTACGGTAGCCCTCGTTGAAGTACGTGTTCGAGTCGTAGTCCGCGTTGCGGTAGTAGTCGTAGAGCGCGCCGCGGAGCGAGTTGGTCCCGGACTTCGTGGTGACCGAGATCGCCGCGCCCGGCGAGCGCCCGTACTCCGCCGAGTAGGGGCTGGTAATGACCTTGAACTCCTCGATCGAGTCGATCGAAGGGCGCGAGACCTGCGTGCTCAGTTCCTGCACGTTGGTGGAGATCGTGTTGTTGTCGACGCCGTCGAGCAAGAAGTTGTTCTGCAGCGAGCGGTTGCCGTGCACGTTGACGCCGCCGGTACGACCGAGGGCCGTAGCGCCGCCCTCTTCGCTATAGCGGTCGCCCTGGACGCCGGCCACCAGCGCCAGCAGGTCGTCCCAGTTGCGGATCGCCAGCGGCAGCTTCGAAACCGCGTTCTGGTCGAGAACCGTGCCGACGGCCGAAGTCTCGGTGTTGAGGAGCCGCACCGCGTTCTCGACGGTGACGGTCTCCGCCAGTCCGCCGACCCCAAGCGTCAGGTCGAGGCGGCCGCGAAGTCCGACCTCGAGGATGACCGACTGGACGGACTTCTGGAAGCCCTGGGCTTCGGCCTCGACCAGATACTGGCCTGACGCCAGGTTGACGACCAGGTAATTGCCCGTGCTCGTCGTCTGGACCTTGGTCGCCACGTTGGTGGCGACGTGGGTCACCGTAACGCTCCCGTTCGAGATCACCGCGCCCGACGAGTCCTTCACCACCCCTGACAGGGTGGCGCGATCGACCTGGGCGTGGGCGTTGGCCGCGACGATCAGGGCGCCACAAACGGCGGCAATTCGCTTCAACATTATCTTCCTCCGGGAAGGTCTTCTACGTGAGCCTGAGCCACGATCTGGTCACCTCGGCCGCATTTCCGTGACTTTTTTGTAACGTTCCAAGTTTCCGCGCCCGAGCAGGGACTTGTCAACCGATGCGGGAGCCGTCCCGTGCCCTGAACAGCAGGGCGCGACCGGCCACGACCTGAAAGCCCGCGAGGTCGCCGGGAGACAGCGCGCAATCCGCCGGGGCGCGCGCGACGACCGTCTCGCCACCAAGAGCGAGCGTGACGATCGTCTCGTTGCCCATCGGCTCGACCACCAGGATCCGGCCACCGTTCGCCGCGTCCGGCCGGAGCTCGACGTCCTCGGGACGGACGCCGACCTCGAAGCGCTCCGCTTCCTCGAGCTTTGCGCGGATCGCGGGATCCACAGCGAGCGAGACCCCGGCCGCCCGTAGTTGCGAGCCCTCGAGCTGCCCCGGCCACAGGTTGATCGCCGGGCTGCCCAGGAACGATGCGACGAAGCGATTCGCGGGTTTTCGATACAGCTCGAGCGGCGTGCCGAGCTGCTCGATCCGGCCCGACCGCAAGAGCGCGACGCGCGAACCGAGCGTCATCGCCTCGCTCTGGTCGTGGGTGACGTAGATCGTGGTCACGCCGAGCTCTTGCTGCAACCGCTTCAGCTCGCCGCGCGTCTGCACGCGCAGTTGCGCGTCGAGGTTGGAGAGAGGTTCGTCCATCAGGAACACCGCCGGGCTGCGCACGATCGCACGCGCCAACGCCACGCGCTGCTGCTGGCCGCCCGAGAGCTGCGCCGGCTTCCGATCGAGGAGCCCGGCGAGCTCGAGGCGCTTCGCGACCGATTCGACCCGCTGTTCGATCTCCGGGACGGCGACCTGCTTGTTGCGCAGCGGGAACGCGATGTTCTCGAACGCGCTGAAGTGCGGATAGAGCGCGTAGTTCTGGAACACCATCGCGACGTCGCGCTCGGCCGGGGGCACGCCGTTCACCACCCGGTCGCCGATGCGGATCGTGCCCGCGTCGATCGACTCGAGGCCCGCCACCAGGCGCAACAGCGTCGTCTTGCCGCAACCCGACGGTCCGAGCAGCACCAGGCATTCGCCGGGCGCGACGTCGAGATCAACCTCGCGAACCGCATCGGTTTCACCGAAGCGCTTCTGGACCTTCTCGAAAACGACGCGCGCGGGCTCGGACACGGGAGGCGACACTATAAGGCGCTGGTCCCGGCCTATGTGGAAGCGATCGAGGTGTTCCTCAGCAGCGAGCTATTCGTCGACCAAGCGTAGAAGGAAATTCGTGTGGCGACGTATTCGGCGGAAGTCGGCGTGGTTGGCCGTGATCATTGTCGCGCCGATCTGTCGGGCGGTTAGCGCGATCAGCACGTCGTTCAGGAGAGCCGGCAACTTCGACCTCCACGCCGGCTCACGATCCCCGATCGTCGTGATGACCTCGGACGCCTCGAGCCAATCGTCGAATGTCGGATTCACCACCCGACCCGTGCGCCGCATCGGCGCGACGAAGGCACGCACGAGATCGCGCGTGTCGCGCCCTCGCGCGTTGACCGCAAGCTCGTAGGCGACGACGGCCGAGAGAAAAGTCGACGGCAGGAGCGGGAAGAACGTCTCCCGGAATCGAGCCGCCCGCTCCTCCGATGCGGCGGCGCCGAGATAGATGTTGGTGTCAAGAAGATACTTCAACGGTAGGTCGCATTGAAGCGGCCTCGGCTGAGCAAGCGGTCCAAGGAATCCTGGATCTCCCGGTCCTCGATCGTCTTCTGCAGCGCCCTGCGAATCGCTTCCGAATCGGTCTTGGCATCGAAGAGCCGGCGGACCTTCCCGATCACGTGTACGTCCAGGTTATACGTCCGCTTCTTGACCGATGCCCTCACGTCGCCTCCTCTGACCTGATACATACACTCTATCAGTCTCATCCATACCGTGGCTGTCGTCGCCCGCGAGGTTGCGTGGCGATTGCCGGCCGCCTAGGCTCCCGCCACCATGCGACCTGCGGTAGCCGCTCTGCTCCTCGCCATCACGACGTCGTCGCCCGTCTCGGGCCAGGGAAGCGCACGCGTCCACGACCTCAAGGGGTCGAAGCAGACGGTGCATCACGGCTTCTTCGACGCGTCGCTGCCGCCGGTGCTCACGATCGAGCCCGGCGACCGGGTCCGTCTCGAGACCTTCTCCGGCAACCCGCGCTACTACGAAAGCCTGGGTGTGCCGAAGGAACGGATCCCCGCCGAGCTGTACGCGGTCTACGAAGGAGTCGAAGGCGTCGGCCGGGGGGACCACGCGCTAGTCGGGCCGATCTACGTCAACGGCGCGGAGCCGGGGGACACCCTGGAAGTCCGCATCGAGGCGGTCGAGGCGCGGCTGCCGCTCGCCGGCCAGGGCTTCCGGCCGCACCGCGGCCTCTTGCCCGAGGACTTCCCGTACGTCGGAGACCGCGTGCACTGGCTCGACCTCCAGAACCAGACGCTCGAGTACGCGAAAGGCGTCGTCATACCGTTGAAGCCGTTCTGGGGCGTCGTCGGCGTCGCCCCGCCGCGCGTGATGGGACGCGTCTCGAGCGGCCCCCCGGACATGTTCGGCGGAAACCTCGACAACAAGGACCTCGGCGCGGGCAGCACGCTCTACCTGCCGGTGCAGGTCAAGGGTGCCTTGCTCTCGCTCGGCGACGGGCACGCGGCGCAGGGGCACGGCGAGGTGAGCCTGTCCGCGGTCGAGGCGTCGCTCAAGGGCCAGATCCAGGTGCTGTTGCAGAAGGGCCGCCGCCTGCGCTGGCCGCGGGCCGAGACCGCGACCCACTACATGACGATGGGCCTGCACGAGGACCTCGACGAAGCCGCGAAGCTGGCGACCCGCGAGATGCTGGATTTCCTCGTCGATCAGAAGGGCCTCGACCGCGACACTGCCTACATACTCTGCAGCGCGGCGATGGACCTCGTCGTAACCCAGGTGGTCGACGTCACCAAGGGCATCCACGCCCT
>CAZVOI010001037.1:0-27760 GCA_964628275.1 uncultured Acidobacteriota bacterium | reverse complement strand
TTATCGACGTCTTGCCGAGCCCCGTCGGAATGTTGCAGGCCCTTCGGAACTGCTTCAACAAGAACTCTTCAAAGAGCGCCCGTTGCCAAGGAAACGGGCCATGGCCAGTCAAGGACTCAAAGTTCGCGTCGAAGTCGTCTGGGGTTACTGCGCTCATCCCTTAGTGCCTCTGCCCCATCCCGCTTTGCTTCGGCTTGTCGAGCCGAAAGGGCCACCAGAGGAACTCGCTCAGCTCGTCGGCGCCCATCAAGGGTTGCTGCCTTTCGTTGATGCGCTCCATCTCGGCGCGGGCGAGTTCGAACATCTCGTGGAGCGGGATCTTGTTGGTCATGATGTCGGCCGGCGGGTCGGCTTCGCGTAGAGGGCGCGGGCCCGGGTGAGGGCTTCGGCGACTTGGTTTCTGAGACCCCTCGGCTCCAGGACTTCCGCTTCCTCGCCGAACTGCATCACCCAGCGGCGGAGCTCGCTGGTGAGCTTGACGCGCATGCGGAGGACGCAGCCGCGGTCGATGCGTTCCTGAATGCGGGAGGAGCGGTGCCAGCGGCGTTCGCGGATGAAGCGGGCCTGGTTGGGCGCGAAGCGGATGGCGACGTTGGCGATGCGGCCGGTCTTTTCGATCGAGAGAATGTCTGCGGTGTACTTAATAAGGTTGAAGCCGGGATGCGGCGTGAAGGATTCGTCCATGACCGTGACGCGGCGGATGCGGTGGAGGGCGAAGTCGCGGACCATCGCGCGCTTGTGGTCCCAGGCGACGAGGTACCAGTCGCCCTTGAGGTTCAGGAAGCGATAGGGATCGACGGTTCTCTCGGCGGTAGTGTTGCTGTGGAAGCTCTGGTAGCGGATGCGGATTCGACGGCCGCGGACCAGGCCTTTCGCCACTTCTCGGAAGATTTCCGGGTTGCCTTGCGGGAGCGGGCCGAGATCGAGGGAGAGGTAGGTGTCGAGGCGGTCAGGAAGGACCTTGATCTGCTCGGGCAGCAGGGCTTGGATCTTCTGAAAGGCCAGCGTCAGGTCTTTCTCCCAGGGCGTGCCGCGATACTGGTCGAGGACTTTCTCCGCGAAGTAGAGCGCGACCAGCTCGCCCTCGGAGAGGCCGATCGGCGGGATGGGGGCGCTCTTCTCGGTGAGGCGAAACGAGAGGTCGCCGCGGTCGAACTCCATCTTCGTCCCCCACTCGTCGCGGAGGAAGTCGAAGTCGCGATAGATCGTGCGGACGCCGCAGCCGAATTGTTGAGCAACCAGCGGCGCGGTGACGCGGCGGCCGGCGTGCAGCTCGCGGAGCGCCCAGAGCATTCGGCGCAGCGGCGGACGCCGGGACGGCATCCGGAGCGAGCGGCGGTGGAGTGCTCTCATTGCCATCTTTTGAGAAGCGCCAGGAGTGTACACGCCGCGACTCTGCAGGAGCCACCCTGACATGTAGGGGCAGCTAGACGACGAGCACCGCCGCGCGATGCTTGATCCGGCTCACAGGAGATCGTCGTTGAGGCGGGCGATCTCTTCAGCCGTGACCCTTCGTGACGATCGCTTCACCGGCACCATCACAGGCAAGCCCGACTTCGGGTGGCGAACCGTCTGGTAGCGTCGGGGCCGGCGCACTTTCGCCGGGAGGACCAGCCGTCCTTTGCTCGAAAGTGTCGCGCGCTTCATGGCTCGGAGGGTCCTAGCTTGGGCATGCGGTGTCAAGGCCGCTTCAGGCTTTGACCCGGCGCGGGCGCGAGGCATAGCCTAGGAATCGTGACGGCATCGAGAGCCGCGGACGTCGCCGGGACCTGGGCCGGCCGTTGCCTCTCCTACGATGACTTCCTCCGCGAGGCGCCCGCCGACGGACGCTCGCGAGAGTGGGTCGACGGGAGGGTCATCGAGTTGAGCCCGGCTTCGGATCGTCATCAAGACCTGCAAGGGTTCCTGATCGCGCTGCTTCGTTGCTGGGTCGAGGCCAAGGGTTGCGGCGTCGTGCGCTCTCAGCCGTTCCAGATGAAGACCGCCGCCCACCTCGCCGGCCGGGAGCCCGACGTCTTGTTCCTGGCCGCCGAGCACCTTGACCGCCTGCGCGAGAACCACATCGCAGGACCGGCCGACCTCGCGGTCGAGATCGTGAGCCCGGAAAGCCGGACGCGCGACACAGTCGAGAAGCTGCGCGAGTACGAAGCGGGCGGCGTCCGCGAGTACTGGCTGATCGATCGCGGAACGCGTCGCTTCGAGGTTCGCGTGCTCGAGAACGACAGCCGCTATCGTCTGGTTCCGGCGGACGCGGATGGGACTGTTCGCAGCCGAGTCCTCGAAGGCTTGTGGCTCCAGAGCGAGTGGCTGTGGCAAGAGCCGCTGCCGCCGCTGCTGTCGATCCTGAAGCGGTGGCAGCTCGTCTAGCTACGGCTTCTTCTCGAGGGCCTTGGTGATCCTCTCGAAGCGCGCGGCGGTGTCGGCGGAGAGCGAGTCCAGCTTCTCGTGCAGGTGGGCGACCTCCAGCTCGGCCTTCAGGTTGACCTCGTACTCGACGTCGCTGCGCACGTGGTCCTTGGCGGACTGACGGTTCTGGCTCAGCAGGACGAACACCGACAAGATGATCGCCTCGAGCGAGACGACCATTGTCAGCAGGCCGAACGGGAACGGGTCGAACAGGGGCGCGCCGGGCACCCACGGGACGTTGAGTCCGATCCAGATCGCGAAGATCGCGACGTGGATCATCAGGAACGGGATGCTGCCGCTGAACTCCGCGATCCAGTCAGCCGCTTTCTCGACCTTGGTGCGGCGGTCCTCGACTTCCTGGTTGACGTTGCGCGAGGCGGTGTGACGCAGCTTCTCGGCGGTGAGGCGAAGCCGCCGGCCCATCGCGGCCAGAAGGTCGAGCGCGGCGGCCGGGTGTTTGCGCAGGAAGGCATCCAGGTCCGGCCGATCCAGCCGCAGTGCTTCCAGGTCGGAGGTCACCAGCACCGAGGCCGTGCGCGGGCCGCCGTCGAGCAGTGACAGCTCTCCGAACAGCGCCCCCTCGCCGCCAGTCTCGAGGACGATCCTGGTGCCGGTGTCGTCCTTGAAGAAGATCTCCACTTCGCCGCGGCGCACCACGTACAGCGAGTCGCCCGGTTCGCCATAGGTGAAGACGTTCTGGCCCGCTGGGATCTGTACGACGTCGAGCTGCTTGCTGAGATCCTCGCGCTCCTCGTCGTCGAGGAGCTGAAAGAACGGCACCTCGGCGAGAAGCGCCGCATCCGTGGGCATCGAGCCCTCCTTTTGTGTCGTTGACCGCGCGATTATAGCGGCGGCTACAATGGGCCGCTTCGCGTGGCTTCCCTTCTCGAATCGCTGCGTTCCCACCGTCCGACCGAGGGCGAAGAATTCTCGGACCTGGCCCGCATCATCGCTTTCGTCGAGAGTCACGCTGATCCCTTCGATCGGGCGATCCGCGACGGCCATCTGACCGGAAGCGCCGCGGTCGTCGCGGCCGACGGCGCGCGCGTGCTGCTGCTCCATCACAAGAAGCTGTCGCGCTGGCTCCAACCCGGCGGCCATGGAGATCCCGGTGAGACGCGCGGCGAGGATGTCGCGCTGCGCGAGGCGATCGAGGAAACCGGCCTCTCGGGGCTGATGCTGCATCCGCGCGCGCCGCGTCCGCTCGACGTGGACGTTCACGAGATCCCCGCGCGCGGCGACGAGCCCGCTCACGAGCACCTCGACCTGCGGTATCTGTTCGTGGCTCCGGGCGACGCGGCGCCGCGGCTGGCGGCGCTCGAATCCAGCGACCTGCGCTGGTTCCGCTGGGACGAGACCGACGCGCTCGATCTCGACTCCGGCCTCAGGCGCCTGCTCGGAAAAGCGCGCGCCGCTGTCTAGGCCACCAGCGCCAGCAGGCGTTTCGGCGCGAGCGTCATCTCGATCGGGTGCGGCACGTCGCGCAGCGCGTCGCCGTCGAGCTGCACGAAGGCTCCCGGCGGGCCGGTGAAGACGACGCGCTCCACATGGTGGATCTCGACGTCGCGGCGCTTCGCGTGCGCGCCGCGAGCCAGGTCGAGACAGAAGGAGACGGCGTCGCCCAGCCCGCGGCCCTTGAACAGGAACAGCTCCATCCGCCCGTCGTCGAAGGACCCGTCGGGAATCAAACGGAAGGGTCCGGCCAGCTCCGAGATGTTGCACACCAGCGCGCCCAGCGCCTGGTGCTTCTTCCCGTCGGCCTCGATCTCGATGATCGGGAACGGGTAGCGCAGGATCGACGCCGTCGAGGACAGCACCGCCCCCAGGAATCCCAGCCGCTTCTTGAGGGTCGTGCTCAAGCGGTGCATCGCGTAGGCCTCGGGCCCGGAGGACGCCTGCATCAGGAACGGCTTGCCCGCGCAGATCCCGACGTCGATCCGGCGCGGTTCGAACCGGCACTGCCGTCGCGCCGCCTCGACCGGATCGGTGGTCAGGGCGAACGCGCGCGCCACCACGTTGACGGTGCCGCCGGGCAGCACCCCCAGCGCAACCTCGGAATCGACCAGCCCCGCGGCCACTTCGCGAATCGTGCCGTCGCCGCCGTAGCCGAAGACGATCTCCGGGCGGTCGGCGATCGCCTGGCGCGCCAGCTCGGTCGCGTGGCCGGGCTCATTGGTGGCGACCGGCTCGGCGTCGATGCCGCCGTCGCGAAGCGCGCGAACGATGCGGGCGAGCTTCCGGCTGTGCTGGCGCCGGCCCGACATCGGGTTGTAGACGATCAGCGCGCGGCGCATGGAGTGGCGCGGGAGTCTACGCGGCCAGGCGTGCCGCGCGACTATTCGAAGAACTCGTCGACCGAGAACCCGTGCTCTGGGACATGGCAGAGGTCTTCGATCGTCGCGCGGGTCTTGGCGGGCATGTTCGGGAACTCGACACCGGATTCTACCGCCTGGACTCTAGCGATGAGCATTGCCAGCGGAGGTCCGGCTCCTAGTCCAGCCGCACGTATTCGTACTCGAACGGCAGGCCCTTGATGCCTCGGGCCGGCCTGGCGATCCAGTTGGCGATCTGACCCGGCTGGGTGACCGCATGCTGGAGGCTCTGGATGTAGGCCTTGTCGTCGGCGCTCGGCAGCCATTCGCCGCGGCGGCGCTCCCACTCCGGCTTGGCCAGCAGCGCGCCGGTCGGGTCGAACGGCATGCCGGCGTAGATCCCGATCTGGCGGTAGAAGCGCCGGCTCGGCAAACGCAGCCGCTCCGAGAGCCCCGCGTCAGCGAGCTGCTTGTTCCAGCGGTCGACGCCGCGCTGGCAGTCGTCGACGTACTGGTCGCGCAGGACCTCGTTCATGGCGTTGCGGAGCGGCACGTCTTCCTCGACGACCGCGCCGTCCTTCACCACCGACATGCGATAGCCCTGGTCGAGCGCGCGATGCTCGTCGTACCTGTCCTCGTTGGCGCGGCCTTTGAGGCCCGCGGCGAAGTAGGCCGCGGCGTTCGACGAGATCTCGCCGCCGAACAGATCGAGCGAGAGCGCGAACCAGAGGTTCAAGTGCTTCTGGACCAGTTCCAGCGGGATGCCCCCCTGCTTGCGGACGTCAGCATTCGGGTCCTGTTTCAATAGCTCCGCTGTCCGCTGGACGACCCGCTCGACGCCGCTTTCGCCCACGAACATGTGGTGCGCCTCTTCGGTGAGCATGAAACGCGTGGTCCGCGCCAGAGGATCGAAACCGCTCTCGGCGAGCGCCAGCAACTGATACTTGCCGTCGCGATCCGTGAACATCGTGAACATGAAGAAGTCGAGCCAGTTCTCGATCGGCGCGTTGAACGCGCCCAGGATGCGCGGCTTGTCGGGGTTGCCACTGCGGCGCTGCAGCAGCTCCTCCGCCTCCTCGCGGCCGTCGCGCCCGAACTGGCTGTGGAGCAGATACACCATCGCCCAAAGGTGGCGGCCCTCTTCGACGTTCACCTGGAACAGGTTGCGCAGGTCGTAGAGGGACGGCGCGGTCTTGCCCAGCAGCCGCTGCTGCTCGACGCTGGCTGGCTCGGTGTCGCCCTGGGTGACGATCAGCCGCCGCAACGTGTTGCGATGCTCGCCCGGCACGACCTGCCAGGCCGGCTCCCCGATCGCGTCGCCGAAGCCGATCGTGCGGTCCCGCGTCGGCTCCGCGAGAAAGATCCCCCAGCGATAGTCCGGCATCCGCACGTAGTCGAAGTGCGCCCAGCCTTCGGCGTCGACGCTGGTCGCGGTGCGCAACCACACGTCTTTCTGCTGGAAGCCGTCGGGGCCCATCTGCTTCCACCAGTCGATGTAGTTGGGCTGCCACTGCTCGAGCGCGCGCAACAGGCGCTTGTCCTGCGCCAGGTCGACGTTGTTCGGGATCTTCGACGTCAGGTCTACTGTGGACATGGATGGCTACTTGTCCCGGTAGTTGAGCGGCGGTTTCTGGTCGGCCGGCAAGCGCGAGCGATACTCGAAGCCGGAGCGGCGCTTCTCGAAGCTCTGGCGCGCCGCGGCGATCTCGGCCGGCGTCGTGAGCAGGTCGAGCGCCGACAGCGCCAGCGTCTTGGCCGCGACCAGCATGCCTTTGCGGCCGATGCTCATCCCGGCGCACGCCGTCGACTGCCAACTGTGGCCCGGCGTTCCGGGCACGAAGGTTGCGGTGCTCAGCTCGGCGGTCGGAAGCTGCCAGCTCACGTCGCCCACGTCGGTGGAGCTGGAACTCGTGCCATCGCGGGGCGGCTGGACCTTCTCCTGCGTGCCGATCGCGAGCGCCTCCTTCGACGGCGCGAACGATTTCGCGAGCCGCTCGGCGAACGCCTGCTCGTCGGCCGTGTACTTCACGCCGCCCACCCGGCGCAGGTTCTTGTCGAAGAGCGCGGCCAGCGCGTCGTTCGGCAGCACGTTGTAGACGCTGTTGACGAGCTCCATCTCCAGGCGCGTCTCGGTCGCGAGGGCTCCCGCTTGCGCGCACTTCTCGATCCGCGACCAGACGCCGTCGAGCGTGGGCATGTCGGAATGCCGCGCGTACATGTAGATCTCGGCGAAGCCGGGCACGACGTTGGGAGCGTCGCCGCCCTTGGTGATGATGTAGTGGATCCGCGTCTCGGACGGGATGTGCTCGCGCATCAGCTCGACGCCGTGGGCCATCAGCAACAACCCGTCGAGCGCGGAGCGTCCCTTGTCGGGGCTTCCGGCCGCGTGGGCGGGCAGGCCGTGGAAGCGGAACTTGGCGTTGATGTTCGCGAGCGTCGTGCCCAGGCCGGCGGTGTTGCGGTCGCCGGGATGCCAGGTGAGCACCACGTCGACGTCCTTGAACAGCCCGGCGCGCGTCATGTACACCTTGCCGCCGCCGCCCTCTTCGGCGGGCGTGCCGAAGAGCTTGATCGTGCCGGGAAGCTTCTTCTCGACCATCACGTCCTTGGCGGCGATTGCGGCGAAGGTCGCGCCAACGCCGAGCAGGTTGTGACCGCAGCCGTGGCCGGGATCTCCCTCGACACGCGGCTTGCGATCGGGCTCGGCGAACTGCGACAGCCCGGGCAGCGCATCGTATTCCGCGAGGATTCCGATCACCGGCTTGCCGCTGCCATAGCTGGCGACGAACGCGGTCGGAATCCCGGCGACGCCGTCCTGAACAGTGAAGCCCTGCGCCCGGAGCTCGTCGCGCAGCGCCGCGGAGCTTCGGGTCTCCTTGTAGCCGACCTCGGAGAACTCCCAGATCTTGCGCGAGAGATCGCCGAAGGCCCCGGCTCTGGCGTCCATCGCCGACAGCAGCTTGGCGCGATCGGTCTCGGCCAAGGGTTGGGCGCCCGCGCCGAGCGACAGCAGGCAGATCAGGGTTGAGGCGCGTGTCTTCATTGTGTGAGTCCTCCCCAGGATTCAGGTCCTCCCCCAATTGAACTTCGGGCGTTCGGGCTTTCCGTAGAGCGTGAGCGCTCCGCGCTCGCCGACCGCGTTCGGGCGCTGGAAGATCCAGTTCTGCCAGGCTGAGAGCCGGCCGAAGATCTTCGTCTCCATCGTCTCGGGGCCCGCGAAGCGCAGGCTGGCCTCCATCCCGGTGAGCGCGTCGGGCGACAGGCTCGCCCGCTCTTCGATCGCCAGTCGCACCTCGTCGTGCCAGTCGATCTCGTCGGGTGCGAAGGTCACGAGACCCTGATCCAGGGCCTCGGCGGCGCCGAAGCGCTGGCCGGCGATCAGCTCGGGCGTCTCGATGCCCTGGAAGCGCGTGTCGAGGCGCGAGAGCCCGTTCGACATCGTCAGCGCGCCGCCGTTCAGCGCCGAGAACGCGATCTCGGGGGCGTTCGCTGCGCCGGCGAGCATGTACGAGCGGTCACAGGCGAGCGCCAGCTCGAAGAGCGACCCGGCGAAGCACGAGCCGGGTTGGATCACGGCCAGGAAGCTGCGCGCGGTGAGGTCCATGCGCTTGAGCACGCGGCGCATGTGGTGGATCACTTCCGAAACGAACCAGTCGTCCTGAAAATCCACGAGCGCCTTGTCGGCCGCGAGCACCCGGCCGATGTCGCCCTGCGTGAGGACGACCACGACGCCGATCTCGGGCCGGTTGAAGCGCAGGTCCAGCAGCACGTCGTCCAGCTCACGGAACGCGCGCAGCGCCCAGAGCTCCGAGCCGCGCGCGCGCATCGAGGCGGCGGTCGAGGCTTCGCCGGCCTCGGGACCGCGCAGCGTCAGCTGGGCGGTGCGCGCCGCGGCGTCGATCGCCAGTGTGACGAAGCGATGCTGGATCCCGGCTTCCGAATAGGCGCCGCCGAGCGGCGTCCACTCGATCCCCGGCCCGCTGCGCGCGGGCGCGGCGGCAGCAAGCTCCTTGGCCTTCTCAGCCACGCGCGCCGCGAACTTCGAGAGCGGCACGGTCTCGTCCACCAGCCGCCACTGCACCGCGCGCTTACCCTTGACGCCCTCGCCCAGGCTCGAGAACACGTCGGCCAGGTCGCGGCGCACCTTGCGCTTGTCTACGACTCGCGTCAGTCCGCCGGTGCCCGGAAGCACTCCCAGCAGCGATACTTCGGGCAGGCTCACGGCCGACGAAGAATCGTCTACCAACACGATGTGATCACAGGCGAGCGCCAGCTCATAGCCGCCCCCGGCGCAGGGCCCGTTGATGGCGCACAGCGACTTCAAGCTGGAGTGAAGCGAGGCGTCCTCGATCGAGAGCCGCGTCTCGTTCGTGTACTTGCAGAAATTGACCTTGAAACCGTGGCTCGAGGCCCCGAGCATGTAGATGTTGGCGCCCGAGCAGAAGATGCGGTCCTTGCCGCTCGTGATCACGACGCAGCCGACCTCGGGATGTTCGAAGCGCAGCCTCTGGATCGCGTCGGCCAGCTCGATGTCGACCCCGAGGTCGTAGCTGTTGGTCTTTAGTGAATAGCCGGGCACGAGCGGCCGCTCTTCCTGGATGTCCATCATCAGACGCGCCAGTGGCGCCTCGATTTCGAGCTTCCAATGCACGTACCGCGCGGGGTGCGTTTCGAAGCGGACTGGAGCCTTTTGGGCTGCGGGCGCGTCGGCCATGAACGTCTAGGATAATCGAAGAGGCTGCCGGCCTCTCGCTCGGCGAGGCCTTGGCCCGCTCTCCGAAGGACCGCTCGTCCTGGCCGCCGGAAGTGGAATCGTGGCCTCCCCGAGTACCTATTCGCGGCTCGGTCGCGGTACACTATGCGCCTGGCTGCGGGCCAACCCCGAGGACCACTGGAACCGGGTCGTCCAACAGGGTGATCGCCGGCCGATGGCCGATCATCCCCAAGCCATGACTGAACTACGCCGGCTTTTGCAGTCACAACGAAGACTGACGAGGAGAGAATGCTAGTTGGCGAAGTGCTGAGCCGCCTGCGCTCGCTGCAGAACCCCGCGGCTGTCCAGGCTCTGCAAAAAATAGGCGTCACGCCAAGGGCCGCGCTCGGCGTGTCCGATACAGACCTGCGCAAGCTCTGCGCCGACATCGGCGTCGACCGGCTGATCGCGCAGCAGTTGTGGGCCTCCGGCATCCACGACGCGCGCGTGCTGGCGAGCATGGTCGACGATCCGGCGCGCGTCACCCCGAAACAGATGGAACGTTGGGTGCGCGATTTCGACTCGTGGGCGCTGTGCGACGCCTGCTGCGTGAATCTCTTCGACAAGACTCCGTTCGCCTACGCCAAGTCGGTGGCCTGGAGCGCGCGCAAGGAAGAGTACGTGAAACGCGCGGCGTTCGCGCTGGTGGCCGCGCTCGCGATCAGCGATCAAAAGGCCGTCGACACCGAGTTCCTGCGCTTCATCCCGATCATCAAGCGCGAGGCCGGCGACGACCGGCCGTTCGTCCGCAAGGCGATCGCGTCGGCGCTGAAGGAGATCGGCAAGCGCAACAAGAGCCTCAAGAAGGTCGCGCTCGATCTCGCCAAGGAGCTGGATCAGCTCGAGGCGAAGTCGGCCCACTGGATCGCCGCCGACGCCATCAAAGAGCTGACGGCCCCGGCCAAGAAGACCAAGCCGCCGGCGGCGAAGAAGAGCACAGCCAAGAAGAAGTAGCTCTAACCCTCCGGTAAGGGTGGTGGCGTCCAGGGCGGCGAAGCCGAAAACCGCCCGGGACGAGGCGCAGCAGCCGGCGCCTGCTCGCGCAGCAAGTCGTAACCGAACCCTCTGAGCAGGAACAGGCTCCAGGCTCGCTCGAAATAGAAAGCCGGTTGCAGCAGCGTCTGGGAGACCACCGGCAGGAAGCCGAGGCAGCAAGTCATGCAACCCACGAGCATCGCAACGATCGCCAGCGCGATGGCGAAAGCGATCTTCAGCAGCAAATAGAAGAGGAAGCTGCCCATGTTGGCCCGAAAGACGCTGCCGAACTCCGCGAGCGCATCCCCGCAGGAGATCTTCTTCACGAACTGAATCGGCGCCACGAAGTCCCGGAGCGCCACCGACAACACTGCCGCGGCGAACACCAGCGCCAAGAACAGCGGCAGTAGGATCAGCAGCGACATCGCGAGCGCGACACCTCCCGCGAGGGCGCCACGGCGCACCGAGAAGTAAGCGAGCGCACCGAGCCCGGCGATCAGCAGCACGCCCGCCAGCGTGGCGACGGCCAGGCCGAAACGCCAGGCGAACAGGGAGCTCGCCTCTTCCTTGTGCTCCGCCCAGGGCCGCGCCACGTCGCTGCGGCCGGTCGCTACGTTGTCGAGATACATGAAGATGCCGCGGCTGTTGATCCATAGGATCAGCGCCACGAACGCCACCAGCATCGTGAGCACGATCGCCGCGACCGCGACGATCAACGTGAGGTTGTCGGCGACGCTGCTCGGCAGGTCGGGAAAGCCCGGCATCGACGGCAGGCGGTCGTTGCCGGCGAAGTTCCCCGGGGGCGTGAAGCTGCTGCCGCCGCTGCCACCGCCGCGCCCGCACTGGTCGAGAAACGCCACGAAGCCGAGCGCGAGCCAGCGGTCGAAGCGGAATGGGAACAGCTGCCGGCGCGCGTACTCGACCGCCTGCTGGGCCGCCTCGACCGGCGACACGCGGGGTGACGCCGGGCTCGTGGTCGCCATCTGCGCGCGATCTTAGCGCGATGTGACCGGGGGGGGCTGTGGGCGCCCCCCGTTTAGATCCTCAGAAAGAGGCGGGGCGGCACACGTAGACGCCGACGATCCCGGGCAATTCGCCCTTACTGGTGCTAATGAGGACGTCCACGTTCTGCGACCTGCTGTTGTCGGACTTCATCGCAACTTCATCTCTCGAGATCGACCCCTGGCGAATGCCGCCACCTTTGGCGCAGATGCCGAACATCTCGGTGATCTGCTTCGCCAGCGCGGCCGTGTACTCGACCTCCTCCACCTCGATGGTCCCGTCTTCGTTGAAGAATTCGGGATAGCGCTTCGCCAGCGCCGCCTGTGCCTCCTCGATCTCGGTCTCCCACGCGACATTGCCGCCCTTTGTGCAGCAGCCGGCGCGGCCGCAGTCGTCGTTCTCAGGCAGCGTGCAACTCTTGACGCTGGGCGTGGGGACGGCGGTCGGAGCTGGCGTGGGTGTGGGCGTGGCCACGACGGTCGGGGTTACCGGTTCCTTGTCCGCGCAGGCCGCGAGCGCGACCGCGAGGAAGTATGGCCACAACGAACGCACAGATTTCATGATTGCGAGTCTCCTGATTTGGCGTCGGCCACTGGGACCGACTTCCAATTTTACACAGCCCGGTGGGCCGAGTCACGAAATAGTTCGGACCTCGACGAACGGCAAGCTGATCGCGCGCGCCGCCACGGCACGATGTTCGAGTGAGTTCTTCAGAAAGACGCGGGGCGGCAGACGTAGACGCCGATGATCATCGGCCTGTTGTCGGATCCCCGGATCACGTCCACGTTCTGCGACCTGTCGTTGTCGATCTTCATCGCAACTTCATCTCTCGAGATCGACCCGAAGCGGGCGCCGCCTCCCTTGGCGCAGATTCCGAACATCTCCGTGATCTGCGTCGCCAGGGCGGCCGTGTATTCGACTTCCTCGATGTCGAGCGACCCGTCCTCGTTGAAGAACTCGGGATAGCGCTTCTCGAGCGCCGCCATCGCTTCCGTGATCTTGTCTTCGAACTCGATCGTCCCGCCCTTGCGGCAGCAGCCGCTGCGCGCGCAGTCGTCGTTCTCGGGCACCGTGCAGCTCTTCACGCTGGGCGTGGGAACCGCGGTCGGCGAGGGCGTGGGTGTCGGCGTGGGCGTGGCAAGGACGGTCGGAACAACCGGTTCCTTGTCCGCGCAGGCGGCCAGGCCGACGGCGAGCAGGTACGGCGAGAGCGTGCGAACGAGTTTCATGGGTCTCACGAAATAGTCCGGACCTCGACGAGCGGCAGGTTGATCGCGCGAGACCCTGTACGGGAGCGCATCTCGCCTTCGCTGCACAGGAGCTGACCCAGCGTCAGCTTGCCGAGCACCTGGTCGATGGCGATCTGGACCTGCATCAAGACGGGCCGGATCGAACAGTCTCCGGTGTGGGCGCAGTAGAGGTGCGCGCCGGCGTGGCTCTCGCAGAAGCTGGCGTCGTAGAGCCGCCCGCCCATCGCCGCCAGCACGTCGCCTACCTTGATCTCCGCCGCCGGACGCGCCAGCGTGTAACCGCCGGTCTGGCCCCGCGTGCTGCGCACGAATCCGGCTTTTCTCAGGATGCGCATGATCTTGGCGACGTTCGGCTGCGAGACGCCTTCGAGTCGCGCCAGGTCGGCGAGCGTCAGGCTCGCGTCGTCGCCGCGCCGCGCCATCTGCAACACACAGCGCAGACCGTACTCTTCCTGGGTCGACAGCTTCATCGCTTCCTCACATGAGCCCGAGCTGAAGCCGCGCCGCGTCGGTCATCCGGCTCTGGTCCCAGGCGGGCTCGAGCACGACCTGGACGTCGGTTTCCTTCACGCCGGGCAGCGCCGCGATCTTGGTCTCGACGTCGCGCTTCAGGTAGTCGCCCATGCCGCAGCCGGGCGCCGTCAGCGTGAAGCGCACCGCGACCTTGCTGCCGCCATCGATCGGTTCGACGTCGCAGGCGTAGACCAGGCCCAGGTCCACCATGTTGACCGGGATCTCGGGGTCGTAGCAGGTCTTGAGCTGGTCCCAGGCGAGGTCTTGCAACGACTTCTCGCTGAGCTCCGCTGCCGAGGGCCCCTGCGGGGGCTGCTCGCCGATCGCGTCCGCGTCCTTGCTCTCGACGCGCACCATGTAGCCCATGTCCGTCACGACCGTGAACGTGCCGCCGAGGGATTGCGTGATGAAGACGGTGATGCCCGCCTTCAGGGGAATCTTGTCCCCATACGGGATGGCGGCCGTCTCGATGTCGCGCGTCAGCGTGCGGGCTTCTCTCATTCGGTTTTCGCCGTCTCCGCGCCGTCCAGGGCCGCCTTCAACGTGTGCCAGGCCAGCGATGCGCACTTGACGCGCGCTGGGTACTCGGCGACCCCGGCGAACACCGCCAGCTTGCCGAGCTCGGGTGCTAAGTTGTCACGCGCCTTGTCGGGCTCGCTGGTGACCAGCGTGTGGAAGCGCTCGAACAGCAGCTCCGCCTCGGCGCGAGTCTTGCCCTTGACTGCCTCCGTCATCATCGAAGCCGACGCGGTCGAGATCGAGCAGCCCTTGCCGACGAAGCTCACGTCCTTGACGACGTCGCCCTCGAGCGTCAGATACACGGTCGCCTGGTCTCCGCACAGCGGGTTGAAGCCTTCGGCGCGGCGCGATGCGTCGCTGATCTCGCGCAGGTTCCGCGGCCGCTTGGTGTGGTCGAGGATGACCTCCTGGTAGAGCTCACGCAGCTCGTCGCTCAACGGAACATCTCCTGGACCTTGAGCAGGCCGCGCACCAGCGCGTCCACGTCCTCGGTCGTGTTGTAGACCGCGAATGAGGCGCGGCAAGTCGCCGGCACGCCGAACCGCTCCATCACCGGCTGGGCGCAGTGGTGGCCGGTGCGGATCGCGACGCCCTCATGGTCGACGACCGTGCCCACGTCGTGGGGATGGATGCCGTCGAGCACGAACGACACGACGCCCGCCTTCTGCTTCGCGGTGCCAATGATGCGCAGGCCCGGCAGGGCCGAGAGCGCATCGGTGGCGTAGTCCAGGAGCGCATGCTCGTGGGCCGCGATATTCGCCATGCCGATCCCGTTCAGGTAATCGACGGTCGCGCCGAGCGCGATCGTGCCGGCGATGTTCGGTGTACCGGCCTCGAACTTGTAGGGGATCTTGTTGTAGGTCGTCTTCTCGAACGTGACCGACAGGATCATGTCGCCGCCGCCGTGGAACGGCGGCATCGCCTCCAGGCGTTCGGCCTTGCCGTAGAGCGCGCCGATGCCCGACGGGCCGAACATCTTGTGGCCGGAGATCGCGTAGAAGTCGCAGTCGAGCTCGCGCAGGTTCAGCGGCAGGTGCGGCGCGGCCTGGGCGCCGTCGATCAACACCGGCACGCCCTGGGCATGAGCCATCGTCACGATCTCGCGGACCGGGTTGACGGTGCCGAGCGCGTTCGAGACGTGCCCGACCGCGACCAGCTTGGTGCGCGTCCCAATCAGCTTCTGCATCTCGTCGAGACGGATCTCGCCGGCGTCGTCGATCGGCGCCACGCGCAGCCGCGCGCCCTTCTCCTCGCACAGCATCTGCCACGGCACGATGTTCGAATGGTGCTCGAGCCCGGAGATCAAGACCTCGTCGCCGGCGCCCACGTTCTTGCGGCCGAACGTGTAGGCAACCAGGTTGATCGCTTCGGTGGTGCCGCGCGTGAAGACGATCTCGCGGCTCTGGGCGGCGCCCAGGAAGCCTTGCAGCTTCACGCGCGCGCCCTCGAACGCCTTCTCTGCCTTGGCCGAGATCTCGTACACGCCGCGGTGGACGTTGGCGTAATAGGTCTCGTAGACCTCGCGCTCGGCGTCGATCACGCGCTGTGGCTTCTGTGAGGTGTTGGCGCTGTCGAGGTACACCAGCGGCTTGCCGCGCGCGAGCTGCTTCAAGACCGGAAAGTCGTTCTTGATCCTGCGCACGTCGAACGGCGCCGGCGCCGCGGCTGCGCTCATGCCACCGCCTCGCGCGGCGCCTCGGGCAGGCGATCGCGCAGGAACGCCTCCAGCGAATCGCGCACCTGCGGCACGCGGATCCGCGAGGCGATGTCGCTGCAGAACGCGAAGGTCAAGAGGCTGCGCGCCGCTTCCATGGAGATTCCGCGGGTGCGCAGGTAGAAGAGCGCCGTCTCGTCGAGCTGACCGGTCGTCGAGCCGTGCTTGCACTTCACGTCGTCGGCCAGGATCTCGAGTTGCGGCGTCGAGTTGACGAGCGCGTCCTTCGACAACAGCAGGTTCTTGTTCGACTGCACCGCGTCGGTCTTCTGTGCGCCGGGGCGAACCAGGATGCGGCCGTGGAAGACCCCGCTGGCCTGCCCGCTCAGCACGCCCTTGTAGTCCTCGCGGCTGGTGCCGTGCGGACGCCGATGGTCGATGCGCGAGTGCGTGTCGAGGTGCTGCTTGCCGTCGGCGACGAAGAGACCGTTCAGGGCCGCCTCGGCGCCAGGGGCGTCGAGGACGACGTCGATGTCAGCGCGGGACAGCAGGCCGCCGATCGTGATGGCCGTGTTGGTGTAGCGCGCGTCACGACCGAGCGTCGCCGACAACGTCGCGACGTGGAAGGCCGCGAGGCTTTCGCGCTGGAGCCGCACGTGGTCGAGCACGGCGCCGTCTTCGAGAACCAGCTCGGTCACCGCGTTCGTCCAGTACACCTCGCCGCTCGGCCCGCCGTACGACTCGACCAGCGTCGCCTGGCCGGCCCGGCCGGCCACCAGCAGCAACCGCGGGTGCACGACCGCCGGCGCGGCTGGCGCGGTCGCGAGATGGATCAGGTGGATCGGCCGCTCGACTGGCGCCGTCACCGAAATGAAGATGGCGTCCTCGAAGAGCGCCGTGTTCAAGGCCAGGAATGGATGCGACGCGTCGACGGCCACACTGCCGAGCCGACCGTCGAGCCCAGCCTGGGCAAGCGTCCGTACGCCGACTCCCGGCACGTCGCAGCGCGAGAGGTCGGGAGCGTAACGGCCATTCACCATCACGATCTCGGCGCCCGCGAATGCCCCGCCGAAGCTGAGCCGGGTGAGCGTGGCGCTGAGCGCCGCGTTGCGAATCGTCGAATCCCCGGCCGCGAACTCGCCACGCCCGATCTCGGCGACGCTGGTGTCGCGCCAGGCCTCGTCGCGCGTCGTGGGAAAGCCGAGCGACTCGAAGCGAGCGAAGGCTTCGGCGCGGCGATCGCGCAACCAGGATGGCTCGCTACGCTCTCGCTGCAGAGCCTCGAAGCGGGCGCGCTGAACCGGATGCCGTTCGGCGACAGCGACGCTCATCGCGCCGCCGCAGGCTCCTTCTCGAGCCAGACGTAGCCCTTCTGTTCCAGCTCCAGCGCCATCTCCTTGCCGCCGGAGCGGACGATCTGGCCGTCGATCAAGACGTGGACGAAGTCGGGCACGATGTAGTTCAAGAGCCGCTGGTAGTGGGTCACCACGATCATCGCCCGATCGGCCGAGCGCAGCTTGTTGACGCCGCTCGCGACGATCCGAAGCGCGTCGATGTCGAGCCCGCTGTCGGTCTCGTCGAGCACCGCCAGTGTGGGGTCGAGGATCGCCATCTGGAAGATCTCGTTGCGCTTCTTCTCGCCGCCCGAGAAGCCCTCGTTGACCGGGCGCTTCACGAGTGCCTCGTCGATCTCGACGAACTTCGTCTTCTCTTTCACCAGGGCCAGGAAGTCGATCGCGTCCAGCTCCGGCAGGCCGCGGTGCTTGCGCACGGCGTTCAGGGCGGCCTTCAGGAAGTAGACATTGCTGACGCCCGGCACTTCGACCGGATACTGGAACGCCAGGAACACGCCTTCCCGGGCCCGCTCTTCGGGCGGCAACGCCAGCAGGTTCTTGCCCTTGTACAGCACCTCGCCGGAGCTGACCGTGTACCCCGGCTTGCCGGCGAGCACGTAAGCCAGCGTGCTCTTGCCCGAGCCGTTCGGTCCCATGATCGCGTGGACCTCGCCGGCGTTCACCTTCAGCGATAGCCCGCGCAGGATCTCTCGGCCGGCCACGCCGGCGTGCAGGTTCTTGATCTCGAGCACGGTTAGCCGACCGATCCTTCGAGCGATACGCCGAGCAGCTTCTGGGCCTCGACGGCGAACTCCATCGGCAGCTCCTTGAAGACCTCTTTGCAGAAGCCGTTGACGATCATGCTGACCGCGTCTTCCTGCGAGATGCCGCGCTGCAGGAAATAGAAGAGCTGGTCCTCGCCGATCTTCGAGGTGGTGGCCTCGTGCTCCATCTGCGAGTCCGGGTTCAGGACTTCGATGTACGGAAAGGTGTGGGCGCCGCACTGGTCGCCCAAGAGCAGCGAGTCGCACTGCGAGTAGTTGCGCGCCCCCGAGGCGGCCTTTCCGATCTTCACCAGGCCGCGGTAGGTGTTCTGGCCGTGGCCCGCCGAGATGCCTTTCGAGACGATCGTGGAGCGGGTGTTCTTGCCGACGTGGATCATCTTGGTGCCGGTGTCGGCCTGCTGGCGGTTGTTGGCGAGCGCTACCGAGTAGAACTCGCCCACCGAGTCGTCGCCGAGCCGGATGCAGCTCGGGTACTTCCAGGTGATCGCGGAACCGGTCTCCACCTGCGTCCACGAGATCTTGGAGCGCGCGCCCAGGCATTTGCCGCGCTTGGTCACGAAGTTGTAGATGCCGCCCTTGCCGTGCTTGTCGCCGGGGTGCCAGTTCTGCACGGTCGAGTACTTGATCTGCGCGTCGTCGTGCGCGACCAGCTCGACGACCGCCGCGTGGAGCTGGTTCTCGTCGCGCATCGGCGCGGTGCAGCCCTCGAGGTAGCTCACGTAGGCGCCCGGCTCGGCCACGATCAGCGTGCGCTCGAACTGGCCGGTGTTGGCGGCGTTGATCCGAAAGTAGGTCGAGAGCTCCATCGGGCAGCGCACGCCCTTGGGGATGTAGCAGAACGAGCCGTCCGAGAAGACAGCCGAGTTGAGCGCCGCGAAGAAATTGTCGGTCGCGGGCACGACGCTGCCCAGATACTTCTTCACGATCTCCGGATGCTCGCGCACGGCTTCGGAGAACGAGCAGAAGAGAACGCCGACTTCTTTCAGCTTCTCCTTGAATGTGGTGGCGACCGAGACGCTGTCGAAAACGGCGTCGACGGCCACGCCCGCGAGCCGCGCGCGCTCGTAGAGCGGCACACCCAGCTTTTCGTACGTCTCGAGCAGCTTCGGATCGACCTCGTCCAGGCTTTTCGGGCCGTCTTTCTTCTGCTTCGGCGCCGAGTAGTAGACGATCGACTGATAGTCGATCCGCGGGTAGCGCACGCTCGACCACTCCGGCTCTTTCATCGTGAGCCAGTGACGGAACGCCTTGAGCCGCCATTCCAGCAGGAACGGAGGCTCATCCTTCTTCTTGGAGATGAGCCGGATCACGTCCTCGCTCAAGCCGGGGGCGATCGACTCCGACTCGATGTCGGTGACGAATCCCGCGGTGTACTCGCGATCGGTGATCTCTTGGACGCTCGGGCTGGTCACTCTCGCTCCACAGCTTCGATTCTGTTGAATCTGCACAAAAAAGTCAATATTGAGGGGCGCAGAGTCAAGGCGCGTTGCCTTGGCAGTGCGATCGGTGGTTAGATCTCGGTTGAATGAGCGTGATCGAGGCGTTCCTCCGGAAGCTCAAGAAGGCCATCGGCGGCGCCGAGGAACCGGTCGATGCCACGCGGCCCTTCGACTGGCATCCCACGGCCGTAGTGCCCAGTTCTGTCGAGTCGGGTCCTGCGGAGACCACCGACGCCGCGCTGCCGCCCGGTGTGTGGCAGAAACAGGGCGAAGCGTCGAGCGTCATCGGTGCGACGATTCCCGCCGACGTGGCCGACTTCGCGATCGTCTACAAAGGCGCGGGGGTTTCGCCTCCAGCGCACGGCTACGGCATCGATCGCGTGGCCCAGATGCTGGCCCACAAGAGCCTGGACGGTCTCGACAAAGCGGTGAAGGCGAGCGCGGTGCTGGCTGCGCTCGACGCCGAGGGCGTACGGATCCAGGAGGTGATCCACGACGGCCTGCTGCGCTACAAGGCACTGGTGGCCTTCGAGGCCGCCAAGGAGCTGGAGATGCTCGCCAGCCGACCCCGCAACGAGCGCCGCCGCGAGCACCTCGAGCAGACGATGGCGGTCTTCCAGCAGCGGAAGAACGCCGAGATCGACGCCCTCACGCAGCTGGCCGCCGCCCGCGTGGCGGCGCTACAGCAATTGAAGTCGCGCCGGAGCGCCGAGGAAGACCGGCTCTACCGCACCGTCTCGTTGTTCGTCCAGGCGCTGCCCGCACGCGTCATGACGATGCCGAAGCCCGGGCCTGCGGCGGCCCCGCCGCCGAACCCTCTCGAAGCGATGCCGGAGCTCCGGCTCGTCCCGGCAGCCGCCGTCGAGGCGGAGCCGGCAAAGCCCCAGGCCGGTCAGACGATCGCCCCGGCGAGCGAGGCGCCGAAGACCGAGGAGAAGCAGCCGTGGGCCGAATCGTCGAACTAGTGAGCCGCGGCGTGCGAGTGGTCGGGGAGCAGCCCGCTGGAGCGGCGAGCGAGATCCCCGCCGAGTTCTTCGCGACGCCGGAACCGCGTTCGCTCGACCGTTCGGAGATCCTGGCCGACGTCGGCGGTTTCGCGGCAGTCTACGAGGAAGCCCAGGTGCCGGTTCCTTTTCACGGCTACGGCGTCGACAGGATGGCGGAAATACTCGAGAGCAGACGGCTCGCGGCGCTACCGCTCGAGATGCGCGTCGCCGCGGTGATGGCCTCGCTCGAGGCGGCGGGCGTGTCGTTGCCCCAGGTCCTGCTGGACGCCGTGCTGCGCGACCGCGCGCTCGACGGCTTCGTGGCGGCCAAGGAGCGCGAGGTCGAGGCGCTGCGGTCGCGGAACGAAGCCACGGCCAGCGCGCTCAAGCAGGAGATCGGCGCCTTCATCAAGGAGCGCAAGGCGGAGATCGAAAGCCTGGCGCAGTCGGCCGATTCGGGGACGAGCGCCTTCGCGCAGCTCCAGATCAAGAAGCATGACGAGCAAGAGCGGCTGCGCGAGGTGCTCTCGTACTTCACCGCGGACGCCGAGAACCCGATTCCCTAGGCGGCGCCAGGCCGTCGTCGCAGCTACATCACCGGGCCGATGATCCAGGGAGCGAATTCCTCCTCGCCCACGCCCTGGAGCTCGCTCTTCGTCTTCTTGCCTGACGCGACGGCGACGATCTCCTCGAAGATCTGTCGTCCGACGGCCTCGAGCGGCGTCCCGTCGAGGATCACGCCACAGTCGAGGTCCATGTCTTCTTGCATGTGACGGTACATGGCGGAATTGGTGGCGAGCTTCAGCGAAGGCACCGGCTTGCAACCGAACACCGAGCCGCGGCCGGTGGTGAAGCAGACCACGTTGCAGCCGCCCGCGACGAGGCCGGTGACCGAGACCGGGTCATGGCCCGGTGTGTCCATGAACACGAAGCCGCGGCTCTTGATCGGCTCGCCGTAGAGAACGACGTCCATCAGCGGTGTCGTGCCGCCTTTGGCGACGCCGCCGAGCGACTTCTCGAGAACCGTCGTGATGCCGCCCGCCTTGTTGCCCGGCGCGGGGTTGTTGTCCATCTTCTCGATGCCGCGGCAGTACCACTCCCACCATTTGTATCGGTCGAGCAGCTTCTGGCCGACTTCGCGGCTGATCGCGCGGCGCACCAGGAGCTGCTCGGCGCCGTAGGTCTCGGGCGTTTCCGCGAGAACGCCGGTGCCGCCATAGCGCACCAGCTCGTCCACCGCCCAGCCCAGCGCCGGGTTCGCGGTGATTCCGGAGTAGCCGTCAGAGCCGCCGCAGTTCGTCGCGAGCATGATCTCAGAGACGGGTTGCGGGGTGCGCTTGACGTCGTTGGCCAATGGCAAGAGCCGGGCGACCTCCGCCACGGCACGCTCCACCGCCTTGCGTACGCCGCCGCTCTCCTGGATCGTGACCACAGGCGGCCGGCCGTCCACGCGCAGCGGCATCGTCATCTTCTGGCGCTCGACCATCTGCGCGGCCTGGTTCACCTCGCAGCCGAGGCCGATCACGACGTAGGCGGCCACGTTGGGATGCTTCGCATAGCCCGCCAGCACGCGCTCGAGAGCGCGATGGTCCTCGCCGGAATTCTGCATCGCGCAGCCCGATTTGTGAGTGATCGCGATGACGCCGTCGACGTTCGGGTAGTCGCGCTGCACGTCGGTAAAGCGCTGCTTCACGAACTGGCTCACGCTCGCCGAGCAGTTGACGGTCGACACGATCGCGACGTAATTGCGCGTGCCGACGCGGCCGTTCGGGCGCGCGTAGCCGTCGAACATTCGCATCGCTTCGGGCGGGTAGTAGGCGACCGGCCGCACGTCGGCGCAGAACTCGTAGTTCTCCTGGCGCGCCACAAAGGCGAGGTTATGCGTGTGGACGTGCTCGCCCGCTTCGATGTCCTGGGTCGCGACGCCGATCACCTGTCCGTAGCGCCGTACCGGCGACCCGGCCGGCACGCGCCGGCGCGCGAGCTTGTGTCCTTGCGGAATGTCGCAGCGCAGAACCAACAGGCTGCCGCCGTCCGCGTGCTCGGATCCTTTGCACAGCTCGAGTTTGGCGATCGCGACGTCGTCCTCAGGTCGCAGCACGACTGCGCTGGCGGTGAGAGCGGCCGGGGTCGCCTCGGGGTTGGCTGGCATCGCAAATGAGCTTAAGCCGAGCCGCCCGGTCAGCACGCGACCCGTCAACAATCCAAGCTGGGGACCGATGACGACCGACGATCGACGGCGGCGGTTTCGGGAGCTCCACTCGGCCGGCTGCTTCGTGATCCCGAACCCGTGGGACGCCGGCCGCGCGCGTCTCTTGGTGATCTTTCGGACCGGGCAGCCCAAGTCCATGTCGAGGTGATCGACGCGGCGGCGAGAGTGGACCTCCCCCATGACCGGCTGCTCGCGGCCCTGCCCAAGTACGGTCGACTGAAGTAGTCCCTGCCGACCGCCTATCGACGCGGGTTCAACGCATCGAATTCGAAGCAGTGCCGCCCCGCCGGGTGATTCCAGGCGACGTCCCCGGGGTTGTCGCGTACCCGCGCGAAGGTGGCGCAGACGCGGAACGTGCTCTCGCTCATCACCTGATACTCGTAGGGCGCTCCGGACTCGGGATCGGCGATGCGCGGCCGTCGCTGTCTCGCTCCCACGCGCACATCATCAAGTGACGCCGGCAGCGGCTGTTTCAGGGTGAGAGGCGTGGCCGGGTTGCGCCAGGCCGCTCCCACGGTCAGGTTGAACACCTCCTCGGAGATCACCTTGATGTCGCCCGTACGCTGAGCATCGATCCGCCGAGTCGAGCACCCTGGAGCCAGAGGAACCTTTCCGGCATCGCGACTGTATCCGGACATATCCGGCCCGGGCTCCATTTCCTTGCCTGGCAGCGAACCCCGGTGACCGAACTGCGGATGGACCGCCCGCGTTTCGAGCGCAACCTCCTCGTGGCCTACGCGGTCGCTTACATCGCCGCCGCCCGGGGGCACCGCCCAATGGCCCGCTCGAGGCCAAGGCAGTGAGGGGGCCTACTTGATCGCCACAATCACCATGTCCACCGGCTTGCCGCCGGTGTTCTTGGCTTCGTGGGGCACGCCCCGGCCGATGAACTGCGCGTCGCCACGCGACCAGGTCGTCTTCGCGGGCTTGCCGTCGATGGAAAGCGACAGTTGCGCGGGGCCGAGCGCGATCACCACCTGGTCGAAGTCATGCTTGCTGCCGGCCGGTTCCGCGAAGGTCGGCCCGGCCGTCGAACGATAGGCCATGGCGCGCGGGCCTTCGGCCAGGGCTTTCAGGCTCATGCCCGGGCGGGACGCGGGCAGGGTGGCGGTGCCCGGCGCCGCGGTCTTGAACTCGACCAGAATCGCGCTCAAGGCGCTGGTGCCGATGTTGCTGGGATTGTGCGTGCCCGCGGGCGTGTACATGGCCGATTCGCTGGCCAAGTCGTTGTCCACCGACTTGCCATCCGGCGTCGCGAACCGGACTTTCGAATCCACCAGCGGGACCACGATCGAGTCCGGATGCTGATGCATCTTGCTCGTCGCGCCGGCCGCGTAGTCGATCGACAACACCCGCACGGCCGCATTCTCGAACCTCACCTTGTAATGCGCCGGATCCGCCTTCACCGCGTCCTGCGCGAAGGCCAGCCCGGAACACAGTACGGCCAACGAAACTACCGCCCCTAGTTTGAACGACTTCATAGGAACTTCCTTTCTTGTCGAAGAGGATCGCGTACGAATGGGTGGAACCTGTTCATGGAGTATACGTCGCACTACGGGTGCGCGTCCCAGTTCTGGATGAGCGTGATGGGGGACAGCGCGGCGTGCACCACCGAGTTGATCAGGAAACGCCCGTCGGGGGCTACGTCGTACTGCCGCCCCCCGGTCGAGTCTTCGCCGCCTCCGTAGATGCGAGTGGAAAACAGCATGACCGGCGCGGCCGGCTCGATTCCGGTTCTGGTCACGGAGATTGGCGCCGCCATCATCGCTCCCGCGGGATTGACGAAATAGAGTTCTTTGCCGTCCCGCCGCCAGACAGGCAGGATGCCTCCGTCCGTCGACACCTGCCATGGCCCAGTGGAGGCCTGGCTCGCCGCCGCAGTGGCCGTGGCTGCTGACCCGTCCTGCGATGGCGGAACAAACGGCCGCACATAGATCTCGTGCCGTCCCGACTCGTTCGATTGGTAGGCCACCCACCGGCCGTCGGGTGAGAAAGCGCCCCAGACCTCGAGAAAAGGGGTCTGAAGAACCGGGAACGGCGTCCGGTCGCCCACCATTGGGAGGGCCCACAGATCGGCGGTCGTCTGCGGATCAAAGAGGTGAAACAAGAGGAAGCGGCCATCGGCCGACCAACTGCTGGGGTTCATTCCCCGCTCGGACCCCCAAAGCCGCTCTTCCACGCCCGCGCCACTCGTGGGCTTGGAGTGGAACTCGTTCCGTCCAGCGCGGGTCGAGCGGAATGCGATGCGGGTGCCATCAGGCGACCAGACAGCAGCGCTGTCGCCGGCCTCATCGAATGTGAACCTGCTGGAGAGGTCGCCCTGGAGCAGCCAGATGTCCGCATTGCCCTGGAGGGTACGGCCTACGGCCACTCGGCGGCCATCGGGCGACACGCGTGGGGTCAGGAGCGTGGCGTCCGGTATTCCCAGCGTTCCGCGCGCCGCACCCGACCGGTCGAACCAGGTCAGCCTCGGCGAACTCCCGCCTCCCGCGCGGTAGGCGATGAGCCCTGAGGCGGTAACGGACACAGCGCTGCGAAAGGAGTGTCGATCGTCGCTCGTCAAGTCGTCAGCGAGGGTCGTCGGTTCGCCGCTGAGGGTTGCGGTTGCGGTGTTCAGTCGCTGCGCCACCAGCATTCGGGTTCCCGCTCGAACCCACAGCAGCCAGCCGAATTCTCCGGCGACGTCCGCGTGTTGAGGCAGGGAGGGGAGGTACACCCCGGCTGTTTCGGCGGCGGTGATCCGGCGAGGGGCGCTGCCGTCGAGGGCGCCCAGGTAGATGGCGGTCGGTTCGGCGTTCCCCAAACTCCGCACGAAGAACAGCAACTGGCGACCGCCGGGCAGGAAGTACGGGGCGAGATGGCCGACCTGCTGGTCTGTCAGCTTTGTGAGTATCTCCACAGAGCCCCCGCTCGACGACACTCGCCGCAAGGGCGAAGTCGTGCCCGTCCCGAGCACGATTGCGCCGCCCGCGCCCCAGGTGCCGCTGTTCGTACCGGTTCCGGAGATATCCGGCGCGAGAACCCGCGGGCCGCCTCCGTCAAGGTCGAGCCGCTTCAGCGCGTTTCCGGAGAAGAAGCCCATCGAGCGCCCGTCTGGCGACCAGAAGGGGCCATAGCCCCCTTCGGTGCCCAGCAGCGGCTGCGCCAAGGTCGTGGCTAGAGACCGCAGCCACAGCCGGGAGGCGCCGTCGCCGGTGGCCACGAAAACGATCTGCCGTCCATCGGGCGAGAGGGCGAAGTCCACGGGACGGTCGGTCGCCGGCGTGACGATATCCACGCGCATTTCCGGTGAAGAAGTGGGCGGCGCCTCGCCGAGACGCCTCAACGAAGGAACGAACAAGGCAGTGGCCACGAGGGCTACCACCGAAGCGATCGTCCAGGGGAGCCGGCCGCCCTTCATAGCGGCGGAGGAGGTCGCCTTCGTCGGGGGAGCGGCCGTCTCGACGGTGCCTTGGAGCGCCAGCCGCGCGTCGCCCATGTCGCGCAGACGCTGACGAGGATCCTTGACCAGGCATCGCGCGACGAGCATCTGAAGTCCCAACGGTGTTTCCCGCGGCAGCTTGGTCAAGTCGGGCTCGCGCTGCAACACGAGCGACAGAACCTCGGCCGCATCCTCGCCATGGAAGGCCCTCGTTCCCGTGAGCATTTCGAACAGGACGACGCCGTAGGACCATATGTCCGCGCGTTTGTCGACGGGCTTGCCCCTCGCCTGCTCCGGCGACATGTACGCGGCGGTGCCCATGATCATGCCCGCCTCGGTCATGTGACGGGACATGGTTGGGGAGTGGGACGCTTCGACAGACTCAGCGACCCTGCCGGACCCGGCATCGGCGGGCGTCGCCTCCAACGCCTTGGCCAGGCCGAAGTCGAGGACCTTGACCTTGCCGTCCGGGGTGACTTTGACGTTGGCGGGCTTGAGGTCGCGATGGATGATGCCGTGCTCGTGAGCTTCTTCGAGCCCCTCGGCGATCTGGATCGCCAGGGGAATCGCCTCGTCTACAGGGACGGCGCCGCGCTTCAGGCGCTCGGCGAGATCCTCGCCTTCGACAAGTTCCATGGCCAGAAAATGCGCGGCGGAGCCATCGCCCAGCGTGGCGCTCTCGAAGCCATAGACGTGGGCGATGTTCGGGTGATTGAGCGAGGCGAGCAGCTTGGCTTCACGCTCGAAACGAGCGAGACGTTCCGGATCCGTCGCCAGCTCGGCGGGAAGGACTTTGATCGCGACGTCGCGGTCCAACTTCGTGTCGCGTGCGCGGTACACCTCACCCATTCCGCCGGCGCCGATCGCGGCGGTGATTCGGTAGTGCGCGAGCATCGTGCCGATCATTGCTTCAGCAGCGCGCGCCAATTCTCGATCACGTTCAGCGGCCGCGACTGTGCGACTCCGTAGTGGTTCAGGATCAGGCTCTGGCCATCCGGCGCCAGGGCGTAGCACATCTGGGTGGCCAGCAGGGTCGTCCCGAACATCGGCTGGGGCGGCCCGAAGCGCAAGCCGCCCCCGCCGTCTCCGGAGACATCGACTCGCATCAAGTTGAGGCTCGGCTCGAGATAGACGAGCTCACGGCCGTCGCTCGACCACGTCGCCATGATTCCGCCGTCGACCGAGACCTGCCATTTCGCCGCGGCGATGGCTTCCGGATCCTGCGAGGCCGGGATGACGTAGACCTGGAGCGCTCCCGATTCGTTGCTCGCGTAGGTCAGCCAGCGCCCGTCTGGTGAAAGTCGACCCACGACCTCCGCCGCCTTCGTGGCCAGCAACGGCACGACGCGCTTCGAGCCGTCGAGGGCCAGCCACTGGAGGTCGCCTTCGGCGTTGAACGGGAACACGCCGGTCTGGATGAGCATCCATTTCCCGTCTTTGGACAAGTCCATCGGATAGATCATGTTCTCGTCGGGCGATGTGTAGATCACCTCGACCCCGCCAGCGCCGCTCGCCGACTTGCGAGCGATCCTGGGATTCGCGGGAGTCCACAGCGAGTAGTAGATCCAGCGGCCATCGGACGACCAGATCGGGGAGCGCTCTTCCAGTGGCTCGAACGTGAGCCGGCTCTGGGTTCCGCGTTCGAGATCGTGGACCCAGATGTCGCTCGGCGAGCCGCGGGTCACGGCCAGGCGGCGGCCGTCGGGGGAAAGGCGAATGTCGTAGTAAGTATCGCCGCCCGTGAGGTCTTCGATCGGACGGCCCGTGCGATCGACGCGGGACAGGTGGGAGCCCTGGGCACGGCCGCCCGGCGCGAAGATCAGACGCTCGGCGGCGGCGGTGAACGTGCCGCGCCAGGTCGACAGGTCGTAGAGCGAGACGCCGCCGACCGCGGTCGGGGCGCCCGTGAGCCGACCCGAGGCATCGATCGCGATGGCCTGCAGAGCCTGGTCGCGCAGGTAGAGCAACTCCCCGCCGGCCACCACGCCGTTGGCGAGGCTCGGGAAGAGCGCGTGGTCCTCGCTGCCGTCGAGCCTCAGCCAGCGCAATTCCGACACCGCGGCGCGGGAGGAGTCGTGGGTCGTCGCCAGATAGACGACCGCGCGGCCGTCGGAAGTCAGGCTCGGCCACCGGTGACTGGAGTGCCTGGCGGCGTCGATCCGGGTCAACGGCTGCGGCGTGCCGCCGGCCACCGCGACC
>CAZVOI010001036.1:0-35301 GCA_964628275.1 uncultured Acidobacteriota bacterium | reverse complement strand
GCCGGCCGCCTTTGAACATCGCGGTCACCTCGAACGGAGACTTCTTCGGCGGCAGCCAGATAGCACTCACCGACGTGCTCGGCGACCAGAACATCACGGCCACGGCCTACTCGTTTCGAGAGTTCCGGAGCTATCAGGGCGTTTACGCCAACCTCGCCACTCGCTTGCACTACGGCGTTTCCGCTTTCGACCAGACGATCTTCTCCTACCCCACGGCCTACATTCCGCAGACGTTCTACTCCAGGGACGGCGTGCTCTTCACGCAGCGGCAAACCGGGGCCATCCTGTTCGCCCAGTACCCGATCGACAAGTATCGAAGGATCGATTTCGGAGGCGGTCTCTACCGCATCAACCAGCAATACGACGACCCCAGCGTCGAGGCCTACATCCGCGAACAGGCGGCGCTATCGGGACAGCAGCTCAACCTGGTGAGTGGTTACTTCATGCCGTTGTCCGTGAGCCTGGTTCAGGAAACGACGCGCTTTCGCGAGTTCGGCCCGCTCTCCGGCAGCACCTTTTCGATCGGGGCGCAGGTCGCCCCGGGAGTCAGCGGCCTGAAGTCGAGATACACCTTCGACGTCGACGCTCGGAAATACCTCCGGCTCGGCACCGCCGTGCTGGCCGCGCGAGCCCGTGGCTTCTATTCCAGGGGCGATCAGCCGGACTACTTCGCCTTCGGCGGCAACATGGAGCTGCGCGGCTACCAGTACTACTCGTTCCAGGGGAATCAGGGCTTCTTCGCCAATGTGGAGTTCCGCTTCCCGATCATCAACGTGATGGCGACGCCGATCGGCATCCTGGGCCCCGTCCGCGGCACCCTCTTCGGAGGGATCGGAGCCGCTCACTATCGGGATCAGCCATACCAGTTCTGGTCGACGGAGCCCGACACGTCGTACGTCAACGACCCCGTTTTCCGGGAACCGATCACGGGCCGCCACCTGGTGGACGGCCGGGCGTCTTACGGGATCGGGCTGCAGTTCTTCTTCCTGGGCTACCCGATGCATTTCGACTGGTCGAAGCTGACCGACCTCAAGGTCGTGTCCAACGACACTCGATTCAACTTCTGGATTGGCTTCGACTTCTAAGGCTCCCGCTCAGCCCGGGAATTGACGGATCTCCTGGCCCTATGGTAATTTCTAGGGTTTCCGGTCCTTCGGAAAAGCGCAAGGAGGCAGCAAGGTGTACGCGATCGTCAGGACGGGCGGCAAGCAGTACCGCGTGGAGAAGGGCGACACGATCTACGTCGAGAGGCTGGACGCTCCCACCGGCGAAAAGGTGACCCTGGACGAAGTGCTGCTCCTGGGCGGTGAAGAAACTCGCGTCGGTCAGCCGGTGGTGAAGGACGCATCGGTCGTCGCCAAGGTCTTGGCGCAGGGCCGGGATTCCAAGGTGCGCGTCTTCAAGTACAAGAAGCGCAAGCACTCTCGCAAGACCCGCGGCCACCGCCAGGCGTACACGGCGCTGCAGATCGAGGCGATTCAGGCCTAGCACGAAGCGGCCCGCGCGACGACGGCGAACGAGCGGCTCCGGGCTCCCCGGTCGCCGCTCCAATCTTTTTTGCAGAGGCGGAGAACATGGCGACCAACAAGGGCGGCGGCTCGAGCCGGAACGGGCGCGACAGCAACTCGCAACGGCTGGGCGTGAAACGTTTCGGGGGACAAGCGGTCAGCGGCGGGACGATCATCATTCGGCAGCACGGCACCAAATGGAAGCCGGGGAAGAACGTGGGCCTCGCCAAGGACCACTCGCTGTTCGCCCTGGTCGACGGCGTGGTTCGATTCGAGGATCACGGCGGCCGCGGTCTGCGGATCAGCGTCCTACCGGCCAGCTAATCGGTAGCGCCCGCCGCCACGACGGTTTTGCATGTTCGTCGACCAGGTCAAGGTTCTGGTGAAGGGCGGCGACGGAGGCCGCGGCTGCGTGAGCTTTCGCCGCGAAGCCTATGTTCCACGCGGCGGGCCAGACGGCGGCACGGGCGGCACGGGTGGGGATGTCGTGCTCGTGGGCGTCTCGCACCAGAACACGCTCTTGCCCCTGCGATACTCGGCCGAACTGCGGGCCGATCGCGGCCGACACGGCGGTCCGAGCAACCGCACGGGTGCTTCGGGCGCTGACCTGATGGTAGCCGTCCCGCCGGGCACCGAGGCCGTGGACGCGGAGACCGGCGAACCGTTGGGCGCCGTTCTGGCGGAAGGGGAACGGCTGATTCTGGTTCGCGGCGGTCGTGGCGGACGCGGCAACCAGTCCTTTCTCTCGAATCGCAACCGGGCGCCTCGCGAGGCCGAGCCGGGGGGCGCCGGCGAGGAGCGGCGCGTGCGCCTCGACCTCCGCTTGATCGCCGACGTCGGCCTTCTGGGACTGCCGAACGCCGGCAAATCTACGCTGCTGTCTCGAATCTCCGCCGCTCGCCCCAAGATCGCGGACTACCCATTCACGACGCTTTCACCCGTGCTCGGGATGGTCGCCGCTGGCGACCGCTCCTTCGTGGTGGCGGACATCCCGGGCATCATCGAAGGCGCGCACCAGGGCGCCGGGCTCGGGCTCCAGTTCCTGCGCCACGTAGAGCGAACCCGGGCTCTTCTATACGTCGTGGACGCCTCCGGCACGAGCGGTCGCGCGGCTGCGGCCGATCTGGCTCTCTTGCGTCACGAAATCGAGCAGCGCTCACCGAACCTCTTGCGACTCCCGCAGCTCGTGGCTGCATCCAAGCGCGATGTCGTCTCGGCTGAGGACCCCCTGCCGTCGCTGTGCGAAGCGGCGAAGCGTCTGGGCCTCGACGTCCTGCCGATCTCGGCAGTCACTGGTGAGGGAATCGAGACGCTCTTGTACCGGCTGAGCGTGCTCTCCCTGGAAGCGCCGGTGCTCCGCCCCGTTTCGGAGTTCGCTTGAAGCTCGGGGTGCTCGGCGGGACTTTCGATCCGATTCACCGGGGCCACTTGAATGCCGCGAAGACCGCCTACGAAGCGCTCTCGCTGGACCGCGTCCTGCTGGCGCCTTCACGAACTCCTCCTCACCGCGGCGAGCCGCGCGCGTCGGTGTTCGATCGCTTCGCGATGGTGGCGCTGGCGACCGCCGACGACGTGCGGCTGGTGCCGAGCGACATCGAGATCCAAAGGTCCGGCGTCAGTTACACAGTGGACACGCTCGATGCTCTCAAGGCTGCCTCTCCGAACGCCGAGTTCGTGCTGATCGTCGGCAGCGACACATTCCACGAGATGACCGGTTGGCGCGAGCCCGACCGGCTCTTCGCGATGTGCGAGATCGCCGTCGTCACTCGCCCGGGAGCGGATCCGGCGCGACTCGACAACCCTCGCGTCCATCAGTTGCCGGGTGCGGGACTCAGAATCTCGGCAACCGAGGTGCGACGACGCGTGGCGGCGGGGCTCGAGATCGTCGATCTGGTCGGGGATGCGGTCGCGGGCTTCGTCTCGAAGCGAGATCTCTACCGGTGAAACTCCCCGCTTCGCTATCGACCGCTGCCCGGGCGGCCCTCGACAAGAAAGGCGAAGACGTCGTGGCGCTCGATTTGCGGCGCTTGAGCGCATTCACGGACTACTTCCTGCTCGCATCGGCCAACAGCCAGCGGCAACTCGTCGCCATGGCGGACGCCGTGTTGACCACGCTGCGCGCCGAGGGTTTGCGTCCGGATCACGTCGAGGGCTATCCAAGACAGGAGTGGATGCTGCTCGACTTCGACAGTTTCGTGATCCACCTGTTCACGCCGGGAACGCGGAGTTTCTACGGGCTCGAACGGCTGTGGGGCGAGGCCACGCGGCTGGAGATCGACGAGTGACCGCGGCCCCGGCCATGCTCGACAACGTCGTGGCGACGGCGACGGCGATGCGCGCGCTGATGCACGACGTGTCCAGGCTTCTCGACGCCAAGAGCCCGGTGCTGATCCAGGGCGAGAGCGGCACCGGCAAGGACCTGATCGCCCACGTGATCCACTACAGCAGCGCGCGGCGTGACGCTCCCTTCATTCGCGTGCACTGTCCATCGATACCCGAGGATCTCCTCGAGTCGGAGTTGTTCGGCCACGAGAAGGGAGCTTTCACGGACGCGCGCCACGCCAAGCTCGGCAAGCTCGAATTGGCGGCGGGCGGAACCGTGTACTTCGATCAGATCCACGACCTGCAGCCGCAGTTGCAGGCCAAGCTGCTGCGGGTCGTGGAAGAGCGCTGTTTCGAGCGGCTTGGCGGAACCCGCACGCTAGAAATCGATGTTCGCGTCCTGGCTTCGTCGGGCGCTGATCCCCAAGCCGCGGTCAAGAACGGCTCCTTCCGCTCCGACCTCTACCACCGGTTGAGCGTCGTGCCGCTGGTCTTGCCCCCGCTCCGGAGCCGGCGCGAGGACATTGCCTTGCTGCTCGAACTCTTCCTTGCCCGGGAGCGCCAACGAGGGGCGACCCGTGCCGAACGCTTTTCGGCCGACGCCGTGGCTGCGCTCGAGAGCTACCGGTGGCCGGGCAACGTGCGCGAGCTGCGCGCGACCGTGGAGCGGGCGGCATTGCTCGTCGACGAGCTCGTGCTTTCGCTGCCCGCCCTGCCTCCGACGATCCTGGCCAATCCGCAAACGCTTTGGGAGGGACGACCGCGACTCCCGACGCTGAAGGCCGTCGAGCAAGCCTATATTCGCCACGTGCTGGAACACGCCCACGGCAATCAGTCGCGGGCCGCCGAGGCACTGGGCATCAGCCGCAAGGCGCTCTGGGAAAAGCGCCGGCGGTTTGGAATTCCGTGAAAAGCAACGTCGAGGAGACACGAATGGAACAGAAGAAGGCGAAGCTCTTTCGAGAAAGGCTGTCGCAGAAGAAGCGCGATATCCTCGAGGCTTACAACAAGAACAAGAGCTACGGCATGGAGGCGGACGGCGAGGGCGCCCAGGACATCGCCGACAAGGCTAGCAACTCCTACGCAAAGGAGTTCCTCTTTAGCCTCTCGAACACCGAGCGCGAAACGTTGCAGCTCGTGGACGAGGCGCTGTTACGGATCGGCGAAAGGAGCTTTGGCTACTGCGCTTCGTGTGAGGGGGAGGTGGAGAAGAAGCGGCTCGAGGCCATTCCGTGGGCGAAGCACTGCATCGCTTGCCAGCAGAAGCAGGAACAGGGCCTTCTCTGAGCGAGCGACCCGTGGCCAGGATGCTGATCGCGGCCGCTCGGGATGTGTTTTCTCGGGTTTGCCTGCAGCCGCTGCTGGCGACGGTCTTTCCGTGCCGCTGCGCGGGCTGTCACGCGTCATTGCGCCAACCAACGCTGGGGCCTCTGTGTACGGACTGTTGGAGATCGGTGCCACGGCACCCGGGCTTGCTATGCGGCTGTGGCTGGCCGTTGCCCGCCGGGATCGCCGGCCCCTGCGGCCGTTGCCGGCGGGGCCTGAGCGTGTTCGGAAGAGGCTTCAGCTTCGGCCCCTACTCGGGGACGCTTCGCGATCTCGTCCGGGAGCTGAAGTATCGCAAGCGGCGCCGCGTCGCAGACCGCTTCGCCGAGATGATCGGCTCGGATCCGCAGGCCGCCGAGCTCCTTGCGGACGGCGGCGTGCTGGTGCCCGTTCCGCTCCATCCGCGGCGCTGTCGAGAGCGCGGGTTCAACCAGTCGGAGCTGCTTGCCTCGGCCCTGGCGCGCAGGTCGAGCCTGCCGATCGCGCCGCGCGCCCTGGTACGGCGGCGCGACACTCCCACGCAGACCGGCTTGAGCGCTGCTCAAAGGCGCGACAACGTGCGCGGCGCATTCGCGATTCGAGAGCGCGCCAAGGTGGCCGGGCGTATCGTGGTTCTGGTTGACGACGTCCTGACCACGGGGGCGACAGCCCGGGAATGCGCTGCGGCGCTCTTGGGAGCCGGCGCGCGCTCGGTGCGCGTGCTCACCGTCGCGCGCGTCGTCTGACATCGGAAGGAGCGGGCGCGTGCTAATGCAAAGGCTGGTCGTAGCGTCGACGGTTCTGGTGCTGTTGTCGCCCGCCACGGCCTCGGCGTGGGGTCCCGTTGCACGCCAAGCGGCTCTCACGAAGGCTCTCGAGACGCTGCCGGGGTCGCTGAAGACCTTCTATCGGGCACATCGACTGGAGTTGCCGTCGCTGTCTCCCGACGCGGAGCCGGCGGCCAATGATAGCGCCCCGGAGCGTCGCTTCACGATCGACAGGCTGGTTCCGTACCCCTTCCTCGATCTGCCGCGCACAGAGAAAGGACTCAAGGAGCGCTTCGCTGACGAGGCCGAAAAGATTGGCCGGATTCCGTGGCTGGTTCAGGAGGGCTACACGCGGCTGGTTGAGGCCTTCAAGAGCGGCGACAAGAGCCGCATCCTGAACGAGTCCGACGCGCTAGGCCTCTTGATCATCGACCTCAAATACCCGTTGGCGCTCACCGACAACGCAGACGGGCAGAAGACCGGGCAACACGGCCTGTGGGTTCGTGTTGGTACGCGGTTACCGGAGGCGATGGAAAAGCGCTTGAAGCTGAGCGCTGAGGCGGCGCGCTACCTGGACGATCCCAAGGAGTTCGTCTTCGGGATGATGCTCGCGAGCTACGTCTGGATCGACAACATCGTGTATCAGGAGGCGCTGGCCAAGCGTGGCAAGGCGGGTTACACGGAGATCTACTACGAAGCCCTCGAGTTTCGCTGCGGAGAGATCGTTCGCGATCGGCTGGGAGAGGCCGCCGCGGACGTCGGAAGCTACTGGTACACCGCGTGGACCGTGGCGGGCAAGCCCGATCTGAAGTGAGCTATCATCGCGCCGCCTGAGCAGATCCAGCGGCCCCGCGCGGCAGAGCGTGCTTCACCCCGACCCAAACAGCGTCGTCGCCAGCTTGAGTGCCCCGGCGTCGGACGCCGAGATCATCGCGCTCTGCCTGCGAGGGGAGGCGTCGGCATGGGAGGCCATCGTCGCTCGCTTCCGGCGCCGGGTGTTCCACATCGCCTACAAGTTCACAGGAAGACACGACGAGGCGGAGGACTTGACCCAGGAGATCTTTCTCAAGTTGTTCAAGAGCCTGGACAAGTTTCGCCGCGACGCCGATTTTTCGACCTGGCTGTCGAGCGTGGCCCGACACTATTGCATCGATCACTACCGCGCCCGCAAGCGAGAACGCGAGGTTCTCGTCGACGATCTCTTGGCCTTCGACAGGGCGCCAGCGTCTTACGGCAACCCACAGCGTGCGATCGAGGAAACCGACTCGAAGGCCCTGTTGCGACGCGGGCTCGATCAACTGCCGCCCAAGCTGCGCGAGGCGGTGGTGCTTCGTGACCTTCAGGGGCTCACCTACCAGGAAATGGCGGATCGTCTGGGTCTTCCCGAAGGTACGGTGAAGAGCCGCATCAACCGGGGCCGCGAGGAGTTATTGCGGCGACTTCGCAAGAGTCAGCAGCCGAGCCGGAGGACGCCAACTAGCGTCCGGGAGGGGTGAATATGCAGTTGGCACACGAAGAGAAAGGCGATACGCGCGTCGTCCGAGTCCTCGAGTCGAAGCTGACCTACCCGATCCTGGCATCGTTCTTCGGCGAGGTTCAGGATCTGATCGAGAGGGGCTCGCTCCAGATCGTGATCGATCTACAAAGCGTTTCGTACATCGACAGCGCTTCGATCGGCTGCCTGATGGACATCCATCGATTGCTGCAGGAGAAGTCCGGGGTGTTGCGGCTCAGCGGGCTCCAACCACGCGTCGAAACCATGATTTCGATGACCGGTGTTGACAAGATCATCGAGATCCATCGCTCGCTCGATGAGGCGCTTGCGGCGGTCTGGCCGAAGCGGCGGCGCTCCGATGCGTAAGGCCCGCTTGTCGACGGGTTTCGAGCTGACGCTCGACGGGGATCTGCTGGCGATCCTGGAGGCGCTCTACCGCCAGGTGTCGCTGCGGCGCGAGCTCAGGGGCAGCTTCGAGGACATGATGCGAGAAATCCGGGGCCTGGTCGACAACATGGCAGAGGAAGACCGCAAGCGCTATCTCGTCGAGAGCTTGTTCTTGAACTCGGTGACGTACGAGAATGAGATGTTGGACGGTTACGTGCGTAAGCTGACGGCGCCCAAGAAAGGCCGCAGGCGGCAGGCGGGGAGGTCCTTGTGATGAAGAAGGGTTTGGTCTTGGCTTCGATCTTCGTGGCGAGCCTCGTCTCGGCTCAAGATCCGAAGCCGACAACGAGTTCCAGTGGGCCACCACGCATTTCGATCGAGCCCGCTTCGTTCGATTTCGGCCAGGTGCTGCCGGGCAAGACGCTCACCAAAGAGTTCAGTCTGAAGAATTTTGGCGGGACAGATCTGGTGATCGAGGGTGTTTCGACCACGTGCGGGTGTACGGTGGGTCAACTCGAGACCAAGGTCATCAAGCCCGGCGCCAGCGTTCCGCTGCGCGTCTCGCTCGAAACGCGAACCTACTCGGGAATTGTGCAGCGCGCCGTCCTGGTGCGCTCCAACGATCCGGCGAAGGCGCTCTTCGAGGTCAAGGTTCAGGCCAACGTCCAACCGGCCAAGTAGGCCGGCGCCCTTAGCGCGGCGTCGCGGGAGTGAGCGTGCGCACGGCTTCTAGGCGCACGTCGAGCGATGCAAGTTGCGGGTGAGTCACCAAGGTCCAGGCATCGGGCGTTTCGAAGAGTCTCTGCACGAGCGACGCGTGGAGTGCATGTCCGGCCTTGTGCGCCTCGAGGTGACCCACGATCGGGCGTCCGATCAGCGCCAGGTCGCCGATCGCATCCAGGACCTTGTGTCGCACGAACTCGTCCTCGAAGCGCAGCTTGGTGTTGAGAACGCCGCTTTCGCCGATCACGACCGCGTTCTCGAGACTGCCGCCGAGCGCTAGCCCGCTCTTGCGGAGCATCTCGACATCGCGCAGGAAGCCGAATGTGCGAGCCGGTGCGATGTTCTCGGCGAAGGCGTCCGGTGTGATCTTCGTCGAAACCGTCTGATGCCGAAGCAGCGGGTGGTCGAATCCAATCGTGTAGCTGACCCGAAAATGATCCGCGGGTTCGAGCCGCGCCCACTTGGCACCGCGAACCACCTCGATCGGTTCGAGAACCTTGAGGTACTGGCGGGCGACCTGCAACGGCCGGAGGCCCGCTTCGTGAATCAGGATCACGAAAGGCGCCGCGCTGCCGTCGAGAATCGGCACCTCGGGGCCATCCACTTCGACTCGCGCATCGTCGACGCCCAAGGCGAACAGCGCCGACAGCAAGTGTTCCACGGTCTCGATGGAGGCCCCGTCGGCGCTCAGCGTAGTCGCGTGATCGAGCCGGGAGAGCTGAGCGTGGCTTGCGGGGATCGTCACGCCGATGTCCACTCGATGGAACTGGATTCCGTGCTCCGCTGGGGCTGGCACCAGCCTGAGTCGGACCGCCTTACCCGTGTGCAGGCCGATGCCGGTGCAGCCGACTTCGCGCCTCAGGGTCCTGCGATAGGCCATAGCAGTGCTGGTGGCCTGGCATGCAAAGGGTGGGCCACTCAGATTGCCGCTAACTCATTGTTATTGGATCGCTTGAACACGATTGTGTGGCGGTGGAGCCGCAGTCCAAGGGGCTCTGATTGTGGCCTGGCTACCACATCTAGAACCCCATGGCTCCGGCCCCTCCCGCAGCGGGCGGAGCGTCCAGAATGACTCGGATCACGTCAAGGGCGTTCAAGATCTCTGCGTCCGTCGTGTAGAAGTGCGGCGAGAGGCGAATGCCGGCCCCGGGTCGATGGTCGATGAGGATCTCCCGTCGGATCAGCTCCCGAGCCACGGCGGCGGAGTTGGGAACATCCACGATCACCATGCCGCTGCGGTCGGCGGCGCGACGTGGACTTCTGACCGTGAACCCCAGCTCCAGGGCGCGCTGGATCAAGAGCTCGGTCTGGCGCATGGACTTCTCGCGTATTGCCCTAACCCCGACCGCCTCGACGATGTCGTAACCGGCTTCCGCGGCATACAGGGGCGCGACCGCGGGCGTCCCGTGCAGGAACCGCGCGGCACCCTCTGCGTAGTCGATGGGTCCCGGCTCGAAAGCGAACGGGCGGGCGTGTGCTCTCCAACCTGTCATGCGCGGGGACAACTGCGCCTGAAGCCGGGGCGCCACATACAAGTAGCCCGCCCCCGGTCCTCCACAGAGCCATTTGACCGAGCCACCCGTTGCGAAGTCGACGTCCCAAGCCGTCACGTCGATCGGGACGCTTCCGGCGGACTGATAAAGGTCCGCAATCACGTGCGCGCCAACGGCATGGGCGCGGCGCACGATCGTGGCCACGTCCTGTATGAAGCCGCTCTTGAAGAGGACGTGGGAAATCGGCACCAACAGCGTCTCTTCGTCGATCGCTTCGCACAGGCGCTCCAGGGAGATCGAGATCCCGTCGTCGCTCGGTACGGCGTGGATCCGGGCGCCGAGGGCGCGCTGTGCCTCGTACACGTACATCACCGAAGGGAAATTGAGCGCCTCATAGACGATCTTGTTGCGCCGGCCCGAGAAGTCGAAGCACGAAAGAACGACCGATTCGCATACCGAGACGTTCTGGTGCATCACCACCGAGCCACGCGGCGCACCGATCAGCCGACCGATCTGATCCCCGGTCGTCACGGGTTTGTCCCACCAACCCTCGGCCCAGGCGCGCACTCCCCGGTCGGCCCATTCGTCCGCGAACTGGGCGAGACGGGTCTTGGCGGACCGCGGCATCGCTCCGAGCGAGTGGCTCACGAGGTAGGTGGTTCGCTCGAGGATCGGGAACTCGCGCCGCCAATTGCCCAGGGTATCGTCCAACACAGCCTCCTATCGCCCCTGGGTCGCTGAAGCCCTGGGAGAATGGTCGTGCTAATCTTCGAGGTTCTTGCTTCTTCGAGCAAGGTTCCCCCTTGGGAGGTTTCATTCGATGAACGCGAAAAAGGCGGCGGTCGCTTCGGAAAGGCGATCGGCCCAGGCCGTGGATCTCTACGAGAAGGCGATGAAGGCGCTCGGCAAGCATGACTACCAGAAGGCGAAGGAGCTGCTCGAGACCTTCCTGGAATCGCATGCCGAGGAGCGCGACATCGCCGAGCGCGCGCGGCTGTTCCTGGCGATGTGCGAACGGTCGCTCGAAAAGCGGCCGGCGTACCGCCCCAAGACCGTCGACGAGCTTCTGAACCACGGCGTGATCCTTCACAATCGCGGCGAATACGCCGAAGCCCTGAAGTTCTACGCGCAAGCCGCCGAGCAGCAGCCCAAGAACGAGCATGTTCTCTATTGCATCGCCGCGAGCGAAGCGCAGCGCGGTGACGTGGCAGCCGCCTTGAAATCGTTGCGCGCCGCGATCCAGGTGAGCCCGGAGAGCCGGGCCCAAGCTCAGGCCGACGCCGACTTCGATTCGATACGCGACAACGAAGAATTCGGCGAGGTCCTGGAGGCGGAAGGCTGAGGACGCACTCCTTGCCGCGCGCCTTTCAGGCCTTGCTGCTGGCGGCTGGCCGGGGCACTCGCATGAAGAGTGCCCGGGCCAAGGCGCTACACTCGTTTCTGGGCAGACCGCTGCTCGACCGCGTTCTCTGCGCCGTCGAGAGGTTCGGCGCCGAACCGAGACTGATCGTCGTGGGGCACGAGGGCGACGCGGTCGAGGCTGCGTTCAGCGGTCGCGGCGAGTTCGTGCGTCAGGATCCGCCACGCGGCACGGGACATGCCGTCCTGATGGCGCGGACACTGTTAGCCCGACACCCCGACCGTCCGGTGCTGGTCGTAAACGGTGACCTACCGCTGCTTGGCGCGGGAACGCTGGAGCGGCTTCGGGAACGCCACGTGGCAACGGGCGCGGCCGCAACTCTTCTCTCCGCCGTACTGGACGATGCCGGCGACTACGGGCGCGTGCGGCGCGGCGGCGACGGGCGCGTGACTGAGATCGTCGAGGCCAGGGACGCGTCTCCCGAAGTGCGCAAGATCCGCGAGATGAATGCTGGCGTCTACCTGTTCGAGGTCCCTCCGCTGCTCGCGGCTCTGGAAAGGCTGGTGCCTGAGAACGCACAGGGTGAGTACTACCTAACCGACGTGATCGCCAGGCTGGTCGCTGCCGGACGAACCGTCGAGGCCCTAGCGGTCGATGACCCCGACGAGGTGCTCGGCGTCAACACGCTCTCCGAGCTACAGGACCTCGCGAACCGCGAACGGGGCGCGATCGTGGCGCGACTGATGGCGGCGGGCGTGACTATCGAGGATCCGGCCTCCACCTGGGTCGAGCCTTCGGCAATCGTGGAGGTCGACGCCGTGCTCCGGCCACACACACACGTCGAGGGCCGTTCGATCGTTCGTTCCCGGGCCAGCGTGGGACCGTTCGTTCGGCTGGTCGACTGCGAGGTGGGCGAGGGCGCGCAGATCCTCGATCATTGCTTGCTTCGCGACTGCAGCGTTGGGGCGGACGCTCAAGTGGGCCCCTTCGCGCACATTCGCCCCGAGTCGCGCATCGGACGCAAGGCCAAGGTCGGTAACTTCGTGGAGCTGAAGAAGACCTCGCTCGGCGAGGGATCCAAGGCCTCTCACCTGTCCTACCTCGGCGATGCCGACATCGGACCCGACGTGAACGTCGGCGCCGGCACGATCACCTGCAACTACGACGGCGAGAAGAAACACCCGACCCACATCGAGGCCGGCGCGTTCATCGGCAGCGACACGATCCTCGTGGCGCCGGTCCGCGTCGGCGCCGGAGCATACGTGGCTGCCGGCAGCGCGATCACGCATGATGTCCCGGCGGATGCGTTGGCCCTGGGGCGCGCGCGGCAGGTGACGAAGCCCGGCTGGGCCAAGGCCCGCCGCGCGGCAAGAGGCGTGAGCGGTCCGGTGATCCGCTAAACGCGATGTGCGGAATCGTAGGCTATGTCGGGCCGCGTTCGCCGGTGGAGGTCATCATCGAAGGCCTGCGCCGGCTGGAGTATCGCGGCTACGACTCGGCCGGGATCGCCGTGGTTCGCGACGGGCAATTGCAGCGTCGCCGTTCGGCGGGAAAGCTGAAGAACCTGGAAGACGCGCTGCGCGCCGATCCTCTGGTCGGACGTTGGGGTGTCGGCCACACCCGCTGGGCGACCCACGGCCGGCCCACCGAGGAGAACGCTCATCCCCATCAGGACGGTGACGGGCGGCTGGTCGTCGTTCACAACGGGATCATCGAGAATTATCTCGCGCTGAAGGCGCGGCTCCAGGCTCAAGGCTCACGCTTCACCACCCAGACCGATACCGAGGTCGTCGCGCATCTCGTGGCCTCGCACTATCGCGGCTCGCTCGTCGAGGCCGTGCGACGAGCGCTCGCGGAGATCCGCGGGATGTACGCGCTGGTACTGCTGCATTGCCACGAGCCCGATCTGCTCGTCGCGGCACGCCAGGGACCCCCGCTCGTGCTGGGGCTCGCGGAGGGCGAGCACTTCGTGGCCTCGGACATCCCGGCGCTTCTCCCGTACACGCGCGACTTCCTGTTCCTCGAGGACGGCGACGTGGCCGTGGTCACGCCCTCCGGCGTGGCGCTCACTGATGTATCGGGCCGCGCTCTCGAGCGGAAGTCGCAGCACATCTCGTGGGACCCGGTGCAGGCCGAGAAGGGCGGTTATCGGCATTTCATGCTCAAGGAAATCCATGAGCAGCCGCGAGCCGTGCGCGACACGTTGCTGGGCCGCGTCGGGCTCGACGACGGAACGGTTCACCTGGAGGAGCTCGGTCCCGCAGCCGCGAAGCTACGCGAGGCCGAGCGCGTCACACTGCTCGCTTGCGGGACGAGCTGGCATGCGGCGCAGGTCGGAAAGTTTCTGATCGAGGAGGTGGCGCGGATCCCGGCCGAGGTGGACTACGGCAGCGAGTATCGATATCGGACGCCGCTCGCGGACAAGCGCTCACTGGCCGTCGCGATCAGCCAGAGCGGCGAGACGGCGGACACACTGGCGGCGTTCCGTGAAGCCAAGCGTCGCGGCGCGCTGCCGATCGCCGTCTGCAACGTGCAGGGCTCGGCACTCACCCGCGAAGCGGAGGGCGCGCTCTTGACCCACGCCGGACCTGAGATTGGCGTGGCTTCGACCAAGGCGTTCACGGCCCAACTTGTCGCGCTCACGCTGCTTGCCTTACACCTCGGCCGGCTGCGCGGGGCGCTGTCGGTGGATGAGTCGCGGCGCCGGCTGGAAGGTTTGGCACGTATCCCGCACCTGATGGAGCAGGCGCTACAGGGAGAGGCCACGATCGAAGAGCTTTCCCGCTCGCTGATGCAAGCTCGCGCCTTCTTGTACCTGGGCCGCGGCATCAACTATCCGATCGCGCTCGAGGGCGCCCTCAAGCTCAAGGAGGTCTCATACGTCCATGCCGAAGGCTATCCCGCGGGGGAGATGAAGCACGGACCGATCGCCCTGATCGACGAGCGGCTACCTGTCGTCGCCGTCGCGGTCCAGGGGCGCGTCTACGAGAAGATGCTTTCGAACATTCAAGAGGTCAAGGCTCGCGGCGGGCGCGTGATCGCGATCGCGTCGGCCGGCGACACCACCCTTCCGGCAATCTTGGATCCCGGGGATCGCGTGATCGAAACCCCCGTGTGCGACGAGCAGCTCTCGCCGCTCGTGGCCGTCATCCCGCTCCAGCTGCTCGCATATCACATCGGCGTTCGGGCCGGACGCGATGTGGACCAGCCACGCAACCTCGCCAAGTCGGTGACAGTCGAATAGGTGTCGTCCCTGGCCACCACACCCTCCGGCTCGGACCTACTGGAGCCGCTCAATTCACAGCAGCGCGAGGCAGTGTTGGCCGCCGAGGGGCCGGTTCTGATCCTGGCGGGGGCCGGCAGCGGCAAGACTCGCGTTATCACCACCCGCATCGCGTATCTGGTGCGTGAGCGCCGGGTTCCGACCGATGCCGTGCTCGCCGTGACCTTCACGAACAAGGCGGCCGGCGAGATGAAGCAGCGCGTCGCCACGCTGCTCAGTGGACAGCCGATCCCGTCCTGGATCTCCACCTTCCACAGCCTGTGCGTACGGATCCTGCGCCGTGAGTCCACCGCTGCGGCTCTCGCGCCAGGCTTCGTCATCTACGACGAAGCGGACCAGTTGCAAGCCGTGCGCGAGGCGCTACGTGCACTCGATCTGTCGGAGAAGCTCCACCCGCCGCGGCGGGCGCTATCTCGGATTTCGGCCATCAAGAATGCGCGTTCGTTGCGCGCGATGGCGTCCGAGGATGCCGAGGGCGAGGAGTCGTTCGCGCGTGCACTCTACGGGCGGATCGGGGAGCGCTATCAGGCGATCCTGACAGCCGCCGGCGCCCTCGATTTCGACGACCTGCTATTGCGCACGCTCGAGCTGTTCGAGCGGAACGCTCCCGTCCGAGACGCGTATCGCCAACGCTTCCAGTATGTCCTTGTGGACGAGTACCAGGATACGAATGGTGTCCAGTACGAGTTGATGCGTCAACTCGCCGGCCAGGACGGCAATCTGACCGTGGTGGGCGACGAAGACCAATCGATCTACTCCTGGCGCGGAGCCGACATCCGCAACATTCTCGATTTCGAGACGGATTTCCCGGGCGCACGCGTGTTGCGGCTCGAAGAGAACTACCGCAGTTCTCAGGCGATTCTCGATGCCGCGTCGGGCCTGGTCGCGCACAACGTCAAGCGCAAAGGCAAGACGTTGCGGGCTGTGAACCCTGGCGGCGCCCCGGTCCGCCTGCATCGAGCCAGCGACGAGTTCGAGGAAGCCGCTTGGGTGGTCGAGCGGTTGGCGGAGCGCGACCGGGAAAGTCACGCCGCGATCCTGTATCGGATGAACGCGCAGAGCCGGCTCTTCGAGGAGGCGTTGCTGCAACGCCGCATGCCGTATCTGGTCGTGGGCGGGGTGGGCTTCTACGAACGCAAGGAAGTGAAAGACGTGCTCGCCTACCTGCGGCTCGTCCAGAACCCGAACGAGCCTCTCGCGCTGAAGCGGATCTTGAATGTTCCGCCGCGTGGTATCGGGGAGCGGACCGTGGGCGAGCTCGAGCGGATCGCGAGCGAGCGCTCGGTGTCTCTACTTACGGCTCTTTCGACGGCTGTCGATGAGGCGCTGCTGCCGGCGCGAGCCACGTCGCCGCTTTCGCGCTTCCGCGACCTCTTGGAATCGCTGCGCAGCGAGGCTCCCACGCTTTCCGTGAGGGACCAAATCGAGCGCACGCTGGCGCTGACCGGTTACAGCGCGCTGCTCGCCCAGGAGGACCGTCAGGAGAGTCAAGACCGCTTGGAGAACCTCGCCGAGCTGATCGCCGCGGCCGCCGAATACGAGTCGCGCGAAGCCGAGCCGACACTGGCCGGTTTCCTGGATCGTGTCTCGCTTCTATCGGACGTCGACCAGGTCGAGGGCGACGCGGCGATCGTCATGATGACGCTTCATTCGGCCAAGGGCCTGGAGTTCGACGAGGTGTTTCTGGTGGGACTCGAGGAGGGGCTGGCGCCGCACAGCCGCAGTCTGACCAGCGAGGACGGGATCGAGGAGGAGCGTCGACTCTGCTATGTCGGCATGACGCGGGCTCGCGGGCGACTCGCCCTGACGTGGGCCCAGAGTCGCCAGGTCTTCGGACAGCGCCGGCTCAACCAGCCGAGTCGGTTTCTGGACGAGATCCCGATGCAGCGCGTAGTCACGTCGGGCGGCAGTGCCTTTTCGCGGACGGGCATGGCGTCGTCGCAGCCCACAAGGAAGAGCGCCGAAAGAAGCTACGTCGCCGACCCCGATTACGTCGCCGACGCGCAGGGCGCGGAGCTTCTCCGGCCAGGCGCCCGCGTCCGGCATTCGCTCTTCGGGATCGGGACGGTGCTGCGCGCGGAAGGGAGCGGCGACGACCTGAAGTTGACCGTGTCGTTCGCCGGGATCGGTGCCAAGCGACTCGTCGCGCGCTACGCGGGGCTCCAGCCTCTCGGCTAGGAACTCAGCTCTTGGGATCCAGCGAATGGATCATCCAGCGACTCGTGGTTCGGCCGGCCTTCTCGCCCTGCTGCATTTCGTACTTGCGCAGCCCCATCACATAGGGCTTGTCGCCCTCGGTCTTGACGGAGAGCATGAGATCGACGCTCTTGCTGATCATCTCGCCGGTCATGTTCTCGAGGTCCGCCACTTCGCCGACCGAGAGCTGGACGTTGCGTTTCTCGCGATCGACGGCTTCCTTGGCTTCGGCGAGCGCCTTCTTGAGCTCGCGATCCTTGGCGTTGAATTTCTCCCACTCGGCGGCCATGCCTTGCAGGTTGGCGGGGATCTTCGCGTCCTTGCGCTGCGCTTCCTGAATCTGAACGACCTGCGGGTTCTTCAGAAAGTACTCGCTCGCCGCCTTCTTGTTCGCGGCGATCTCCTTGTCGACGTCCTTGGCCTTCTTTGCCAGCTCGGGCAACGACGCGGGCGTTTTCTGATCCGCGGAGACCTGTACGATCGACCACTTGTCGAGCTTCTTGTCGAACTTGACGATCGAGAAGCTACTGAGCGTCTGATTGTCTTGCGCATTGACGGCGTTGAAATATTGGTCGACAACGCGCTGCTCTGGGTATCCGCACGCCGCGGCCAAGGTCGCGATTCCCAGCACGCCGCATCGGGTCAGAAGCTTCATCGTCATGCCTTCCTCCGTTAGCTCGGATCCGGACTGCCCAACTCTTCGCTTTCTTCCTTCTCCGCCAACCGCGCCACCGACACCAGATGATCTCCTTCTTCGAGTTGGATCAGGCGGACGCCTTGGGTGTTCCTGCCGATCGTGGAGATGTCTGCCGTGTTGAGTCGGATGATCATACCCTTTTCGGTGATGAGCATCACGCCTTCATCGGCGACCAGGAAGTTGACCCCCACCACCTTGCCATTGCGACCCGAGGTCTTGACGTTGATCAGGCCCTTGCCGCCGCGATTCTGGACGCGATATTCCTCGATGTCGGTGCGCTTGCCATAACCGTTCTCGCAGGTCGTCAGGACGCTGCCGGCGTCCGACACGACGTTCAACGCCACCACGGCGTCGGCCTCATCCAGCTCGATGCCCTTCACGCCGAAGGCGGTGCGCCCCATCGGTCGTGCGTCTTCCTCGCTGAAGCGGATCGCCATGCCGTCACGGGTTGCGAGCAGGATCTGATCTCCCCCAGACGTCAGCACTGCGTCGATTAACGCGTCCTGCTCCTCGACGCCCAGCGCGATGATCCCACCCTGGCGCGGGTTGCTGAATGCCGAGAGCTCCGTCTTCTTGATGATGCCTGCGCGCGTGGCCAGGAGCACGTAGCCGCCTGCGTCGAACGCCTTGGCGGCGCAGAACGCGGCGATCTTCTCGGCCGGCCCAAGCTTGACCAGATTCACGATCGCCTTGCCCTTGCCTTGCGGGCCGACCTCGGGAATCGCGTGCACCTTCAGCCAGTAGACGCGGCCACGGTCGGTGAAGATGAGGATGTAGGAGTGCGTCCGCGCGATGAACAGGTTCTGTACGAAATCCTCGTCCTTGGTCTTCATGCCAACCCGGCCACGGCCACCGCGTTTTTGGGAGCGGTAGGTCGCGATCGAGGTTCGCTTGATGTAGCCCCCGTGAGTGATCGAAATCGCGACGTCTTCGTCCACGATCATGTCTTCGAGGGTCAGCGCGTCGACGGCATCCTGGATCTCGGTTCGGCGGGGGTCGGCATGTTCTTCGCGCAGCTTGCGGATCTCGTCGCCCACGACCCGATCGATGCGGCCGCGCTTGGACAGGATGTCCCTGAGGTCGCCGATCAAGATCTGCAACTCTTTGAGATCCTCGACGATCTTCTGGCGTTCGAGGCTAGTGAGTCGCTGGAGCTGCATCTCCATCACGGCCTTGGCCTGGATCGGGCTCATCCCGAAGCGCGTGATCAGGCCGGCGTTCGCCTCGTCGCGTGATTTAGCGCCCCGGATCAAGGCGATCACCTCGTCCAGGTGGTCGAGCGCAATCGCCAGGCCTTCCAAGACGTGGGCCTGCTCCTCGGCCTTCCGAAGCTCGAAAGTGGTTCGGCGCGTCACCACCTCGCGTCGGAAGTCCAGGAACAGCTCGCAGGCGTCGAGCAAATTCAGGACGCGCGGGCGCTGGTCGACGATCGCCAGGAAGATGATTCCGAAGCTGTCCTGAAGCGGCGTGTGCTTGTAGAGGTTGTTCAGGATGACCTGAGCCGACTCGCCCTTCTTGATGTCCACGACGATCCGCATGCCCTCACGGTCGCTCTCGTCGCGCACGTCAGCGATGCCCTCGATGCGTTTCTCGCGGACGAGGTCGGCGATCTTCTCGATCAGGCGCGCTTTGTTGACCTGAAACGGGATCTCGGTGACGACGATCGACTCGCGGTCGCCCTTCTTGTTCGTCTCGATCTCGGCGCGCGCCCGCATCACCAAGCTGCCGCGGCCGGTGCGAAACGCCTGGCGAATTCCGTCTCGGCCGCAGATGAAACCGCCGGTCGGAAAGTCCGGGCCGGGGATGCGGTGCATCAGGCCCTCGAGCTTCTCGTCGGGCGTCAGGTCCGGGCTCTCGAGCAGGAAAGTCAGGCCGTCGGCGACCTCGCCCAGGTTGTGGGGGGGGATCTTCGTGGCCATCCCGACGGCGATGCCCTCGGCGCCGTTCACGAGCAGGTTCGGCAGCACCGTCGGCAGCACCGTCGGCTCGACCGAGCTGTTGTCGTAAGTGGGCAGGAAGTCGACGGTTTCTTTCTCGATGTCGGCCATCATCGAGGAGCCGAGGCGCGTGAGGCGGGCCTCGGTGTAGCGCATCGCGGCTGGCGGGTCGCCATCCACGGAACCAAAGTTGCCCTGGCCGTCGACGAGCGGGGCGCGCATGTTCCAGCTCTGGGCCATGCGTACCAGCGTGTCGTAGATGGCGCCCTCGCCGTGCGGGTGATAATTGCCCATCACTTCGCCGGCCACCTTGGCGCTCTTCCGGTACGGCCTCCCGGGCTGTAACCCCATCTGCTGCATTCCGTAGAGCACGCGCCGGTTGGCGGGCTTCAGGCCGTCGCGGATGTCGGGGAGGGCGCGCCCGATGATGACGGACATCGCGTAGTCCATGTAGGACTGGCGCATCTCGTCTGCGATGTTGGTCGGTATCTTCTGACCGACCCTGGGGTCTGTCGGGGGCTCGATCTCGCTCATTCCCGTGGCTGCGTCAGATGTCCAGGTTGCGGACGTTCAACGCGTTCTCCTCGATGAACAAGCGCCGCGGCTCCACGGCATCGCCCATCAGGGTGGTGAATATATTCTCGGCGACCTCGTCGTCCTCGAGCCGTACCAGCAACAGGCGCCGCGTCGTGGGATCCATCGTGGACTCCCAGAGCTGCTCAGCGTTCATCTCGCCGAGCCCCTTGTAGCGCTGAATGCCAACGCCACGCTGGCCCTCGGCCAGGAACAGCGTCAAGAGCGCTTCGCGGTTCGCGACCTCGGTCTCGCCACCGTCGACGACGACGAGCGGCGGCTCGTCGATCTCGCGCAGCTCCTCGAAGGCTGCATACAGCGCCTTGTATTCGGGAGCCGAGACGAAGGCGTCGCCGATTCGGGCCTCTCGCTGAGCGCCGTTGACGCCGGTCTGCAGCACGATCTCCAAGAGACCGTGCTCTTCGTCCTTTTCGAGGACGATGTCCCTGCCGCTCCCGCGCAACGGCCGGATCAGTTCCTGCAAGCGCGTCAGGTCCGTGAACGCCTCCGATTCCTTGACGCGTCCGCGCAGCAGCAGCTCCACGAGATCGCGCGGCGTGCCTTTCTTCTCGACCATCGCGAGCAGCTTCGAGTAGCCGACCATCCGGTCGAGCAAGCGCACCAGGCGCAGCCCTTCGATTTCGTTCCCGTTCGGCAGGCGTACCTTGCGCTTTTCGACCGCGCGCTGCATCAGGAAAGCGTTCAGCTCGTGATCATCCTTCAGGTAGCGCTCGGTCTTGCCGACCTTGGCCTTGTAGAGCGGCGGCTGGGCAATGTACAGATGCCCACGCTCGATCAGCTCTTTCATCTGGCGATAGAAGAACGTGAGCAGCAGCGTGCGGATATGGCTTCCGTCGACGTCGGCATCGCACATGATGATGATCCGGTGGTAACGAAGCTTGGCGACGTCGAAATCATCGGCCCCTACGCCGGTGCCCAGGGCTGTGATGATGTTGCGAATCTCCTCCGAGGCCAGCGTCTTGTCGAGACGCGCCTTCTCGACGTTCAGGATCTTGCCGCGCAGCGGCAAGATGGCCTGGAACTTCCTGTCGCGGCCTTGCTTCGCGGATCCGCCGGCCGAGTCGCCTTCGACGAGATACAGCTCGCACAGCTCGGGGTTGCGCTCCTGACATTCCGCGAGCTTCCCTGGCAGCCCCGCGCCATCCAAGGCGCCCTTCCTGCGTGTCAGGTCGCGCGCTTTGCGCGCCGCCTCGCGTGCGCGAGCGGCGTCGAGGATCTTCAGCACGACTCGCTTCGCGAGTGAAGGGTTCTCCTCCAGAAAGCTCTGCAGCTTTTCGTTGACGAGGCTCTCGACGATCCCCTTGACCTCGGAGTTTCCCAGCTTGCCCTTCGTCTGTCCCTCGAACTGCGGGTTCGGAACCTTCACGCTGATCACGGCGGTCAAGCCCTCGCGGGTGTCCTCGCCCTGTAGTTGTTCCTGGGTGTCCTTGGCGAGACCCGAGGCATTCGCGTAGTTGTTCAGCGATCGCGTGAGTGCGCTCTTGAAACCCACCAGGTGCGTGCCGCCGTCGTGGGTATTGATGTTGTTGGCGAAGGAGTAGATGTTCTCGGCGTAGCCGTCGTTCCACTGCATCGCGACCTGCGCTTCGACATCGTCGCGGGTGCCTTCGATCATGATCGGCGGCTCGTTGAGCACAGCCTTGTTGCGGTTCAGGTGCTCCACGAAGCTGGCGATGCCGCCCTCGTACTGGAAGCGGCTCTTCTTGTTGTCGCGCTCGTCGTCCAGCGTGATCAGGATGCCGCGGTTCAGGAACGACAGCTCCCGCAGCCGCTGCGACAGCGTGTCCGGGCTGTAGACCGTGGTCTCGAAGATCTGCGTGTCTGGCTTGAAGGTGATCTTGGTGCCGCGCCTTTCGGTGACGCCGGTGTTTTCGAGGGGCGTTTGAGGCGCGCCGCGCTGGTAGGACTGGCGATACACCTTCTTGTCGCGCCAGATCTCGACCTCGAGCGTTTCCGAGAGCGCGTTCACGACGGAGATCCCGACGCCGTGCAGGCCGCCCGACACCCTGTAGGATTTCTTGTCGAACTTGCCGCCCGCGTGAAGCTTGGTGAGCACGACCTCAGCCGCGTCCATTCCTGGAACGCTGGGGTGTGGCCCCACCGGGATGCCGCGGCCGTTGTCCACGACGGTCACGGAGTTGTCAATATGGATCGTGACATTGACCTCGCTGCAGTGCCCCGCGAGGGCCTCGTCGACCGAGTTGTCGACGACTTCGTAGACGAGATGGTGCAAGCCCGAGGCGCCAGTCGAGCCGATGTACATCGATGGCCGTACGCGGACCGCCTCGAGCCCTTCTAGGATGCGAATGTCGCCCGCGCCGTAACTCTGCGCTTCGGTCTCGACCGGCTTCGTGTCGTCGCTCATCAGATCGTTATATTTTCACCGCGGGCGGGTCCTATGCGGACCGAATCCGCCCGGCGGCGACCTCGAAAACCTCAACGGGTTGGGCCAGGGCTCGAGCCCAGGCCGGGTGCGCCGTAGTGACGAGCGCCTGGCCGCGCTTTGCGAACTCTCGGCAGACGTGCGCGCCACGATGATCGTCCAGCTCGGAGTCCAGGTCGTCCAGTAGCGCGACGGCTGGGGCGCCGCGCTCGGCGCGATACACGTCGAGAGCGGCGAGCGTGAGCGCCAACAGCAGGCTTCGCGCCTGACCCGCCGAGACGTCGGCCAGGTCCTGACCGTCCACTGTCATGCCAACCGCGTCCCGATGCGGGCCGACGAGCGACCGCGCCGCCGAGTGCTCGGCGGCCCGCGCCTTCTTTAGCGCTTCTCTCAAGCGAAGCTGCTCTGCCTCGGCGTCCGCTAGCGGCTCGGGCTGGATGCGAATTGCATAGCGTTCGCCGCCTGGACGAAAGCCTCCGAGCATCTCGTGTTCCAGGCGAGACGCATAGCGGGCTCGGCGTTCGCGCAACAACCCCGCGAGGCTGGCGAACTGCTCGTCCCAGGTCTCCTGTTCCGGGGCTCGGCGTTCGAGCGCAGCGTTGCGCTGGCTGAGCACGCGCTGGAACTCGCGCTGCGTCCTCGCCGCGGTCGGCCAGAGAGCCGCCGCGCCGCGATCGAGGAACTGCCGGCGCTCGCGCATGCCTCCGGTCAAGACACGCAGGCGCTCGCCGCTGTAGACGGCCACTTCGATCCGCCCGCGATAGTCGCCTGGCGCAACCTCTCGTCCGTTGACTCGGAAGCTCCTCTTCTGATCGGTCAACTCAATGCCCAGCGCGGCGTCGTGGGGCCCCTCTCTCGCGCGCGCGGTTGCGCTCAGGCTCGGCGCTCCGTGCCGGATCATGGCGCGTGCGTCTGCGGAACGGAACGACCGACCTCGGGCGATCAAGCCGACCGCCTCGAGAATCGTGGTCTTGCCTTGCGCGTTGTCACCCACGAACAGGTTGAGTCCCGGGCCGAGCGCAATCTCGGCACTCTCGATGTTGCGCACGTCTCTGATGCGTAAGTCGGACACCCACATCCCTGGCTCGAGGGCTTCAGAGGCGCATCGGCATCACGACGTAGCGGTAGTCGATCGCGGCCTCGCCCTTGGCTCTCAACAGGCCCTGACTCTCGGAGTCCTTGACCTCGAGCCGAACCGCTTCCGAACCGACGGCTCCTAGAAAATCCAAGAGGTATTGCGCGTTAAAACCCACCTCGACTGGATCACCCTTGTACTCCGCGGGTATCGATTCGCGCGCCTCACCGAGCTCGGGCGACGTCGCGCTCAGCTCCAGGCGGTCATCTTCCAGCGCCAGCTTCACGGCGCGGCTCCGCTCCGAAGACAACAGGCTGACTCGGCGGAGCGCCATCGCGAAGCGTTCGCGATCCAGCGTCATCTCCTTGTCCGCCGCGGCGCTGATCACCTTCTCGAAGGCAGGAAACTGGCCTTCGATCGTCTTGGATGCGAGCGTTCGGCCGCCAACGGTGAACAACAGGTGATTGTCTACCTCCTGGAACTGAACGGCCTCTTCGGCCTCGAGCAGCTTCGCTAGCTCGAGAATCGCTTTCCGTGGCACGAGGACCCGAAGCGGTTCATTGACCTTGAGGCTCGCGCGGCTCTGTGCGTGGGCCAGCCGGTGTCCGTCCGTCGCCACCATCGCGAGCTGCTCCTGCTCCAGGATCAGGAGTGCTCCCGCAAGATAGTAGCGAGCGTCCTCCGCGGTGATTGCGAACGCGGTGCGCGCGATCAGCTCTCGGAGCGGGGCCGCTGGGATCTCCACCTGTTTCTTGCCCTTGGCCTCGGGGAGCGCCGGGTAGTCTTCTCTCGGTAGCCCCGCCATCTTGAACTGCGATCTCTCGCACTCGATCGATACCCAGGAATCGGGCAACTGCCTCAGACGGACGTCGCTGTCTGGGAGCATTCGGGCGATCTCATAGAGCTTCCTGGCGGATAGCGTGATCGCGCCTTCCTTCTTCACGTCAGCTGCGCAGCCACAGCGCAGTGACACGTCGAGGTCGGTCGCCGACAGCCGTAGCTCCACCCCCTTGGCTTCCGCTAGAACGTTCGCCAAGACCGGTATCGAGCTCTTGCGTTCGACGATGCCCTGCACCAACTGGAGCTCCCGAACCAGGTCCGCCCTTCGAACGGTTATTTCCATGGATTGTGCTTCCTCTCGTTCAACTCACAAGCAGAGCAAGGATCTATTCAAGTGAAGGAGGCGCTGTGGAAACGTGGAAAACCCCTTTCCTTGGTGACCAGTCATCACTCTAGTCTGTGCGTCCTTTTGTGCGGCGCTGATTCTGACGAGACGGGTCTGTTGACGAATCTGTCTCGTTCGGCGATCCGCCGAGCGCCGCGGCGAAACGCGCACAGGATCATGTGCGAAAAGGCCTAACCTCATCGAAATGCCTGGATAAAGCTGTTGATCAACCTGTCGAACTCGGGATCGGCCTTCTTCTGATTCTCGATCTTTCGGATCGAGTGGATGACCGTGGAATGGTGTTTGCCGCCGAAATTCTTGCCGATCTCAGGAAGCGACGCCGGGGTCAGCGACTTCGTCAGATACATGGCGATCTGGCGAGGCCCGGCGACCGCCTTGGAGTTGTTCTTAGCCTTCAAGTCGGAGAGCTTCACATTGTAGCGATCGGCGACGAATTTCTGGATCATCTCGATACTGATCGGCTTTTCCTCGGTGTGTAGCAGATCTCTGAGCGTCTCGTGAGCGAGTGTGAGATCGATGTCGCGGCCGGTGAGGCTCGCGTAGGCGATCAATCGAATCAAGCTGCCCTCGAGTTCACGGATGTTCGTGCGCACCTTGCTCGCGATGAACAGAGCGACGTTTTCCGGAATGTCCACGCGTTCTGCCTCGGCCTTCTTGCGGAGGATAGCGACCTTGGTTTCGATGTCCGGTGGCTGGATGTCAGCGATCAGGCCCCACTCGAAGCGCGAGTGCAGGCGTTCCTCGATCGTCGGAATCTGCCGAGGCGGGCAGTCGCTCGAGATGACGATCTGACGCTGGCCGTCATGCAGGGCATTGAAGATGTGAAAGAACTCTTCCTGCGTGCGGTCTTTGCCTGCGATGAACTGAATGTCGTCGACCAGCAGTATATCGACCGCGCGGTACTTCTGTCGAAACGCCGGCAGACGATCGAACCGTATCGCGTTGATCATCTCGTTGATGAACCGATCCGTCGAGATGTACACGAGGTTTAGTTGTCGATTGCGCGCCTGGATGTAGTGCCCGATCGCGTGCATCAGATGGGTCTTGCCGAGGCCGACACCACCGTAGAGAAACAGCGGGTTGTAGGACTTCGATGGGATCTCCGCCACGGCACGGGCCGCCGCGTGGGCAAACTGGTTCGAGGAGCCCACGACGAAGCTCTCGAAGGTGTACTTGCCGTTGAGCACCGACGCGAGATCACGCTCGGGCGCCAGAGGCCGAGCCTCGGCGAGCGCCTGCGATTCTTCGAAAATCAGCCGCACGTCGGCGCGGCCGAGCTCGGCGAGCGCCTCGGACAGGACGCCCTGATAGTTCTTGGTGATCCATTCCCGAAACTGCGCGCTGGGCACCTGGACGACCAGGTCCCTCCCCTCTTCGCGGAGCGCCGTCGTGGGTCGGAACCAGGTGGCGAAGCCGTGAGCACTCACCTTCGATTCCACCAAGCGAAGAACGTCGTCCCACAGCAAGGTCACGGCGCGTATCCCAGGAGGGGACTGGACCCGTAATGCACTGATTTATAGAGGTTTACGACCAAATATTGCCGGAAAACCAGGCGACCCCAGCGAGGCTCAAGATCTTTTGCACAGAGATTTCAACACGTGTGGAAAACATCGAAAGGAAGGGAATTCAACGTGGGAGGTATTTCTCCCAGAAGACGCTGCGAAGCTAACACACCGGGCTGGGTCGCACAAGGCGCCGATGGGTGCCCCGACGGGAGGGTTGACCGTCGCGCCGAACCTTCATAGACTCACGGCTTTCCCGCCCATTGCGCGGCAGAGCGAGAGGCACCCTCTACCATGAAGCGGACGTTCCAACCGAATCGGAGAAAACGCAAGCGGACCCACGGCTTTCTGGTCCGGATGCGGACCAAGGGAGGCCGGCTGGTTCTGAAGCGCCGTCGCCAAAAGGGCCGCAAGCGGGTCGGCGCAGACTGAAGACTGATGGGGCAGGTGTCGGGCGCGACGCTGAGTCGAGGTGCTCGACTCCGAAGCAGCGCGGATTTCAAGCGCGCTTTCCAGCAGAGCCAGCGAGCCGACGGCTCTCTCTTCACGGTGCTCGCGGCACAGCGGCCAGTTTCTGGGCCAGCGCGCCTCGGATTGATCGTGAGTCGGCGGGTCGGTGGCGCGGTCGCTCGAAACCGAGCCAAGCGCCTTCTGCGAGAGGTATTCCGCAGGCAACCCCCGAGCGCATCGGTCGATATCGTGCTCCTAGCGAAGCCAGCGCTGTCGCGGGCCGTAGCCAATGACGTCAAGCGCACCTATTCAGAACAGCTCAGTCTCGCGCTTCGCAGGCTCGCTCGGCCCCGCCGCCCGGCTGGCGCTGCTCGCGATCGCCGCGTATAGGTTGGCGCTGGCGCCGATCCTGGGCGGGCACTGTCGATTCCAACCCAGCTGTAGCGTGTTCGCCGAAGAGGCGATCCTGCGCTACGGTGCCGCGCTCGGCGGACGGCTCGCCGTGAAGCGACTCGGCCGCTGCCACCCGGGCCGAGCCGGCGGGTTCGATCCGGTTCCCTGAGATTCCCCAAAGAGCGCCCCAAGAGACAACGCCATGGAAGAAAGACGCCTACTGCTCGCGGTCGCCCTCTCGCTCTTGGTGCTGACCGCTTACCAGCTTCTCTTTCCCCCCGCCCCGCCGCCGCCCCGGCCACAGGGGCCGCCGACAACGGCGGCCGCTCGCGCAACCACGCTACCGGCCCGAGTGGCCGCGCCGCCGGCGGCCCCGACTCTCCCGAGAGTCAGCGACGACCAAGAGCGCCGCGTCGAGGTCGAGGGCCGCCACATGACGATCGCGCTCACCAACAAGGGCGCGCGCATGCTCTCCTGGCAGCTCAGCGAGTTCCGGGATGCGCGCGGCCGGCCGGAGGACATGGTCGAAACCGCACCGGGAGCGGTTCGGCCGCTGGATCTCGAGACGGGAGACCCCGCTCTCGACGCGCGGCTCCGTGAGGCCATCTTCTTGCCGACCGAGACCAGCCTCCGGCTCTCTGCCGGCCGGCCGAGCCAGCTGCGTTTCGAGTACGGCGATGGGGAGATCGAGGCCTCCAAGGCACTGCGGTTCGCGGCCGACGGCTATCTCGTCGCAATCGAAGCGGCCGTGCGGCGCCGCGGTGTACTGGTGCCGGCGCGCATCCTATGGGGCCCCGGGATTGGCAACCCGACGGCTGCCGAACGAGAGATTCGTGGCTACCAGGGGCCGCAAGCGGTCGTGAGCAGCCACGGCAGCGTCACACGGCATCCCGGGACAGCGCTCACCCAGCCGCAGCCGTTTGGCGAGGTCGCGTTCGCCGGCGTCGAGAGCCACTACTTCGCGGCGCTCTGGGTGCCGTCTCCGTCAGCCGCCACGGCGGAGATTCGAGGTGTGGCCCTGCCGGGGCCGGAAGGCGGCACGACGCGCACGGAGCCGATCGCATCGGTTCCGACGGGCCCCGGCGCTCCAGCGCTGCTCTACGTAGGACCGAAGGACTATCACACGCTCAAGGCCGCCGGGCATGGGCTGGAACACGTGGTTCCGGTCGGAGAGTGGATCGGGCCGCTGGTGGTACCGCTGCTCGACCTGCTGCGCTTCGTTCATCGCTTCGTCGGCAACTACGGATGGTCGATCGTCGCCCTGACGATTGTGATCAACGCGGCGCTCGCCCCGTTGCGGCACTACAGCATCAAGAACGGCATCAAGATGGCGAAGCTGTCACCCGAGATGCGCGTGATCCAGGATCGTTATCGCAAGCTTTCGATCCAAGACCCGCGACGCCAGCAGATGCAGAACGAGATTCAGGCGCTGTATGCGCGCCACGGGATGAGCATGGGCACACAGATGGCGGTCGGCTGCCTGCCCGTGTTGTTGACGATGCCGTTCTTGTTCGCGTTTTATCGTGTGCTCGAGGTCTCGGTCGACCTCCGAGGCGCCAGCTTTCTGTGGATCCCGGACCTGTCCCAGAAAGACCCGCTATTCTTGACCCCGCTATTGATGGGCGCCTCGATGGTCGTGATGCAGAAAATGACGCCGAGCGCCATGGACCCGGCGCAGCAGCGGATGATGATGTTGATGCCGCTCGTGCTCATGGGTATGTTTTTCTGGGCTCCTTCGGGGCTCAACCTGTATTGGCTGGCGTCCAACGTCTGCTCGATCGCGCAGCAGGGCGTGACGCTGCGGCTGATGAAGCGGGAAGAGCGCCGCGAGCCCCGGGAGAAGGACCACGCATGAAGGATCGCGTTTTCGAGGGCGACGACGTCAGCGCGGCGCTCCGCGCAGCCGCGCAGGCGCTTGGGATCGACCCGCCGCAGCTCCGCTACGTGGTTCTCGAGCAGGGGCGCCAGGCGGCACCGGGCGTCTCGGCCCAGGCCGCTCGGATTGCGGTGCTGATGGACGCGACGGGCGCGTCCGCGCCGGTGCCGGTCGTCGCTCGCACAGCGCCGGAGCAGGCCAGTTCCGCCCCAGCCGACGCCCGCACTCGGGCGCAACGAGTCCTCCAAGCGTTCGCGCGCGCGGCTGGCGAGCCGCTAGAGAGCGAGGTCCAGGAAACGCCCGAGGCCCTCGTCTTCCGAGTCAGCGGCCCGGCCGAGGCCCTGCTGCTGTCACAAGGCGGCGAGCCGCTTCGCGCCCTGGAGCATCTGCTGCAGCGAGCCTGTGGGCGCGACGACACACGCCGACGAATTCAACTGATCAGCGTGCGCTACCGCGCGGATCGGGACGCCTTCCTCGGCCAACTCGCGCGAGGCCTGGCTGCCTCGGTCCGCGGCGACGGCGTTGCGCGTGAGACCGAGCCGCTGAACGCCTACGACCGACGGATCGTGCATCTGGCCGTCGAGGCGGAGCCGGGCGTGCGAAGCCAGGGCGTCGGCGAGGGGGCGGCCCGCCGCGTGGCTGTCGTTCTTGTCGGCGACGACCCCCCCGCTACCCCCGAGGTTCAGTAACCGGCACGTTTCCGCGCCATGCCCGACCACCGGCGCGAGCTCGAACGGCTCTCGCTCGCAGCCGCCGAGATCGAAGCCCTCGAGCGGTATCTAGGGCTCGTGGCGGACTGGGGTGAGCGCGTGAACCTGACGGGCGCCCGCTCGCCCCAAGAGCGGGTCGCCGTCCTGGTCGGCCCCGCCCTCGATCTGCGACCGCACCTGCTAGCTGGCGGCCTGCTCGACGTCGGCTCGGGCAACGGTTCGCCCGGACTGATTCTTGCCCTGCTCGAACCCGCGCGACCAGTCGTCTTGCTCGAGCCTCGCGCCCGGCGCTGGGCGTTCTTGCGTGAAGCCGCGCGCCTTGTAGGCCGGCCGGATGCCCAAGTCCTGCGCCAGCGGCACGACCAGTATCGCGGCGCCGCCATGCCCAACGTGCTGCTGCGAGGCCTGCGCCTGCCGCTCGCCGAACTCGAGCCGCTGATCGCCGCCGGCGGCCAGGCGTTGCTCTCGAAGCGCCCGCCGGGAACGACGCTTCCCGAGCCGGCCCCGGGTGTCTTCGTCTACCGGCGGCGTTGTTTCACGTGAAACATGATCACGCGGGCCACGTGCTATCCTCGGCGGCCTCGGAGGGAGCCTCTCTTTGGCGCGTGTGATTGCCGTTGCCAACCAGAAGGGGGGCGTCGGAAAAACGACGACCGCGATCAACCTCGCGGCGAGCCTGGCCGCAGCCGAGCGCCGCGTCCTGGCGATAGACGTCGATCCCCAGGGGAATCTCACCTCCGGTCTCGGGCGTCGCAGCAGGGAATCACGGCCAAGCCTGTACGAGGCGCTGATCGATCAGCAGCCGCTCCACGAGCTCTTGATCGCGACCGATCTCGAGCAGCTCACGCTCGCCCCGTCCGACCGCAACCTGACCGGAGCCGAGCTGGAACTGGTGCCACTCCTGGCGCGGGAGTTCCGGCTCCGCGAGGCGCTCCAGCCGCTGCTGCCCGCCTACGACTACGTGCTGCTGGACTGCCCCCCGAGCCTGGGCCTGCTGACTGTGAATGCGCTGAGCGCCGCCGACAGCGTGTTGATCCCGCTGCAGGCCGAATACTTCGCGCTCGAGGGCATCGCCGAGCTCCAGGCCACGATGCGCCGGATCCAGAGGGCCCTGAACCCCAAGCTCGCGCTCGAAGGGGTGCTGCTGACCATGCTCGACGACCGCACCAACCTGAATCAACAGGTGGCCGCCGAGATCCGCAGCCATTTCGGCGACAAAGTGTTCAAGACGGTGGTCCCGCGCAGCGTCCGGCTCGGCGAAGCCCCGAGCCACGGCCAGCCAATCCTGCTCTACGACATTCGCTCGAAAGGCGCCGAGGCCTATCTCGAGCTCGCCAAGGAAGTGATGGCCCATGAAAAGAAAGGCGCTCGGGAAGGGGCTCTCCGCGCTCCTACCCGAGCCTGAGCCGCTCGCCGTCTCCCAGTTCGCAGCCGAGGTCCCGGTCGACCAGCTCGACCCCAATCCGCTTCAGCCGCGCACTCGCATCCGGCCGGACAAGCTCGAGGAGCTGATCGCCTCGATCCGCGAGAGCGGCATCGTTCAACCGATCCTGGTCCGACGCCGAGGCCCGCGTTTCGAGATCGTCGCTGGTGAGCGGCGCTTCCGAGCCGCCCAGGCGTTGGGCATGGGCACGGTGCCGGTGACCGTGCGCGAGGTGCCCGACGATCGGCTGCTGGAGCTGGCGCTGGTCGAGAATCTCCAACGCGAAGAGCTGACCCCGCTCGAAGAAGCACAGGCCTTGCACCGGCTCCAGGACGAGTTTCGACTGACCCAGGAGGAGATCGCCAAGCGCATCGGCCGCGAGCGGTCGACCGTGGCCAACACGCTGCGCTTGCTCAAGTTGCCGCGCGAGGCGCGCGAGCTCTTGGCCGACGGGAAACTCGACGCCGGCCACGCACGGGCGCTGCTGGCGCTCGACAGGGTCGAGGAGCAGCTCGCGCTCGCGCGCGAGACCTCGCGCCGCGGCCTGTCGGTGCGCGAGGTAGAACGGCGGGTGGCGATGCTGCGCCAGCCACGCGCGACCGCGAAGGGAAGCGACCCCAACACCCGGGCCGCCGAGGAACGGCTCAAGTCGGTGCTGGGCATGCGCGTCCGAATCCAGAGGCGCGGCCGGGCCGGAGCGATGCGGATCGAGTTCGCGAGCGAGGCGGAGCTGCAACGACTCTTCGAGCTGATCGTCAAAGGCGCCAAGGCTCGCCGCTAGAGGGCCATGGAGGCCGTGCTATCGTTGAAGACCATGAAGCTGCGTGGCGCGGCCGTCGAAGACCTGAACGGCTTCATGGATGTCGGCACCGAGTTCGTGGGTGAGTTGCGGTTTCGCGATACCTTCCGAATCGATGGGCACCTGAAGGGCAAGGTCGTCTCGGACAACACGCTGATCGTCGGCGAGTCGGGCCAGGTCGAGGCCGAGATCGACTGCGGTGTGGTGTCGATCCGCGGCAGCGTCAGCGGCAAGATCCACGGCCGCCAGCGCATCGAGCTGCTCGCGGGCTCCAAGGTACAGGGCACGCTGGTTTCGCCCAAGCTCGTGATCGAGGAAGGCGCCTTCTTCGAAGGCAGTTGCGACATGAGCGCCGCCGCCAAGCGCGCCGTGATCGCGCTAGCGCCGCCGGCTCGTTCCGTCGCCGACGGCCGGTAGTCAATTTTCGACGAGCGGGGAAATGACAGACGATCGCGAGCGGATCCGTCGCCTCACGGAACGCGTCGCCTGCGCCGGGTGAGCCAGCAAACTCGGCCCGTCCGAGCTCGCCCAGGTCCTGGGCGCCCTAACCCCCAATTCCGACCCCAGGGTTCTGGTCGATCACTCGACCGGGGACGACGCCGGGGTGTTTCGCGTGAACGACGACGTTTGCCTGGTCCAGACCGTGGATTTCTTCACCCCGGTCGTGGACGATCCCGAAGCGTTTGGCCGGATCGCCGCGGCGAATGCGCTTTCGGACATCTACGCCATGGGCGGGCGGCCACTGACGGCGCTATCGATCGCGGCCTTTCCGGAAAAGGACTTCCCGATCGAATGGTCCCAGGCGATCGTCCGCGGCGGCCAAGAGAAGCTCCGTGAGGCGGGCTGCGTCTTGCTCGGAGGGCACAGCGTGCGCGATCCCGAGATCAAGTTCGGCTATGCGATCACCGGGCTCGTCGATCCCAAGAAGCTGCTGACCAACGCGGGCGGGCGTGCCGGCGATGCGCTGGTGCTCACGAAACCGCTCGGCACCGGAGTGATCGCGACGGCGCTCAAGGCGGGCCAAGCGCCCGAGCAAGCCGTCGTGGCCGCGACGCAGAGCATGGCGACCCTGAATCGCATCCCGGCGGCGGTTGCGCTGCGCTTCGGCGCCCACGCCGCGACCGACATCACCGGATTTGGTCTCGTCGGGCATGCGCTCGGCATCGCGCGCCAGAGTCGCATCAGCCTGGAGATCGAAGCGTCATCGCTGCCGCTGCTGCCGCACGCGCGAGAGCTGGCGGAGCGCTTTCAGCCACGAGGTCTCGTGGCAAATCGTCGCCAGTTCGAAGGACAGATCGCTTACGACCGCAGCCTGGACGCCGCCGCGACGGCGCTGCTCTTCGACCCCCAGACCTCAGGCGGACTGTTCTTTCTCGTGCCCGAGCTGGCGCTCGCCAGCGTGCTCGCAGAGCTCCCGCACGCCGCCCGCGTCGGGCGCGCGGTTTCGGCCGGAGAAGCGGCGATTCGTATCCTCTAGACGCCCGGGTCCGGTCTTTGACCGGCTCTTCGAGCCCGTGCTAACCTTCCGGGCTTTTTCGTTATTCCGCTGGTGTTTGGCCGCACGTCGCCGCCCTGGCGTGACTCCAAGAAAGGCCCCATGGTCAAGAGCGCTCTCCTAGAAAGAGGACCGGCGGAAGAGCGAAGATGAAGACCTCGCCGCAGGCCGCCGCCCGCCGCTATGCGCGCGCCCTGCTCGAAGTCGCCGTCGCGCAGGGCGACCCCGCCGTGTTGCGCGCCGATCTCGAGAGCGCGGCCAAGATCTATCGGCAGAACGCGGAACTCCGCACGGCCCTGAGTCTTCCCGGAATCGGGGCCGACAGACGAAAGAAATTGATCGCCGCGCTTTTCAGCGGCCGTGCGGGCGCGCTGTTCCTGCGCCTCACCGAGTTGCTGGCGGAGAAGGATCGCGCGCCGCTCTTGCCGTTGATCGCGGATGCGTACGCCCAGGTGGACAACGATCGCCTCGGCATTCTCGCCGCGGAAGCGGTGACGGCAACGCCGCTCGACGACGCTCAGACGGCAGCGCTGCGCGCGGCGCTGCAGCATGCGAGCGGGCATCAGATAGCACTCGCGACGCGGCTGGATGCGAGCCTGCTCGGCGGACTGATCGTCACGCTCGGCGGCCGCACCTACGACGGCAGCGTGCGCACCCAGCTCGCGACACTCAAACAGCGCCTCCTGACGGGGGCGGGCGCCTAGATCGCCGGAAACCGGAGACCAAGCATGGAGATTCGCGCCGAAGAGATCACCAAGGTCCTGAAGGAACAACTCGGCGGGTTCACCGCCGGCGTCGACGTGTCCGAGGTCGGCACGGTGCTGTCGGTGGGCGACGGCATCGCACGCATCCACGGTCTCGAGCGCTGCATGGCCGGCGAGCTCCTGGAACTGCCGCATGGAGTCATGGGCCTCGCCTTGAACCTCGAGGAAGACTCGGTGGGTGCGGTTCTGATGGGCGAGAGCGCCCTGATCAAGGAAGGCGACCAAGTTAAGCGCACCAAGCGGATCATGTCGATTCCCGTGGGCGACGCGATGGTCGGCCGGGTCGTGAACGCGTTGGGCCAGCCGATCGACGGAAAAGGCCCGATCGCAACCAAGGACTTCGGGGCCATCGAGAAGATCGCGCCCGGAGTCGTGGCCCGTCAGCCCGTGCGCGAACCCCTCGAAACCGGGATCAAGGCGATCGATGCGATGGTCAACATCGGACGCGGCCAGCGCGAGCTGGTGATCGGCGACCGGCAGACAGGCAAGACCGCGATTGGGCTCGACACCATCATCAATCAGAAGGGCAAAGGCGTAATTTGCATCTACGTCGCGATCGGGCAGAAGCGCTCGACCGTGGCGCAGGTCGTACGCACCCTCGAAGAGTTCGGCGCGATGGAGCACACGGTCGTGGTTTCGGCCACGGCTTCCGAGCCCGCCCCGTTTCTCTACCTGGCGCCCTATTCCGGCACCGCGATCGGCGAGTACTTCCGCGACAAGGGCCAGCACGCGCTGTGCATCTACGACGATCTCAGCAAGCACGCCGCCGCCTATCGTGAGATCTCGCTGTTGCTACGACGCCCTCCCGGCCGCGAAGCCTATCCGGGCGACGTCTTCTACCTGCACAGCCGTTTGCTCGAACGCGCCTCGAAGCTCTCCCAGAAGAACGGCGGCGGCAGCCTGACGTCGATTCCGATCATCGAGACCCAGGCCGGCGACATCTCCGCCTACATCCCGACCAACGTCATCTCGATCACCGACGGTCAGATCTTCCTGGAAAGCGACCTCTTCAACTCCGGGATCCGCCCCGCGATCAACGTCGGCAACTCGGTCTCTCGCGTCGGCGGCTCGGCACAGACGAAGGCGATGAAAGGCGTGGCCGGCCGGCTGCGCCTCGACCTCGCGCAGTTTCGCGAGCTGGCGGCGTTCTCGCAGTTCGGGTCCGACCTCGACAAGGC
>CAZVOI010001035.1:0-1847 GCA_964628275.1 uncultured Acidobacteriota bacterium | reverse complement strand
TGATCGTGCTGATGGCCGGTCTCGACCTCGTCGGGCCGTACCTGACCAAGATCGCGATCGACGAGCACATCGCCCGGGGCGATGCCAGCGGGCTCTGGAGCATCGCGGGGCTCTACGGTCTGGTGCTGCTTGCCGCGTTCGCCGTTCGGTTCGCTCAGGTGTTCATCCTTCAGCTCACCGGCCAGAAGATCATGCTCGACATGCGGTGCGAGATTTTCGGGCGCCTGCAGGAGCTGCACGTCGGCTATTTCGACAAGAACCCGGTCGGCCGCCTGATGACCCGAGTCACGACCGACGTGGACGCGATCAACGAGCTCTTCACCTCGGGCGTCGTGACGGTCTTCGGCGACCTTTTCACGCTGCTCGGAATCATGGGCGTGATGTTGAGCATGAACTGGCGGCTCGCCCTGGTGACGTTCGCGGTGCTGCCCTTCTTCTTCCTCGTCACCAACTGGTTCCGGAAGGGCGCGCGCCAGTCGTTCCGCGAGGTGCGCAAGTGGGTGGCGAAGATCAACGCCTTCCTTCAGGAGAACCTGAGCGGGATGTCGGTCGTGCAGCTCTTCGGCCGCGAGCCGCGCAACCTCACGCTCTTCTCCGAGATCAACCGCAAGCACGCCGACGCCAACGTGGACGCGATCTTCTACTACGCGGTGTTCTACCCGATGATCGATCTGCTGGCCGCCGTCGCCACGGCCCTGATCTTGGTCTATGGCGGAGCCAGCGTGCTGGTCGGCACCCTCTCGATGGGCGCTCTGGTGGCGTTCGTCCAGTACTCCGAGCGCTTCTGGCGCCCGATCTCGGACCTCTCCGAGAAGTTCAACATCATGCAGGCGGCGATGGCGTCATCGGAACGGATCTTCCAGTTGCTCGACACGAAGCCCGAGATCGCCGCTCCGGCAACGCCTACCGCCATTCCAGGGCGAGGGCGCGTCGCTTTCGAGAACGTGTCGTTCGCTTACGAGGGCGAGAACTGGATCCTGCGCGACGTCAGCTTCGCCGTCGAACCCGGAAAGAGCATCGCGCTCGTCGGCGCGACCGGCGCGGGCAAGACCACGATCATCAGCCTGCTGATGCGCTTCTACGACGTCCAGCAGGGCCGCATCACGCTCGACGGCGTCGACATCCGCGAGCTCGACCCCCGCACGCTCCGCGCCCAGATGGCCCTCGTCCTCCAGGACGTCCACCTTTTCAGCGGCACGATCGCGTCGAATATCCGCCTCGGATCGACGATCGACGACGCCCGTGTCGAGAAGGCAGCGCACGACGTCCACTTGCACCCGTTCATCGAAGGCCTGCCGAACGGATACGCGGCCGAGGTCAAGGAACGCGGCGCCACCCTCTCGGTCGGCCAGAAGCAGCTCCTGTCGTTCGCTCGCGCATTGGCCCACGACCCGCGCATCTTGATCCTCGACGAAGCCACGTCGTCGATCGACACCGAAACCGAGATGCTGATCCAGGACGCGCTCAAGACCCTACTCAAGGGCCGCACCGCGGTCGTGATCGCACACCGCTTGTCCACGATCCAGAACGTCGACGAAATCCTGGTCATGCACAAAGGCAAGATCCGCGAGCGTGGCACCCATCAGGCGCTCCTCGCGGAGCGCGGGCTTTACTTCAAGCTCTACCAGCTCCAGTACAAGGAACAGGAAAGGAGTGTCGCGCAGGCCGCTCAGGAAGAACGAGCGGCGAGCTGAACCGCCTCGGTGGCGAGTCGGTTTACGGTGGCATCATCCAGGGTGGTGAAGAAGTAGTTGAGGAACGCCGGGTCGCCAGCGATTCGTTCCTTACGAACTGGTCCCTTGTCGGTCAGGAGATACGCCGCGTAGCCGTGGGAGCGAACAATGGCT
>CAZVOI010001034.1:0-12950 GCA_964628275.1 uncultured Acidobacteriota bacterium | reverse complement strand
TCCCGATTCTCTGGTAGAGCGGCGCCGGATGGGCCTCGACCAGGGCCGCCTCGAACGGCGATTCACCGGCGGTTCGAATTCTTTGCGAGCGGGTCCACCGTTTGTGCGGTTCCGTGTCCAAGGCTCCTCGAGTGGTATCGTCCATCGACGAACTCAATCCGGCGAATGAGGGTCTATGGCGATCAGGGAACGCATCGTCGCCGATCTCACGGCGGCGATGAAAGCGAAGGACACGTCTCGGCTCGGTGTCGTCCGGATGCTCAAGTCGAAGATCATGGAAGCCGAGGTCGATCAGCGGGGTCGCAAGGGGCTGGACTACGTCCTCGAAGATCAGGAATGCCTTGCCGTGATCGCCACCTACGCCAAGCAGCGCCGCGATTCCATCGAGGCCTACCGGAAGGGTGGAAAGGAAGACCTCGCGGCCAAGGAAGAGGCCGAGCTCGCGATCATTCAGCAGTACTTGCCCGCCGCGATGTCCGAGGACGACGTCCGGCGGGTCGTCGCCGCCGCGATCGCCGAAGCGGGTGCGACCTCGGCGAAGGACATGGGCGCGGTCATGAAGATCGTGATGCCGAAACTGAAGGGCGAGGCCGATGGCACGGTGGTGAACCGGATCGTCCGCGATCTATTGGCCTGAAGGGATGCCTCCACGATGCTGAGCTGGGGGCGCGTCCGGTTCACGCTCGTCCTTTCGACGCTCTTCGGCCTGATGCTCGGCGGCAGCTTTCAGTCGGGTGCGCTCGTCATCCGCACGGTGCTCGTCGCGCTCGTCGCGATGCTGGCGTTCGGGTTGTTCGAGCGATGGCCGAAGCAGCTGCCCTCGTGGATCGCCCGGTGGGTGCTGCAGGTCGTGGGTGTGGCCCTTGCCGTGCCGATCGGCATGATCATGACGCTGATCACCTTCGGCGTGAACACGAAGGGCGACCACACCCTGATCGGCCTCGGGCTGCTGATCGCACCTTGGGTGGCGCTGGCGGCGCTCGTGCGACAGAAGGATGCGTTGGCGCGCCATCAAGCGCTGGCGTTTGAACTCGAGCGCAGCGAGCTCGCGCGCCAGGCGGGGGACGCGCGTCTGCGCCTGCTTCAGGCGCAGGTCGCGCCGCACTTCCTGTTCAACACGCTCGCCAACGTGCAGGCCCTGGTCGATGCGGGATCGCCGCAGGCGGCTAACGTGCTGCGAAGCCTGGTGGCCTACTTGCGCGCAGCCGTGCCGCGCCTGGACGAGCCGGCGACCACGCTCGGGCAGGAGCTGCAACTCGTCCAGGCCTATCTCGAGCTGATGCACATGCGCATGCCCGATCGCCTGCAGTTCGCGCTGCACGTGGATGAAGCGGCGCTGGCGCTGCACTGCCCGCCGATGACGCTGTTGACGCTGGTAGAGAACGCGGTGCGCCACGGCATCGACCCCAGCGAGCAGGGCGGCCGCATCGATATCGACGTGCATCGGCGCGCCGACCGCTGCACGGTGCGCGTCAGCGACACCGGCGCCGGCCTGCGGCAGTCTGCCGATGGCCTCGGAACCGGCCTCACGGCTCTGCGTGAGCGCCTGGAGCTGACCTTCGGCGGCGACGTGGAGCTGCGCCTCTGCGCACAGCATCCTACGGGCGTGAGCGCCGAGCTCGAATTCCCCGCGCGCGGAGCGGCGAATTGATGGCCACGCGCCCGACGGCATTGATCGCCGACGACGAGCCGCTGCTGCGCGAAGACTTGGCGCGCAAGCTGGCCCTGGCGTGGCCGGAGATGGAAGTGGTCGCACAGGCGCGCAACGGTCGCGAGGCCATCAAACTATTCGAGGCCCGGCGGCCCGACGTCTGCTTCCTCGACGTGCGCATGCCGGGCCTGTCCGGCGTCGAAGCCGCGCACCACATCGGCAGCCGCGCGCATTTGGTGTTCGTCACCGCCTACGACCAGTACGCCGTAAAGGCCTTCGCGCAGGGGGTGTTGGATTACCTGGTGAAGCCGGTGGAGCAAGCGCGGCTGACCGAGACCGTCGCGCGCCTCAAGGATCGCCTGCAAGCCGCGCAGCCGGCGCCGAACACCGACGCACTGCTGCAACAGCTCGCGGCACAGCTCGCGCAGCTTCAGAGCGGCGCAGCTCCGGCGCCGCTGCGTTGGATTCGCGCTCAGGTCGGACAAAGCCTGCGCCTGATCCCGGTCGAAGAGATCGACTACCTGCGCTCCGACGCGAAGTACACGTTGATCGCCTGGCGCGGCGACGCCGGGCGGCCCGGAGAAGCGCTCGTCCGCATCGCGCTGAAGGACCTTGTCGCCCAGCTCGATCCCGAAGCGTTCGCTCAGGTGCATCGATCGGTCGTGGTCAACCTTCGGGCCGTCAGCCACGTCACACGCGGCGAGAATGAAACCGCGGACATTCACTTGAAAGGCCGCAAGGAGGTGCTGCCGGTCAGCCGCAGCTACCTCCACCTCTTCCGCCAGATGTGAGGGGAGCTCGCTGGGCGGCACCGTTCGTCGGCCCACACCGCGCCTCAACCGCGTAGGTCCGTCGTTCGTCGCAATCCGCTCGCCAGAGCCCGGCCGCGTGGCCACACTCCCGAGCATGAACAGCGAGATCTTCTCCCGTCGGGCGTGCGCGATGGAGGCGGCGAGCCCTTCAATCCGACACACGTACGCGTGGGGCCGTGAGGCGACACGGGCGCGTCCGGAGCTCGACCTCATCGACCTGTCGCTCGGCAACCCGGACCTCGAGCCGTCTCCAGCGGTGCGCGAGGCCCTGCGCTCGCTCGTCGCCGAGGAGACGCCCGGTCAGCATCGCTACACGGACAACGCCGGCTTCGAAGACGTGCGGGAGCGCGTAGCCCTCCACATTTCGCGCAGCTCGGGCATCAAAGTCGGAGCCGACTCGGTTTACCTGACGTGCGGCGCCGCCGGCGCCCTGCAGATCGTGCTCGGCGCTCTCCTCGATGCCGGCGACGAGGTCGTCGTCTTCGCGCCCTACTTCCCCGAGTACATCGGCTTCGTCGAACGCGCCGGAGGGGCGCCGGTCGTCGTGCGCCCGGGCGCCTTGTTCCAACTCGATCTCGCGGCCTTCGAAGCGGCGCTGACGGAGCGAACCCGCGCCGTGATCCTGAACAACCCGAACAACCCGACGGGCGTGACGCACCCCGACTCGACAGTGGCGCGGCTGGCGTCGGCGCTCACGGCGCATCGTGCCCGAACGGGCAAGCTCGTCCACATCATCGCCGACGAGGCTTGCGCCGGGCTGGCGTATGAGCGGAAATGCGGTTCCTCGGCGCTCGCCGTCTGGGATGCCGTCTGGCTCGTGCGATCGTGTTCGAAGGACGCGAGTCTCGCGGGCGAGCGAATCGGGTTCTTCGCTTGGGGGCCGGCGTTGTCGAGGCCCGAGACGATGCCTCTCCTGCGCATGACGGCCCGTGCTCTGGGCTTCGCCAGCGCTCCCGCGCTCATGCAGCGCTTGCTTCCCTACACCCTGGCCCATCCGCTGGACACGACCGAGTACCGCCGCCGGTGCGAGCTCTTCGTCGTGATCTTGCGCGCCGGCGGCTTGGACGCCGCCCTGCCCGACGGCGGTTTCTTCGTATTCCCGCGCTCACCGATAGCCGACGACCGGACGTTCTGCCGGCTGCTCGCGGAACGCGGCGTGCTCTGTGTGCCGGGCGCCGCGTTCGGCGCTCCGGGGTACTTCCGCGCCTCCCTGACGCAGCGCCTGGCGCGCATCGAAGCCGCCGCCGCCCGCATCACAGGCTGCCTGCACGTCGTGCAAGAGAGAGGGCTGACATGCTCCATCGCGACGTGAACGTGCTCGAGGCTGCCGGTACTGCGACGCTCGCAGACGCCGTCGTCCAGATTCTCGTGGGGCTCGGCGTGCGCCACGCTTTCGGCGTCTCCGGCGGTGCCATGGCTGCGCTGTGGCACGCACTGTCCGACAGCGCGCTCGCCGTGCGCCACTTCCGCCACGAGAGCGGCGCGGCGTTCGCTGCGGTCGAGGCGCACTTCGCCTCCGACCGACCGGTCGTCGTCTTCACCACGACAGGCCCCGGCCTGACCAACGCGCTCACCGGCGTGTTGGCCGCGCGCGGGGAGGGGGCGAAGGTCATCCTGTTGTCGGCGGCGACGACAGCGGCGCAGCACGGACGCTTCGCAATTCAGGAGACCTCCGTCCAGTCGATGCCGGCGGATCTCTACAATGCGGGTGCGTTGTTCCGTTTCGCGACGCTGCTCGAAAGCGCCGCCGAGCTGCCCGCGGTGGCGCGCCGGCTCGCGCACGGGCTCTCGCGGCCGGGCGGCTTCGTCGCGCATGTCGCTATCCCGACGGACCTGCTCGCGTGCGCATGGAGCGGGCCGCTTCCCAATTTGTCCATGAGCCACGGAGTGGGGAGTCCGACCTACGAGACGATCGCGCGCTGCGCTCAGCTCCTCTCCGACGGACCATTCGCCATCTGGGCCGGCTTCGGCGCGCGCAAGGCGTCATCCCTCGTGCTCCGCCTCGCGGAGCGCACGGGCGCCGCCGTCATGTGCTCCCCTCGCGCCAAAGGGGTCTTCCCCGAGGATCACCCGCAGTTCGTTGGCGTCACGGGGCTCGGCGGCCACGCCTCGGCGATCACCTACATGACGGAACGACGTCCGCGCCGCGTGCTCGTGCTCGGAACGCGGCTCGGTGAGGGGACCTCGTTCTGGAACCCGGCCTTGGTGCCCACGGCAGGCTTCATCCACGTCGACGTCGATCCGGAGGTTCCCGGAGTCGCGTATCCGGCAGCAGGGACACTCGCCCTCTGCTCCGACGTCGGCGCGTTTCTCTCCGCCCTGCTCGAGCAGCTGCCTGAGCGTGCGCCCGCAACGATCGCGTTTCCACGGCCCGAGCGCGCTGATATCGGTCCCGACGTCGGTGGTCCCGTCCGGCCCGAGGCTCTCATGGCGGCGATCCAGGAGATCGTGATCGATCGCCACGACGCGATCGTGCTCGCCGAGAGCGGCAACTCTTTCATCTGGGCGAACCACCACCTGCGCTTCAACGAGGCCGGCCGCTACCGCGTCAGCACCAATGTTGGCTCCATGGGCCACGCCGGTGCCGGAGTCCTGGGAGCGGCGATGGGGCGTGGCGGGAAAGCCGTCGCCATCATCGGCGACGGCGCGATGTTGATGAACAGCGAGGTCAACACGGCGGTGAAGTTCGACCTGCCCACAGTCTGGATCGTGCTCAACGATGCGCGCTACAACATGTGCGAGCAGGGGATGATCACGCTCGGCCTCACGGCGGACGCGCGATTCCCCGAGGTCGACTTCACGATGCTGGCGCGCGCGCAGGGTGCGGCGGGCCTGCGCGTGGAGCGCGAAGCAGAGCTTAAGCCCGCTCTCCGAAGCGCCATGGCGTCATTCGGCCCGTTCGTCCTCGACGTCCGTATCGATCCGAGGCAGCAGGCTCCCTCGCAAGGCCGAAACCGCGGCCTGCAGGCACAGATGACCGTTTCATTCCCAAGGACTGCGTGAGGTGGAGATGACATCTGCAAGAAACGTCGGTCGGATCATCGGTGTCCTCGTGCTCCTACACCTAGCGACCGGGCTGATCGTGCCCTACGTCTTACTGCGGCCGCTCACGACGCCCCCAGGGTTTCTCGAGACGGCGGCGGGGATGCCTTACAGGGTCCGACTCAACGTGCTCGTCTTGTTCCTAGGCGGCGCGATTCCCGTCGGCATCGCTGTCGCCCTGTGGCCGATCGCTCGGCGGTTCGGCCACGCTCTGGGGCTCTGGCTCTTGACCCTTGCCGCGGTCAACTTGTCGCTGCAGATCGTCGAGAACGGTCACTGGTTGTCCATGCTGTCATTGAGCGAGGCGTACGCAGAGGCAGGCCCCGCGGAGGCCGCACTCTTCCAATCGTTAGGGAGCGTGGTCCGCGCGGCATGGAGATGGGAGCACTACTCGCACATCTTCACCGTCGTGGCTTGGCTCTTCGTGCTCTATGCGTTGCTGTACCGCTACGCGCTGGTTCCGCGCGTCCTGGCCGTCGCCGGTCTCGTGACGGCCGTTCTTCAGTTCGTGGGAATCACGCTCCCGGTGTTCCTGGACTACCGCATGCCATTCCCGACTCTCTTCGGGATGCCGTTGGGTCTGGCCAACGTTGCGTTGGCGTCGTGGCTCTTGGCCATGGGCTTCAAAGAACCGAGCTAGAGGAAGGGGAGACCGATGGAGAAGAACACGTTTGCGACGTCCGCCTACATCGCGGCGCCGCCCGAGGCGACCCACAAGTACCTTGGCGACCTCAAGAACCTCGACGAGTGGACGCTCGGCAGCCGCATGGTCGAGCAGATCGACGAGGACACATGGATCGGCACGGCCTCGGGATACCAGCGCCGCCTGTACTACCACGTGCGCCGGCTGGACGACTCGCCGTTTTTCGCCATCGAATGGCAGTGCGGCTACAAGTACAGGGAGTACTTCAAGGCCTATCCGGTGCTGCTGTTCCCGCCCGCCTATGTCGATCCCGATTCCGACGAACAGGGCGTGTACCTCCACTGGGTCAGCGTGATCGATCCGGTGAAGCGCACACCGATGATCATGGAGGGCATCCAGGCCGTGCACAACTCCGAGTGCCGGGCCCTGAAGGCGGCGCTCGAGCGCCGCGCGGGGCTGACCGAGGCGGCACAGGGCCGCTTCCGCCTCGCCGCCGACACGATCTACATCGACGCGCCGATCGACCTGGCGGAGGAATACATCGGCGACGCGCGCACGATGGTGAACTGGTCACACCTGCTGCGGCCCGACGGCGAGATCCTGAGCGACGGAGGGACGTTCCGCGACGAGTACGAACAGGGCGTGGAGGTGACGTTCAGGACACACAGGTTGGCCGAGTACAGGCTCGTCGAGCAGAACTTCTACTATCCGAAGCACGACGTCGTACAACGCTGCCCCGTCTTGCTCATACCGTGCTCCCATGCCTTCGGAGATCCGGCGGCCCGGGGCGTCATCCACCACCGGATCACGTTCTGGAACAACTCGGCTCCGCCACGACACGGCAAGCTGCAGATCGAGGACTTCGGCGCCGAGAGCCTGAACGTCAAGCGACAACTGGAGGCTAAGGCTGGGCACCTCGACACGTTCGCGCGGGGCACGAGCTACACACCGCTGGAAACGGAGCTGTCACGATGAGCGGGCCGGACATCTTCTCGCCCGAATTCGCTCGCGATCCGTATCCGCAGTACCGGGTGATGCGCGACGAACACCCCCTGTACTTCCACGAGGGCGCTGCGGCCTACGTTCTGTCCCGCTACCAGGATGTCGAATTCGCGCTCAGGAACCCGGTCTTCACCACGCGCAGTTATGAGCGACAGATCGAGCCGCTGCTCGGCCGGACGATCGTGCAGATGGACGGCGCAGAGCACGCGGCGCAGCGAGGTCTGATCGGCCCTGCGCTTCAAGCGGGCAACATCCGCAAGAAGTTCCTCGGCTTGATCGAACAGACCGCGCGTACCCTCATCGATGGGTTCCGCGGGCGGGGCGAAGTCGAGTTGATCGGGGAGTTCGTGGCCGATTTCCCGGTGGGCATCCTTGCGGGCCTCCTCGGATTGCCACCGGCCGAGAATGGCCGCTTCCGCGTCTGGTACACCTCGCTTCTGCGCTTCGGCCTGAACTTGACCGGAGACCCCGATGTGACTCGGGCCGGCTTCCAGGCGCGCGACGAGCTCGATGCCTATCTACGTCCGCTCATCCGCGAGCGGCGCGAGGGCCCAGGGGACGACCTCCTGTCGATGCTGGCCGGCGTCGAGGTCGAAGGCGTTGGCCTCGGCGACGACGAGATCTGCCGCTTCGGCATGCTGATGATCTTCGCCGGCGGCGAGACCACGGAGAAGACACTGGCCACCTGCTTCCGCAACCTCGTGTCGCACCCGGAGCAGCTCGCGGCCGTCCGCGCCGACCGCAGCCTCGTTGCGCGGGCGATCGCCGAGTCGATCCGGTACACGGCACCGACGCACATGGTGCCGCGACGGACCAGCGAGGAGGTGACGGTCAGCGGCGGGACGATCCCGGCCGAGTCGGAGGTCCTCTGCTTCCTGGGTTCGGCAAACCGTGACGAGCGTCACTACGAGCGGCCCGAGGTGTTCGACATTCACCGCAAGGAAGTCGACCCCTCGCGCGCCTTTACCGGCGCGGCCAACCACATTGCCTTCGGCGCCGGCCGGCACTTCTGCCTCGGAGCGACGCTTTCGAAGTTCGAGGTCGAGGCTGCAATCCAGCAACTGCTCGACGCCATGCAAGACATCCGGTACGCAAACGGCGACGCGCCGCCGGACGTCGGACTTTTCCTGCGCGGCCCGGCGGAAATGCACCTACGATTCAACACGGCGCAGGCCGGCTCAGCGTGACGCCGCCGGAAGTAGCCGGCAGTCGGTCATGCAGTGAGGAAACCCGCTCGTCCGGGGCATGGTTGCCGCCGACGTCAGAGTGAGTGCGAGTGGTCGACGTGTCGGTCGAGAGACCGTCTCCACCAAGCCGGCGCCCAGGCGACCCGGTCGGAACAGCCATCGCCCAAGGCGACGGTGGTGCGACGACGCAATCAAGTGAGAGTTTCAGAGTCGAAGCTTGGCCGCAGCACAGGCGAAGACGTCGAAATAACGCTGCAGCGTCGCCGCCGTCGATCCGTGGCGATTGGGTCCCACGATGAAGTCGAGCAGGACCTCCCGGACTCGGCAGATCTCGCGCAAGCGAGCGACCGAGCCACGATGTCGCGGGTCGTCGAGCGTGAGGTCGATCAGCTCCAGTGCGCGCGCCAAGGACCGTTCCGCCAACTGCGGGTTGCGCGATCGCCACTTCAGCGTTCGACTGACCTCGCTCCCGACGTTTCCCAGTTGCTCGGCGAGGCTCAACGTCCGCCATCGCCCGTCGGCCATTTCCCGATGTGTGATCTCCGTCATCGACGCACCAGCCCGATCACGAGGGCGGCAATCCTGTCGCGCGTCGCGTCATCGTCCACGCCACGAGATCGGTTCCCTGAGGAGGGGCGGAGATTGATCATGGAGTCGAACTCTATCCATTCACTCTCGGCCAGGTCCGGGTAGAGATTGATCCCCCAAAGGTCCCGCTGTCGGGACGCACCCGCCAGGAGTTCGGCCTCCTCGTCAGCGTGCAACTCCGCATCGACGATCATGATCCGCCGCTCCACGTCGATCACGGCCTTGACCAGATCGCCGAAGCGCGCGACCGCCATGCGCCGGATCTCATCCATTGAGATCGGATCCTGTTCCGTCACGACTCTCATCGCGGCGCAACCGTAGCACGACCATCGGCTCCGATCGACGGAGGAGTCGAGCCACCGGTCCCATCGGCCGCGGGTTCGATTCCCGCCGCCTCCACCAATCTTCGGTGTTCACTGGGAATTGATGCCCCGATAGATTCGATGGCGCACTTCAGTGACTGCGGTTCCGTAGCAGAGCACCTCGGTCAATCCGTCTATCACCTCGGTCGCATCGTAACGAACGCCGCCGACGGCGTTCGCGCCCAGCTCCCGCGCGTGGTCGAGCAACATCTCGAACGCTTCGCCCCGGCGCGACTCCAAGGCCGGCCGGGATGGTCACAAAGGACGGCCGGTGGTGGCGTCCTCCGGTGCACGCCGCCTCGCGAAGGCGCTAATCCGGCGATTCTCCAGCTACGCCGGCGAGCGCTCGGGCGGCGCGGGCGTCGGCGTGATCGGCGCCCACGGTGGGCTCCAGGTGCTCGATGGCGACCGCGGCCGCGGCCCGGGCGTCGGCGCTCTTCCCCTGTTCCCGCAGTGCGCGCGCCAGCGCGAGATTCGCGAGCCCGACGCGGCTCGAGAGCGTCCCCGGCTCGGCGTCCCTCCGCGCCTCTGCGAGGGCCTGCGCGGCGTCGGCGGCGGCCCCATCCGGGTTGCGTGTCGCGAGCCTGAACTCGGAACGCCGCAGGTGCACGCCAAAGCGGGTCGTGGGATCGGCCAGGGCGAGCGCCCGGTCGTATCCCGCGCGGGCGCCCTCCTCATCACCGCGGGCGTGCGCCAGCATCGCCTGCTGCATTGCGAAGCTGCTGTGATACGGATGCCCTTCCGGCAGCGGCCGGACCTTGGCTTCCATCTCGGCCAGGAGGCTCGCGGCGCGCGGCAGATCTCCCAACCGCAGGGAGATGATGTTGCGGAGGAAGAGCGACTGCGTGATCGTGAACTCGCTGCCCGCGCGTTGGGCCACAACGCCGGCCCGGTCGGCGATCGTGCGCGCTTCCGCCAGGTGACCGAGGTCCATCAGCGTGCGGGCGAGATTGTTGAGGAGCAACGGGGAGACGCCGGTCGCGGTCGCTTCGACGCTGCTGATGCTGACGGCGCGCCGGAAGTTCCGCTCGGCCTCGAGGGGACGACCGAGTGCGCGCTGCACCAGCGCCCAGTTGTTCAGCAGAGTGCCGGCGCTCTCGGTATCGCCGCGTCCCATCGTCTCGAGGCTCGACCAGGCATTCCCGAAAGCCACGTCGGCCTGGCGCAGGCGCCCCGCCACCCGGTACGACTCGGCGAGATCCATTGCCGCGCGCAGCCAGAGCAGGGCGGAGCCCTGGGCGGACTCCCGCAGCAGGCGCGCCGCTTCTTCGACCCGCGTCACGGCCGCGTCGGCCCGCTCGGAGGTCCGCGACACCTCGCTGCCGCGCAGCAGGCAAAAGACCCGCGAGAGGACGAACTGCGGCTCGTCCGGCAACCGGTCCAACCCTTCCCGGAACAGGCCTTCCGCGCGGTCTATCTCGCCAGCCCTGGCGAGCGTGCTCGCCAGGGCGCAGGCGGCCCTGGCCGCCGTGTCATGCTCCGGGGTCCCGCGGCTCAGATCGTAAGCCTCGGTCAGTAGGCGTCGAGCCCTCGCCGTCTCCTCCTGCGTGTGGTACTGGCGTCCGACGGCAACGAGAATCTCGGCCCGGTTGGGGTCCGCCCTCCCGCGCTCATAATCGAGGATGCGCTCGGCCTGCGCCAGCAGTTCGCCGACGGCGAATCGCCGGCCGCCGGGAGCGAAGTCGGAGAGGAGAAAGGCGTTCAGGTCGTTGATCGCTTCGGCACGCGAGAGCTGGCGCAGCGCGAAGTCCCGCTGCGACCGGGCGATCGCGGCGGCCCGCGCCGCGTGGCGTGATTGGACGAGGACTCCGGTCACGCCGGCGGCCAGGGCGAGGATCGCCAGCACGGCGAAAAGGACCGGGACGCGGTGCCGGCGCGCGAACTTGGCCATCCGATAGCGATGCCCGCCGCGGCGCGCCTCGACCGGCTTCCCGTCCAGCCAGCGGCGCAGGTCGGCCGCGAAGACCGCCGCCGACGGGTAGCGACTCTCGGCCTCGCCGCGGAGCGCCTTGAGGGTGATGGCGTCGAGGTCGCCGGTGAGATCCCGCCAGCGCGTGGTCGCCTCGCGCGCGCCGTCCGTGGCGTCCAACCGCCGCGCCGCGGTGGACGGCGGCCTGGGGTCGCTCTCTCCCGCGCCGCGCTCGAAGGGGCGGCAGCCGGCCAGCATCTCGTAGAGCACGACACCGAGCGAGTAGACGTCGCTCGCCACGGTCACGTGCTCGCCGCGCAGCTGCTCGGGGCTGGCGTAGGCGGGCGTGAAGGCGCGCGTCTCCGTGTGGGTGGGGTTGGTCGCGGTCTCGGGATCGACCATCTTGGAGATGCCGAAATCGAGGAGCTTGGCGGCGCCACCGGTGTCCACCAGGATGTTGCCCGGCTTCAGGTCGCGATGAACCACCAGGCGGCGGTGCGCGAAGTCGACCGCATCGAGCACCTGGAGGAAGAGCCCGACGCGCTGCCGCGTTTCGAGGCCCCGCCGCGCCGCGAAGGCCAGCAGGTCCTCCCCTTCGACGTACTCGAGCGCCAGGTACCAGCGTCCGTCCATCCACCCGGCGTCGTAGAAGCGAGCGATGCCGGGGTGCTCGAGGGCGGCGAGAATGCGGGCCTCCGCACGGAAGTGACGGGCCCCTTCCTCGCCCGCGCCGGGGCGATCGAGGATCTTGAGCGCCACCTTGCGGCGGAAGTTCTCGGTTTCCTGCTCGGCCAGGAAGACTCTGCCCATGCCGCCGCGCCCGATCTCGCGCACGATGCGGAACGGGCCGACGCTCGCGGGAGGGGGCGCCTCACCCTGCACCCCTCCGGCGGTGTTCCATTCCGAGGCGGGCGTCTCGAAGCGCCTTTCACCGGCCGCGGCCGACGCCAGGAGATCCTCGACTTCCCGCGCCAGCCCGGGCTCCTTGCGACGCAGATCGGCAAGCCACGCGGCTCGCGCATCGTCTTCCAGCTCGCTGGCGCGGGTGAACAGATCGGGCAGCCGGGGGTCGGCGTTCGCGGGCATCTCAGGCCAGCTCCCGCGCCAGCCAGGCGCGGGCAAAGGCCCAGTCGCGTTTCACGGTTCGCTCGGTGATCCCCAGCACGGCGCCGATCTCCTCGAGCTCCAGCCCGCCGAAGAAGCGCATCTCCACCACCCGCGCCGGCCGCGGGTAGGCGGCGGTGAGCCGCTCGAGCGCCCGGTCGACATCGAGCACCTGGTCGGCGGAATTCACGCCGGCGCTCGCCGCATCGGTGAGCGTGATCGCCGGCGCGCCCGACCCGCGCTTGCCCGCCCGCCGCGCCCGCGCCCGGTCGACCAGGACGCGGCGCATCATGGTCGCCGCGAGGGCGAGGAAATGACCGCGGTCCCGCCATTCGACCCGCCGCTGGTCGACCAGTCGCAGATAGGTCTCGTGCACCAGCGCCGTCGTCTGGAGGGTCACTCCGGGCCGCTCGGCCCGCAGCCGCCGCCGTGCCATGTCGTGCAGCTCACGGTAGAGCACCTTCACGAGCAGATCCCCGGCCTGGGTGTCGCCGGCGCGCCAGGCATGCAGCAGCCCCGTGACCTCCCCGGGACGTGCGGCGGCTTTGGGGTCGCTCTTGTCGCGAGAGTCCATGACGTTGCCCGGATTCTACCTTTTGTCCGGAAAGTCTGTCCCCCGGGAGGCGCTTTCTTCGCGGTGGTTGGATGAG
>CAZVOI010001033.1:0-2038 GCA_964628275.1 uncultured Acidobacteriota bacterium | reverse complement strand
CTCGCCGACGCCAAGTCCAAGCAGCCCGCCGGCGTCTACATGAGCTGGTTCGGCTGGCAGCCGCCGCTTTTCGACAACCGCCTGCGCGCCTTCCACTGCATCGACATCTGCTTCTGGTTCCACAACACCGACCTGATGCTGACCCACACCGGCGGCGGCTCTCGCCCGCGCAAGCTGGCGGCCCGGATGGCCGACTCGCTGCTCCAGTTCATGAAGACCGGCGACCCCAACGGCGGAGGTCTGCCCACGTGGCCGAGGTACACGACCGCGAAGGGCGAGACGATGATCCTCGACGACGTGTCGGTGGTGAAGAACGACCCGGACGGCGAAGCGCGAAGGGCGCTGCCAGTCGTCTGAACCTCCGTCGAAAATGGATTCCAGAGCGACCTTCGCCGACAGCCACACCCACATCGACATGGAGAAGTTCGACGGCGACCGCGGGGAGACGATCGCGCGCGCGAAGCAAGCGGGCGTCGTGGACATGCTGGTGATCGCTCAAGCCGATTCCGGGGAGGGGCTGGAGGACGGGGTCACGAAGGCCGAAGCGCATTCGTTGCCGGCGTCGGCGGGACTGCATCCCCACGAGGCGCAGCTTTGGAGCGACGCTCTCCTCGATCAGATGGGCGGGCTGGCGCGCGAGCGGCGAGTCAAGGCGATCGGGGAGACGGGGCTCGACTTCTTCTATGACCATTCGCCGCGGGAGCGGCAGGCGGCGACGTTTCGCGCGCAGATTCGGCTCGCCCGAGAAGTCGGGTTGCCGGTGATCGTCCATTCGCGCGAAGCCGACGCGGAGACGGTGGCGATTCTCGAGGAGGAGAAGGCGGGGGAGTGCGGCGGCGTGATTCACTGCTTCACCGGCGGGGAAGAGCTGGCCAAGCGGGCGCTGGCGCTCGGGTTCTATCTTTCGTTTTCCGGGATCATGACGTTTCCGAGGAGCGCCGGGATTCAAGAGGTCGCGCGCTGGGCGCCGCGCGAGCGGGTGCTGGTCGAGACCGACGCGCCGTTCCTGGCGCCGCCACCGCATCGCGGGAAGCGGAACGAGCCGCTTTTTGTCGTGGAGGTCGCGAAGAAGCTCGCGCTCATCCGCGGCGAGAGCCTCGAGGAGGTCGGCGACTACACGCTCGCCAACTACAGGCGGCTGTTTCGAATCAGCCCTGCAGGTCCGGCCACAGCCGGCGGAACGGCGCCGGCTTCGCCGGCAGCGGCCCCTCACTGACGCTGACATCGGGCGCGGGGAAGCCGAGCCGCACCAGGACCCGCCGCAAGCGCAGGCGCAACAGCTCCGCTTCGAGCGGGACGGCGTCCTCGAGGCCACCTGGCAGCGTGCAGAGCAGCACCAGCCGCGGCCGGCTCGCGAGGTTCGTCGCCGCGCGCCTGCTCCGAGCGGCGCTGCTCGATCATCGTGCCAGAATCCCCAAACCATACGAGCGAGGTTGCTGAAATGGCCGAAGCCGCGCCCCCGACAAAACGCCCCCTCTCGACGATCGAGGGACTCAACCGCATCCTGCTCGCCCTGGTGGGCGTCTCGGACAAGGTGAGCGACATCATCTTCTCGCCTGGCAAGCCGGCCCAGATAGAGCTCAACAGCCAGCTCCGCGGAGTGCGGATCCCGGGCCTTGAGATCCTGACCGCGGAGGATACCGCCGACGTGGCCCGCGTGCTGACCGAGCGAAGCCCCGCCGCCGTCGAATCGCTCGAGCAGAAGGGTTCCGCGGACGTCTCCCACGCCGTTGGTGACAAGGCTCGCTTTCGCGTCAACGTCTTCCGGCAGCGCGGCAGCTTCGCGGCTGTGTTGCGCGTGATCGCCAGCGCGATCCCGACCTTCGACCAGCTCCGGCTGCCGCCGATCCTGAAGCAGATAGCCGAGCTGAAGAACGGGATCGTGCTCGTGACCGGGCCGACGGGCTCGGGCAAGAGCTCGACGCTCGCCGCGATCATCGACCTGATCAACGAGACGCGCTCCGACCACGTCGTCACGATCGAGGACCCGATCGAGTTCCTCCACAAGCACAAGAAGTCGACGATCCACCAGCGCGAG
>CAZVOI010001032.1:0-1538 GCA_964628275.1 uncultured Acidobacteriota bacterium | reverse complement strand
GGCGCTTGAAGAAGACGCCCAGGAAGAACACGGTGAAGATGGGCGGCGCCAGGTAGCCCTGCACCCCCTGCAGGTAGTCGTAGAGGCCGCGCGCGCCGCGGATCACCGGGATCCAGCCGATCGCGACCAGCACCATCGCCGTGGTCGCGACGCGCCCAATCCACACGAGCCGCGCCTGCGTCGCCCCCGGCCGCAGCCGGTTGTAGAAGTCCATCGTGAACAGCGTCGAGCTGGCGTTGAAGGCACCCGCGAGCGAGCTCATCAGCGCGGCGAGCAGGCCGGCGACCACCAGTCCGCGCACGCCGACCGGCAGCACGTGCTGCACCATCAGCGGGAACGCCGCCTGTGCGTGCGCGTTCACCACCTGCCCGTTGGCGTCGAGCAGCGCAACACCGAGCGCGGGGAGCTTCCCGCTCTGCGCCAGCGCCACCGCGAGCATGCCCGGGATGATGAAGATGAAGACCGGCAGCAGCTTCAGCAACGAAGCGAAGATGGTGCCCCGCCGCGCCTCGCGCTCGTTGGGCGCGCCGAGGGTGCGCTGGACGATGTACTGGTCGGTGCACCAGTACCAGAGTCCGATGATCGGGGCGCAGAACAGCATCCCGAGCCAAGGGTAGTTCCCGTTGAAGTACCAGGCGATCCGGCCGGCTTCCTTGACCGGTGCCCAGGTCCCCTGCATCCCGGCCGGGACCAGCGGCTTCCACAGGTTGAACATCTCGGACGGCAGCGCGGCGCGGAACGCACCCCAGCCTCCGATCGCCTCGAGCCCGTACCAGGTGAGCACCGCCGAGCCGAGCACGAGGATCGCCGTCTGCACCGCCTCGGTGTAGGCGACGGCGCGCATGCCGCCGAGCACGGTGTAGAGCCCGGTCAGGATCACGACCGCGAGCGACCCGATCCAGAAGCTGTCGAGCTCGAGACCGCCGAGCGAGATGTGCCACTCCGGGATCAGCGTCCCTGAGACGACGCCGCCTGCGAAGATCCCGACCGCGATCTTGGTCAGCACGTAGGCCACGAGCGAGATCAGCGACAGCACCGTGCGCGCGGTTCCGGAGAAGCGACGCTCCAGAAACTCGGGCATGGTGTAGACGCGCGAGCGCATGTAGAAGGGCACCATCACCCAGCCGAGCACCAACAGGCACCAGGCGTGAAGCTCGTAGTGCGCGAGTGCGACGCCGCTCGTGGCGCCTGCGCCCGCGAGCCCCACCAGGTGCTCGGAGCCGATGTTGGAGGCGAAGATCGAGGCCCCGATCACCAGCCACCCGAGGCTGCGGCCCGAGAGAAAGTAGTCCTCAGCGGTGTCCTTGCCGCGCAGGATCACCCACCATGTGAGTCCCAGCAGCAGCAGGAAGTACGCCGCGATCACCAACCAATCGAGAGTAGCCATGGTCCCCTGGTCCTCAGGCCGCAGCGTTGCGCTCGGCCTTGCCCCCGTCGAAGAAGAACGCGAACAGCAGGATGATCACGAACGCCATCGACGCGGGCCAGAGCCAGATCGCCGTCCAATCGTGGCTCACCACCGCGCCGGCCTTGTGGGC
>CAZVOI010001031.1:0-2258 GCA_964628275.1 uncultured Acidobacteriota bacterium | reverse complement strand
CTCCAGAGCCTGCCCGGTGATATCGCGATGGGCCACGTGCGCTACTCGACGGCCGGCGACACGGTGGCCGAGAACGCGCAGCCCTACCTGATCGATTGCCACCGCGGGCCGATCGCGGTCGGCCACAACGGCAACCTGGTGAACGCGAGCGTGCTGCGCCAGCAGCTCGAGTCGGCGGGCGCGATCTTCCAGAGCGGCTCCGACACCGAGGTGATCCTGCACCTCTACGCGAGGAGCCACAAGGACAAGCTCGAAGACGCGCTGGCGGCGAGCCTCAGCAAGGTGATGGGCGCGTTCTCGCTCTTGTTCCTGACCAAGGACGCGCTCGTCGCCGCGCGCGATCCGTGGGGTTTCCGCCCGCTGGTGCTGGGCCGTCTCGACGGCGCCTGGATCGCGGCTTCCGAGACGTGCGCGCTCGACCTGATCGACGCCGACTACGTGCGCGACGTCGAGCCGGGCGAGCTGGTCGTGATCGACCGCTCGGGCTTGCGCTCGTTCCAGCCCTACCCGTCAGAGCAGAAGGCGCAGTGCATCTTCGAGCACGTCTATTTCGCCCGGCCCGACAGCCTGGTGTTCGGCCGCAACGTGCTGGCGTCGCGCCTGGCGCTCGGCCGCCAGCTCGCGCGCGAGGCGCCCGCCGACGCCGACATGGTGGTTCCGATCCCCGACAGCGGGATGGGCGCCGCGCTCGGGTATGCCGAGGAGAGCGGCTTGTCGTTCCAGTGGGGGATGATCCGCAACCACTACGTCGGCCGCACCTTCATCGAGCCGAAGCAGAAGGTCCGGTCGTTCGGCGTGAAGATCAAGCTGAACGCGGTCGCCGAGGTGCTCAGCGGCAAGCGGGTGGTGCTGATCGACGACTCGATCGTGCGCGGCACCACCTCGCGCAAGATCGTGCGGATGGTGCGCGAAGCCGGCGCGCGCGAAGTGCACATGCGCATCTCCAGCCCGCCCACAACCGGGCCCTGCTACTACGGCATCGACACGCCCAGCCGCGAGGAGCTGATTGCCGCCACCCACACCGTCGAGGAGATCCGCGGCCACATCGAAGCCGACAGCCTCGCCTACCTGTCCCACGAGGGCCTGCTGAGGGCCGTCGACGATCCGCTCCAGAGCCGCTACTGCACCGCCTGCTTCTCGGGCCGCTACCCGGTCGCGGTCTCGCAGCCCGAAGAGTGGCAGCTCAAGCTCTTCTCCGAAGCCAAGCAAGCCGTCAAGGCCTGACGGCATGCCGCTGCTGCTGTCGGTCGGGCACGTGACCTGGGATCGCGTCGATGGCCGGGACGTTCTCGGCGGCTCGGCGAGCTACGCCGCGCTCACGGCGCAGAAGCTCGGCTGGGACGCCGCGGTGCTGACGGCCGCCTCGCCCGACTTCGTGCCCGAGCGCGACATGCCCGGGATCGGCGTGCGAATGCGCGCCTCGGCCTCCACCACGCGGTTCGTGAACCGCTACGACTCGGCGGGCAACCGGCAGCAGTTCATGCTGGCCCGGGCGGACGACGTGGACGTTTCGCTCGCCCCCGACGAATGGCGCGCTCCGGACGCGCTGCTCCTGGCATCGGTCGCGGCCGAGATCCCGCCGCGAGCCGCGCTCGCATTCGAGGCGCGCGTGGTGGGCGTGATCGCCCAGGGCTGGCTGCGCGACGTCGGCCCCGACGGCGCCGTCTCGCCGCGGCCGTGGCCCCACCCGGCGGCCGACCTGGAGGGGGTGCACGTGCTGTTCCTGTCGGTCCACGACGTGGGCGGCGACGTCGCCAAGGCGCGCGAGATGCTGGACCTGGTTCCGATGGTGGCGCTGACCCGCGGCTGGCAAGGCATGGAGCTGATGACGCGCGACGCGGTCCACACGGTTCCGACGCTGCCCCGCCGCGAGGTGGATCCGACCGGAGCCGGCGACGTGTTCGCCGCCGGCTTCGTGTTGCGCTACGCGGAGAGCGAGGATCCGCTGGACGCGGCGGCGTTCGCCTGCTGCACCGCTTCGTGCGCGGTCGAAGGCCTCGGAACCTCGACACTCGGCGATCGAGCCGAGGTGGAGAAGCGGCTGCTGCTGCGCGAGCAGCAGATCGAGGATGGGGAGATCGAGGCGTGAGCGAGCGTACTGAAGCGATGCGCCAGAAGGTGCGCGTCCTCTACGACCGGAACCGCCAGCAGGGACACGCGCCGTGGTGCGGGCTCGACTACGACTTCATCTGTCCGTCCTCGGGCACCTATCCGTTCCAGTGGTTCTGGGACTCGGGCTTCCACGCGATCGTGCTGAC
>CAZVOI010001030.1:0-2400 GCA_964628275.1 uncultured Acidobacteriota bacterium | reverse complement strand
CGTGTCACGTGAGCCCTCTCAGCAGTCGCGCCACGGTTACAGCTGCGTCCGCGCGAAAATCGTCATCGCCCTTGCGAGAGAGAAACTCCGTCGCCCCTGTCTTCGAGTGCTTCCACCGCTGTCGGACGGTCTTGCCGTCGGGCGTGGCATCCGGACCAAATCCCCTGCCACGCAGTCGGTCGACCACCGCGTGATAGCGCCCTTCGTCGAGAATCGCGAGCTGAAGACCGAGGTCGACGTCGAGCGAGCCGACGTGCGGCTCGCGTCGCGCCGAAGGTGAGTCGATCAGCAGGGACGGCACCAGCCCACCGACAATGACAAGGTCGGACATGAGGTCGCCGAGCACCGTCGCGAGCGACAGGCACGCGGACTTCGCAAGGCGGAGCTGCTCGGGTGAATACCCCGCAGCGGTCTGTGGCTTAGCCACTGCCGGCCTTGCCATTCAACACGAGCGGACGCAGTTGCGCGGCTGCCTCGGCCGCTCTCTCAGGATGAGCCTTCAAGTCGAGGTACGCCTGCAGCGGACTGGCACACGGCACTCCACGAACGACCCGCGAGCCCACGAAGACCGAGTCGTCGGTCGGGCTGATGATCCAGACGTTCGCGCCCCGAGGCTCAGGCACGAAACCGATTGAGTCGAGCCACTTCGGCGACGGTACCTGCCGGATGAAGAGACTGACCAACCGATACATCACGAAGTGCGAGTACTGCCACGCCGCCGCGAGGCCCGTCAGCGCCCACGAGAACGATGCTGACGATCGTGTCTTCTTTGACGTTCTCGATGTGGGCGGCGATGACGACGCCTGAAGACGCGCGATCAGCTCGGCCGGCTCCCGTACCGACACGTGGCCAAGGAGCACGTGATGTCGCGAGAAGTCGTAGGCTTCACGCCACGCCTCGAGCGCGAGCGACGGATCTCGAAGGCGGTGGCGGCGGGAATCGAGAGCAAGCAACCCCATGGTCTGCATGCGCCGCACGAGCCGGCTCACCCTGCCCCTGTCAACCCCCGATGCCGCTACCAGATCCGCTTGGCTGAAGGCACGTGCTGGCTCCATCAAGAGAGCGCGAATGACTCGCGAGCTCCTCGGTGCAAAGACGTTCGCCGGGCGGCCACGCGCCAGGAATCGGTTCCGATTGCCGAGAATGCGAATCTGTCGAGAGGACGTCTGAATCCACGCGTTCCCTGAGAGATCGATCCACGAGACGCCCGCCTCGGCACACAGCTGCCGCCCGGTCTCCCCCATGTAAGGAACGGCCACTATGGGCACGTGAAGCTTCCGAGATCCCTTCTCGCGAGCAAAGTGATGAAGCTGGCGCAGTGCTGCACCGACGCTGGCTGCATCTCCAGCCGACTTGTACTCGATCCCGTATGTTGCGTCTCGATCTCGCAGAATGAGGTCCAGTCCGCCGGAGCTCGGCGGTTCCGGTTCCGCGGCTAGGCCAGCAGAAGGCCCGAGAACTGCCTCCAGCGCAATACGGACTCGAGCCAAGGATCTCGAATCCGCCCCCAAGCGCATGTTGTCTAAATACCATAGGTTGCACATTTGAGCAACCACCCATATAAACGCAATCAACCCGACCGATTCGGCAGTCAGCGGCTTTCGGGTCGGACGAGACTCAGTTGATCGGCGACAGGTCGAATGTGGCGGCCAGGCCGTCTGCAACGGCCAGTCCGGATAGCGTCGGCACCAACCGCCGGTCGGCGCGCACGACGATGCGGCCCTCGTCCACGAGGCGAGCGACGAGAGCGCCATTCAGGGCCAGCAGGTCAACGCCGTAGCGTGCCCGGAGGCCGTCGAGGTCGATCCCGGCGGTCGTACGTAGGCCGAGAAGCAGCGCCTCCGCCGCCAGGTCCTTCGGACCCAGGAGCTCCTGAGCCTCGATCGGACGCTCACCCGCCACGAGTCGCTTCTCCCAGCGCGGCGTGCCTCGCTCGTTCCACCAGCGGCGGGCCGGGGAGGCAGCCTCCGCGGCGGCGAGCGAGTGGGCCGACGGGCCGAGGCCGAGGTAGGGGGTATGGTCCCAGTACTTCCGATTGTGCCGCGACTCGTGGGCCGGGCCGCGCGCGAAGTTGGAGACTTCGTAGGCCGGCCAGCCGGCGTCCGCAAGGAACCGGTGGGTCAGCTCGAAGAGCGTCGCTTGGTCGTCTTCGGGAAGCTCCGAGAGGCGGCCGTGCTTCGCTTCGACGCCAAACCGCGTGCGCGGGTGGATTGTGAGTTGGTAGCACGACAGGTGCTGCGGCTGGAGTGAGACGGCGGTGGTCAGCTCTTGTCGCCAGTCCTCCGCGGTCTGTCCGCGGAGGCCGAAGATCAAATCGATCGAGACCGTGTCGAAGCCCGCGGCCAGGGCGGTCTCGACCGCGGCGCGCGCCTGTCGTCCGTCGTGACGGCGGCCGAGGAA
>CAZVOI010001029.1:0-4284 GCA_964628275.1 uncultured Acidobacteriota bacterium | reverse complement strand
GTCGAGCTCAAGTAACGAGGCAGCGTCCCGCGAACACCTTGTGGATCGTCCGGCGAAGCTTGTCGGTGCCGGTCACGCGCAGGATCAGCGACAGCTTCAGCCGCCAGTCCTTGGCGCTACGTTCGCCGTCCGCCGACGGCAGCAGGGGTTACGCGGCGACGAGACCGAAATCGGCGCCGTCCATCACGGTTGCCCAGCGAAACTGGAGAGCCGCGTCGAACTTCAGGCTGTTGGTGTTGTAGCCAGTCCCGACCGCGAACATCGTGTAGTTGACGGGATCGCGCGTGCAAGAACAGCGCGCTCGTGAGAGGGGTGTCCAGTCTCAGCCACTCGGGTCGCCCATACTAACGCCGAGCCACACCCGACGTGGCGCACGTAGCGCACTCTGGCGCTTGCCATCCGGGGGCTGGAGGCGTACTCTTCTCTTAGCTTTAGTCGGCCGTTGCTCTGGCGTTTCGGAAGGAGCCGCCCGCATTGGGGGGCTTTCGTTTTGTGAGCGCGCAGGCCACGTAGCTGCTAGCAAAAAGGCTTAGGAGGCCTGTACGCACATGATCGAAGGCACCGTCAAGTGGTTCAATGAGTCCAAGGGTTTCGGTTTCCTGTCCCGCGAGGGCGGCCCTGACGTTTTCGTCCACCATTCGGAAATCCGCTCCGAGGGCTTCCGCACCCTGAACGAGGGCGACAAGGTCCAGTTCGAGATCACGGATAGCCCCAAGGGGCCCCGCGCCGCGAACGTCACCCTCAGCAAGTAACTCCTCGAAACGCCAAACGGCCCGGGGCTTCAAAGTCCCGGGCCACATCCGAGCCTCAACGGCTTGACCGACACCTCGGGAATCTGAAGGCGGTTCGATCCGTCTCGCAGAACGCGACGTCGATCGCAAGTCAGTGAACCTGACCCGTGAGCGGACCGCAGATCCTAGGCGCCGTTCCTACCGACGATCGGCTTCGCCGGCCTCGCGGGGTCTCCGAGGCGAATCACCATGCGGACCTTGAAGGGATGACGTCCAACGGCGAGATGGTCGTGCCGGCGCCGCTGCGCTTCGAGAGCGACAAGCCGTTGCTCGACCCGTTTCACATCGTCGCGCTGTGCTTCCAGAGAGCTCGCCAGCTCAAGGCGGGCGCCCGGCCACGCGTCGAACCCGGGCGACATAGCCTGCCGCGCCTGGCCCAGCTCGAGGTGTTGGCCGACACCGTTTCCTGGACGGTGGCGGAAAAGCCGCCGGAGAAGGTCGAAGTCCCATAGGCGCACGAGCCCAGATCGGTTGGCTCAGCGTGGCGGCCGGATTCCTGGCCGCCGCCGCGCGCACCCAGCAACCCTCCGCCACCCCGGAGGCACGGGTCAGCCTCGACCTGAAGGACGCCCCGATCGCGAACATCATCTCGTTGCTCGGCGAGCTGGGCGGGTTCCAGACCGTCGTCGACCCGGACGTGTCGTGTGCCCTCACCTTGAAGCTGCGTGAAGCTCGCTGGCAACAGGCATTCGAGACGAGCCTGAAAGCCTGCCGGCTGGGGCACGAAGGACTGGCGCCGGTGCTGCGCATCGCTCCTGTGCAGCGGCTGTCTGAAGAAGCCGCCGCTCGGCGGCGGCTCGAGGAGGCGCGCCAGCCGAATCGTGAGCCCGCGATCACGACTTTTCGCCTCTCTCACGCTCGCGCCGCCGAGATCGCCCCGCTTCTGCAGCGACACCTCTCGTCTCGCGGCCAGGCCAGCTACGACGCGCGCACGAATACCCTGATCGTCGTGGACTGAGGCGCCGCGAGCTCAGGAGCGGTTGTGGGCGTGAACGAACTGCCAGCCGAAGCGGCCCTTGATGCAGAGCTGCCCGCGGGTCACGTCGTGGTCTAGGGGCGAGGTCGCCTTCACGATGGCGTTGTCCTGGACGTGGAGCGTGAGGGTGCAGCCGACGCCGCAGTAGCCGCAGATGGTGTCGGTCCGCAATTGTCGGCTCTCGTCCCAGGTGCCGGCCTGGCGCATGTCGTGCTCGCTCTTGAACATCAACGCGCCCGTTGGGCAAACGCCGATGCAGTTGCCGCAGTAGACGCAGGCGGAGTCGGGCAGCGGCGTCGCGAACTCGGTGGAGATCCGCGCGTCGAAGCCGCGGCCAGCCACGGCGATCGCAAAGCTGTTCTGCGCGTCGACGCCGCAGGCCTCGACGCACTTGTAGCAGAGGATGCACTTCGAGTAGTCGCGCACGTAGAGATCGTTGTCGATCTTCACCGGCTGCCGCACGTTGGCCGCGGGGCCGTAGCGCTCGGGCTGGGCCTGGTAGCGCCGGAGCTGGCCCTGGACTTCCGGCGCCGTGCTCAGGTCGACGGACGAGGCCAGGAACTCCAGGACCATGCGCCGGCTCAGCCGGACCCGCTCGGAGTCGGTCTGGACCTTCATCCCGGGCTCGGCGACCCGCGAGCACGCCGGCACCAAGCCACGCGAGCCCTCGACCTCGACCACGCAGACCCGGCACACGTTGACGGGCGTCAGCGTCTCGAGGAAGCAGAGCGTGGGCGTATCGATTCCCTGCTGCCGGCACGCCTGAAGCAAGGTGCTGCCTTCGGGCACGCTGACCGGGCGGCCATCCAACGTGATCTCGACGAGCCGAGGGCTCGGGGCCGTGGGCTTCATGGGCGTTCTTCGCTCAAGAGCCCGAGCTTGCCGATTGCCGAGGCGATGGCGCCGGCAGCGGTCTGGCCCAGGCCGCAGATGGACGCGTCGCGCATCACCTGGCCTATCTGCTGGAGCAGGAGCACTTCGTCGTCCTTCGAGCCGTGCGGCTTGCTCCGCGCCAGCCGCTGCAACGCCTCCTGCTGGCGCACGGTACCGACGCGGCACGGCACGCACTGCCCGCACGACTCGTCCCGGAAAAAAGCCGCGATCCGCAGCACCAGGTCCCAAAGGTCCACGGAGTCGTCGAGCGCGACGACGACGCCCGATCCCAGGCTCGCGCCGATGGCGCGGGTGCCCTCGAAGGTGAGCGGCACGCAGGTTTCCTCGGGCGTGACGAACGACCCGGCTGCCCCACCCAGCAGCACCGCCCTGAGCCGCCGGCCCGCCGGGACGCCGCCGGCTCGCTCGAGCAGCGCGGCGAGAGTCGTCCCGAAGGGCACCTCGTAGAGTCCGGGGCGCGCCACCTGCCCAGAGACGCAGAAGAGCTTGGTGCCGGTCGAGGCGGGCGTGCCGATTGCCGCATAGGCGGGACCCGCGCCGAGCACGATGTCCAGCACGTTGACGAGCGTCTCGACGTTGTTCACCACGGTCGGCTTGCCGAACAGGCCGGCCACGGTGGGGAACGGCGGCTTGTTGCGCGGTTCGCCGCGGTAGCCCTCGATCGAGTTGAAGAGCGCCGTCTCTTCGCCGCAGATGTACGCCCCGGCGCCGCGCCGCAGCTCGATCTCGAAGCGGAATCCCTGCCCCATCACGTCCTCGCCCAGGAGGCCGCGAGCCCGCGCCCGCGCGATGGCGTTGGACAAGCGCTCCGCGGCCAGCGGGTACTCGCCGCGCACGTACACGTAGCCGCGCTCGCAGGCGGTCGCGTAGCCCGCGATCGTCATCGACTCGATCAAGGCGAACGGGTCCTGTTCCATCAGGACCCGGTCTTTGAACGTGCCCGGTTCCGATTCGTCGGCGTTGCAGACGAGGTAGTGCGGCCGTGGCGTGGCCTTGGCGACGGCATCCCACTTGCGCCCGGTGGGAAACGCCGCGCCGCCGCGGCCGAGGAGCTTGGAATCGATCACCTCCCGGACGACGCCCTCGGGCCCCAGCTCGACGGCCCTGCGAAGCGCCTGGTAGCCGCCGTGCGCTCGATAGTCGTCGAGGCTCTCGGGATCCACGTGGCCGATCCGCCGCAGCAGTCGCAGCCCCGGCTCGCCAAACTGCGGCAGGCGCGGAGCGGCTTGCCGCACGACGGGTTGCTGGAGCGCGGCCAGCAGCGACGCGGCGGTCGCCGACCCGAGTCCGCTTTCGACCGGATGCTCTCCCGCCCGCGTGACGAGAGCGGCCGGCGCCTGTTCGCAAAGCCCGAGACACGGGCTGCGCAGCCAGGCGTCGGTCTTCCGGACGCCGGCGCCACCGGCGGGCCCCAGGTTTCTCTCCAGCTCTTCGCAGAGCGCCAGGGCTCCCTTGGCGCGGCACACGACGTCCTCGCACACGTGGGCCACGTTCGGCGCCCGGCGCTCGAGCGAGAACATTCCGTAAAAGGACGCGACTCCATAGGCCTCGGCCGGCGGGATCGTCAAACGCCGGCAGACGTAGCCGAGCGCGGCTTCGCTGATCCAGCCCACGCGCGACTGC
>CAZVOI010001028.1:0-1568 GCA_964628275.1 uncultured Acidobacteriota bacterium | reverse complement strand
CGCGCGACGTCAAGGATGCGCAGCGTCAGGCCGAGGAGATCGCCCAGGAACAGAAAGCGATTGCGGAGGATGCGAGGGGGCTGCCGGGGGCGGGTGCGGACCGGCCGTCGAAGGCGCAGGTGATCGGGCAGCGCAAGGACGCGCTCGAGTCGAAAGTGGGCGGCCTCGAGAAGCAGCTGGATCGGATGGTCGGCGAGACCACGCGCGACTCCAAGGACACAGCGCGCAAGCTCCAGGAAGCGGCCAGCGGCATCCGCGACAACAAGGTGAAGGAAAAGATCCGCTATTCGAAGAGCCTGCTCGGATCCGGCGTGCCCGAGGAATACGCGCGCAACTTCGAGGACGAGATCAGCGCCAACCTCGACTCGCTCAAGAAGAAGCTGGACGAGGCCGCCTCGTCTGTCGGCCAGAAGGGCCGCGACCGGACGGCCGAGGCGCTCGACAAGGCCCGCGAACTGGCTCGCGGAGTGGATTCACTGGGGCAGCGCATGGCGGAGCGCGCGAACCAGCGTGCCAACGGTCAGTCAGGGCAACAGGGTCAGCAAGGGCAACAGGGCCAACAGGGCCAGCAAGGCCAGAGCGGTCAGGGCCAACAGGGCCAACAGGGCCAACAAGGTCAACAGGGCCAGCAGGGCCAGAGTGGTCAGGGCGGCCAGGGCGGCAGCGCCGATGGACGTGGGAACAATGACGGGCGCTTCGGTGATGGCAACACGACCGGACAGTTGCGAGACGGCGGCTGGGGCCTCGGCGATCGCCGGCCCGCCAATTGGTTTACCCCGGACGACGTCCGGCAGTTTCGGGGCGAGGTCCGGCGATGGACCAACGAGACGCAGGCGCTCCGTAACATGCTGCGCGAGCAGAACCTCGACCCCAAGGAGCTGGACGAGATTCTGCGACGGCTGCGCCAGCTCGATCAGGATCGCGTCTACCAGGACGCGGCCGAGCTCGAGCGCCTGCAGACGTTTGTGAGCGAGGGCCTCAAGCGGTTCGAGTACGGCTTGCGCCGCAAGACCGGCGACGAGACGGATCGCGCCCTCGTCGCGGGTACGGACGAAGTGCCGGCCGAGTTCAGGACGCTCGTCGAGGAATACTACCGATCGCTCTCGAAGGCCAAAACGCGGCAATGACCCGCGTGGCCCGCGCGACCGTTGCCGCCTGCCTGCTGGCCGGATCGCTGGCCGCGGCGCAGGGTCGCGGTGGTTTTGGCCGCGGCTATGGCGAATACGGCGTGCCGCCCCGGTTCCCGGCGGCCGCCGACTTCGACGGGTCGTTTCATTTCTGCCGCCTGATGTACACGCGCGTGCGCCCGCAGGAGCGCGGCATGGGCTGGGGCACCGACTATCCCTACGCCGACATCAACTTCTCGATACGCCTGTCCGAGCTCACCAAGACGTGGGTGGGACAATCGGGCGAGGAGCCCAATCACTTGGTGGTCCGTGCCACCGACCCGTCGCTCTTTCAATGCCCGCTGGTAATGGCCTCCGATCCCGGCAGCGCGGGATTCTCGGACGCCGAGGTGGCCGGCCTGCGCGACTACCTGCTGAAGGGCGGGTTCCTCTGGGCGGACG
>CAZVOI010001027.1:0-1506 GCA_964628275.1 uncultured Acidobacteriota bacterium | reverse complement strand
GGTCTTCGCCTCGAGCCGCCCCGTCACACGCGCGCCCTCGCGCACGCGGCAGTGCGCGCTCACGCGGATGTCGCCCTCGAAGCTGCCGGCCAGATCCACCGGGCCGTCGGACACGAGCTCGCCCTTGATCCGCGTGCCGGGGCCGACGAACGTGGCGTTCGGGTCGGCGCTATCTCCGAAGCGCCGCGACGGTGCCGCCGGTGGGGCTGGAGATTCGGGCTTTCCGAGCATGAGCCACCCCTCGGCGGGAGCGTAGCACGCGGCGGCGTCAGGCGCGTTGGCGCTCGAAGACGGCACGTGGACTGGGATGGGTCGCTACAGGTTCCAGGGATCTATGAGGGTCACGCCGCAGGCATCGAAGTCAGCCACGTTGCGCGTGGCGATCGAAGCACCCGTAAAACGCGCGATTGCCGCGATCTGGGCATCGAAATGCGAAATGGGACGGCCGGCGCGGCGCCGATCGGAAGCGATCTGAGCATAGGCTGGAGCCGCGTCCGTACCGAATCCGAGGATCCGCCCGGCGAAGTCCAGGGCGAACATGGACGTGGCCGCGGCGTCGAGCGCGCTTCGACGTTGGCCCCTGGCAAGAAGCATCAGGCCATGCAGGATCTCCGCTTGCGTGATGCTGGTCGTGTAGAGGCTGGCTGCGGGCTGGGCGGCCGTCCAGTCGACCACCCTCCCGGTCGGCGCCGGCTTCATCAACTCCGACACGACGTTCGTATCGAGAATGATCATCGGCCGAGCTTCGGCGGCTCACGCATCAGCTCGCGGGCGGGCAGTCGAAGCTGGACACCCCCAAGGCGCCGAAAGCGGGCGCGGATGGCGTCGGCCAGGTTGCCTCCGCCGACGCTGTCCTCGAGCAGAGCGGTCCGGAGCAGCGTGCGAGCTTCCTCCTCCATCGAACGACCATGCCGGGCGGCGCGAACGCGCAGCCGCGTCTTGGTCTTCTCGTCGAGGTTTCGAATGGTTACGCTCGCCATGCCGGCCTCCATGTGCAATCACTGACTGCATTGTATGCAATGCTGGCGTATCCGTCCAGGTCTTGCGGGAACGTGGCCGCGGGAGGTCCGACGGCCGGTCAGCCCTCGCGCGCGGCGAGCGTCGCGACGACGCTGTCGCGCATCGCAGCCGCGCGCGCGGCGAGGCGCTCGGCCTCGTCGCCTGTCGCGCGGCGGAAGGCCTCATCCTCGATCCCTGGCAGATTGATCGCGACGTTGCGCGAGGCGCCCCAGCTGCCGGCTTCGAGCGCCTTGGCGCCCACCTCCAGGTCGGAGCGCGAGGCGAAGTTGGCCTCGCGCGCCATCTCGAGCATCGCTTCCCAGCAGCGGTCGGCCGTGCGCATCACCTCGAGCGGCACAAGGACGGCGGCCTTCAGGCCTGCCTGCATCGCGGCGTGGCGAGCCTGCTTCTCTTCCGCCGTTTCCTTCGGCAGCGAGACCGCGGCGAGGTACGCATCGAACGCGCGCGCGTCTTTGTCGACGAGCGGCACGAGCGCCTTCATGGCCT
>CAZVOI010001026.1:0-1945 GCA_964628275.1 uncultured Acidobacteriota bacterium | reverse complement strand
CGGCCGCGGCGTCTAGTATGGAAAGGACTCAATGCATGCGTCGGTGGGTGTGTTCATTCAAAGCCTCGTGAGCCAGGCCGAGGGGGTCGACCTCGAAGACGAGTTCGAGCAGCGCCTGACCGATTCCGGGGGCTTGGCGCTCCGGGTGGCCTATTCCGTGCTCCGCCAACGCGAGGACGCCGAGGACGTGGCGCAAGAAGCCCTGACCCGGGCTTACCAGAGCCTGAGCAAACTGCGGGACCGGGATCGCTTTCGGTCGTGGCTGGTGCGAATCTGCTGGCGGCTGGCCCTGGACCATCGGCGCGCCGGAAGACGCCGGGAGCGTCGCGAACAGGCAGCCGAGGTGGCTCCGGAGCCGAACGTCGCCGAGATGGCGGAGAAGAACGAGTTTCGCGAGCGCTTGTGGCTTGCCGTCGACGCCTTGCCGGAGAAGCTGCGCACAGTGGTCGTGCTCTCGGCCCTCGAGGGCCACGACATCCGAGAAGTCGCCGCGCTGCTCGAGTTGCCCTCCGGGACCGTGAAGTCTCGGCTGCATCTGGCTCGCAAACGGCTGGCGGAGAGCCTGCGATGAGCTGCGATCGCTGGCTCGCGGCTGTGGCGGACGTGGCGGCCGGCGCTCCCGGCCCTCCGGGCTTCGAGAAGCACCTCGCCGAGTGCGCAGGCTGCCGCGCCGCCTTCGAGAACGAGCGCCGGATCCTCGGACGAATCGACGCCGAGCTGCAGGCGGCTCTCAGCGTGGCTGTGTCGCCGGGTTTCTTGGCGGGAGCGCGCCAAAGCGCGGCCGAGAAAGCGAGCGAGCGCCGCCCTCGGCTTTGGCAGTGGCTGGTTCCTGTTGCGGTCGGTGTCGCGATGCTGGTGGTCGGAATCCGAGTGGGCCGGCGAGATCAGCCCGCGCCATCAGCACCGCCACCGGCCATCGTCGAGGCGCCGATCCCAGCTCCGCCGCGCGAGGAGCCGCCGGCCGCGGCGGCCCCGAAGGCCGCGCCGGCGCCGGTGCGGGCGGCGCAGGCACGGACGGCTCGGCCCGTCGAGCCCGAGGTCCTGCTTCCCCCCGGCGAGGAGCAGCTTTACGCGAGGTTCGCTCGGGACATCCGGGAGCGCCGCGTCGACCGGCAGTCGCTGCTGGCCGCCGGGCTCGATCCGGGAGAGTTGAAAGACGTCGAGGTGCCGCCAGTCGAGATCAAGCCGGTCGTGATTCAACCTATTCCAAGGAGTCAGCCATGAGCAAGAAGACATGGGCCGCAATCCTGCCGCTGGCGTTGCTGGGTGCCGCGCTGGGAGCACAGGAGAAGCCGCCCGCCGAAGGACCGAAGAAGCCGCTGATACCCCTCAAGCTGCAAGTCGTTTTCTCGAGGTTCATGGGGGAGAAGAAGGTCAGCAGCCTCCCGTACACCCTGACGCTGAACGCGGGCGGCCGGTCCGCGCGGCTGCGCATGGGGCTTCAGGTTCCGGTCCAGACGACCGCGAACAATACGACCACGGTCGTCTTCAAGGACGCCGCGAACAACGTGGACTGCAGCGCGGAGACCCTGGATGACGGCCGCTTCAAGTTGAATTGCTCGATCGAGCAGACGTCTCTCTACTCCGGGGACGGGGCGCGACCGTTCGCACCGGTGGCGACGGAGTCGTCGATCGTCCAGACGCCGCTGCTTCGCACGTTCGGCTCGCAGGTCGAGCTGCTGCTGCGCGACGGTCAGACCACGCAATACGCGACGGCGGCGGACCCGATCAGCGGGGAGCTGCTGAAGATCGAGGTGACGTTGAACGTGATCAAGTGAGGGCGGGGAAGGCTCTTGCCGGCTCTCGCGTCGCAGACGTAGGATGCGCGGTGGGAGCGACACACTCATGACCAACGCCTATCCGACTCGTCGCGACGTCCTCCGGCTTGGCGGCGCTGCCGCCGCCTCGGTGCTGCTGGCTCCCGTGGCGCGCGCCGCAACCTGGA
>CAZVOI010001025.1:0-17094 GCA_964628275.1 uncultured Acidobacteriota bacterium | reverse complement strand
CCGCTGGGGCACCCCCGCCGGGTTCCTCTCGGCGAGCACGGTCCGAAGCGGCGATAACAATCCGGCTTCGGTGGCGATCGCCGACTTCAACGGCGATGGCCGACTCGACCTGGCATTGGCCAACTTCGGCTCGAACAGCGTTTCGTTGCTGCTCGGCGACGGGGCCCTGGGTTTCGGGCCCCCGGCCACGCTGGGCCGCGGCTTCAATCGTCCGATCGCGCTGGTGGCGGCACGCCTGAACGGCGATGCGCGTCTCGACTTGGCGGTGGTGAACCAGGGAAGCGAGGAGGTCACGCTGCTCTTGGCCGGCGCCACGGGATTCAGCGAGGCTGGGACCGTCAAGGCCGGGTCGGGCCCTTACGCGATCGCGGCAGGGGATTTCACCGGCGACGGCTTCACCGACCTGGCCGTCGCCAACTCCCAGGGCAACGACGTGTCGATCCTGACCGGCGACGGCTCGGGGAGCTTCACGGCGCGCTCTCGGATTCCGGCCGGCCCGCGCCCGCTGGGGATAGCGGTCGCCGACCTCAACCGCGACGGCAAGCTCGACATCGTGACCGCCAACGCGCTCGGCGACAGCGTGACGATCCTGTTGGGCGACGGCACGGGGGGCTTTACTCGCTTCAGGGATGTCGGCGTCGGCGCGCAGCCGCGCTCGATCGCGGTCGCGGACTTCGACCTCGACGGCATGCTCGACCTGGCGGTGGTCAACCAGAACGGCAACACGCTCTCGATCCTGCTCGGCGAGGGCACCGGCGGTTTCGGGATCGAGCGCAAGGTGATCTCGGCCAGCAGCCCGACGTTCGTGGTGGCCGCCGACTTCAACAGCGACGGCAAACCCGATCTAGCCGTGGCGAACCAGGCCTCGAACAGCGTGGCGATCCTGCTCGGCAAGGGCGACGGCAGCTTCGGGCAGTAGCCGGCTCGCCCGCTTCGTCATAGCCGACAGCGCCGCGCGGCCGGCGCGGTAAAATCTCCCCCAGTGAGCGATCCAGCCGCACGTCTCAAGGCCCTGTTGGCCGAACGCATCGTCGTCATCGACGGAGCGATGGGGACGATGATCCAAGCGCGCAGGCTGGTGGAGTCCGACTACCGCGGCCAGCGGCTTCAGGCGAGCGCCAAGGACCTGAAGGGCAACAGCGACGTGCTCAACCTGACGCGACCGGACGTGATCCGGGAGATCCACGCCGAGTACCTGGCCGCCGGCGCGGACATCGTCGAGACCAATACCTTCACCTCGACGCGGATCGCACAGTCCGACTATGGCCTCGAGGCGCTCGCGTACGAGATGAACCTGGCCGGGGCGCGCTGTGCGCGCCAGGCGGTCGACGGCTTCCTGGCCGAAAACCCTCGACGCTCCTGCTTCGTGGCGGGCGCGTTCGGGCCGACCAACCGCACGCTCTCTTTGTCGCGCGACGTGAACGATCCCGGCGCGCGGCAAGTGTCGTGGCAGGAGATGGTCGCGGCCTACGCCGAACAGGCGCAGGGTCTGCTCGACGGCGGCGCCGACTTGCTGCTGGTCGAGACTTGCTTCGACTCGCTGAACTGCAAGGCCGCGCTGTTCGCGATCGATCAGCTCTTCGCCGCGGGCGCGCGGCGCGTGCCGCTGCTGGTCTCGGACACGATCTTCCCGGGCGGCCGCAACCTCTCGGCGCAGACCGTCGAAGCGTTCTGGACATCGGTCGCGCACGCGCGGCCGCTGTCGATCGGCATCAACTGCTCGCTCGGCGCGAAGCAGATGAAGCCGTTCCTGGAAGACCTGCAGCGCGTCGCTCCGGTCTACGTCTCGTGCTACCCGAACGCGGGCTTGCCGAACGCTTTCGGCGGGTTCGACGAGACGCCCGCGATGATGGCCGCGGATCTCCACGAGTTCGCCGCCAACGGCTGGCTCAACATCGTCGGCGGCTGCTGCGGCACGACGCCCGCCTACGTGAAGGCGATCGCCGAGGCCGTGGCCGGGCTCCGGCCGCGAGCCATCCCCAGCCCGCCACGCTACACCCGGCTCTCGGGCCTGGAGCCCCTGGAGATTCGCCCCGACACCAACTGCGTCAACGTCGGCGAGCGCACCAACGTCACCGGCTCGCCCAAGTTCGCGAAGCTGATCCAGGCCGGCGAGTTCGAGGCGGCGCTGGCGGTGGCGCGTCAGCAGGTCGAGGGCGGCGCCCAGATCATCGACGTCAACATGGACGAGGGGATGTTGGACTCCGAGTCGGCGATGACGCGGTTCCTGAACCTGGTCGCGGTCGAGTCCGACGTCGCCCGCGTGCCGGTGATGATCGACTCGTCGAAGTGGAGCGTCATCGAGGCGGGCCTCAAGTGCCTGCAAGGCAAAGGCATCGTCAACTCGATCTCGCTGAAGGCCGGCGAAGCGGTCTTCAAGGAGCAGGCGCGGCTGGTGCGCCGCTACGGCGCGGCCGTAATCGTGATGGCGTTCGACGAAGCGGGCCAGGCCGCCGACGCCGATCGCAAGCTCGCGATCTGCACCCGCGCCTACAAGATCCTGACCGAGGAGCTCGACTTCCCGCCGGAAGACATCATCTTCGATCCCAACATCCTGACCGTGGCGACCGGGATCGAGGAGCACAACGACTACGCGGTCGCGTTCCTGGAGGCCACCCGCCGCATCAAGGCGACGCTACCCCACGCCAAGGTGTCGGGCGGCGTCAGCAACATTTCGTTCAGCTTCCGCGGCAACAACGCGGTTCGCGAGGCGATGCACTCCGTGTTCCTCTACCACGCGGTCCGCGCGGGCATGGACATGGGCATCGTCAACGCGGGCCAGCTGGCGGTCTACGAGGAGATCCCGAAGGACCTCTTGGAGCTGGTCGAGGACGTGCTGCTGAACCGGCGTCCCGACGCGACCGAGCGGCTGGTCAGCTTCGCGGAGTCGGTGAAGCAACAGGGCAAGTCGGCGGTCCAGGAAGGCGCCTGGCGCGCCCTTAGCGTCGAAGATCGCCTGCGGCACGCACTGGTCAAGGGACTCGTCGACCACATCGAGCAGGACACCGAGGAGGCGCGGCTGAAGTACGGCCGGCCGCTCTCCGTGATCGAGGGCCCGCTGATGGCCGGCATGAATGTGGTGGGCGACCTGTTCGGATCGGGCAAGATGTTCCTGCCACAGGTGGTGAAGTCCGCCCGGGTGATGAAGAAGTCGGTTGCTTACCTGCAGCCGTTCCTGGAAGCCGAGAAACAGGCCGGGGCGAAGGCCGCAGGAAAGATCCTGCTCGCGACGGTGAAGGGCGACGTCCACGACATCGGCAAGAACATCGTGGGAGTGGTGCTGGCCTGCAACAACTACGAGATCGTCGATCTCGGGGTGATGGTGTCGGCCGACACGATCCTCGAGCAGGCGCGCGAGCTGAAGGTCGACGTGGTTGGCCTTTCGGGCCTGATCACACCATCGCTCGACGAAATGGTCCACGTAGCCGAAGAGATGGAGCGGCGCGGCGTGGCGCTGCCGCTCTTGATCGGCGGCGCCACGACCTCCAAGGCGCACACCGCCGTCAAGATCGCCCAGCGCTATTCGAGCTCGGTGGTTCACGTTCTGGATGCGTCCCGCGCGGTAGGCGTCGTGTCGAGCCTGTTGAGCGACGCGCAACGGCCGGCCTTCGACCGCGCCAACCGCGAGGAGCAGCAGCGCCAGCGGGCGCAGTACGCGAAGAAACAGGAAGCGATCCGCTTCCTCACGCTCGACGAGGCGCGGCGTCGCAAGCCCGTCTTCGACTGGGATGGCTACGCGCCGCCGCAGCCCGACTTCATCGGCGTGCGCGCCACCGAGGTGCCGCTCGGCGAGATCGTCCCGTTCATCGACTGGTCGCCGTTCTTTACGACCTGGGAACTGCGCGGCACGTACCCGAGGATCTTCGAGAACGAGACCTGGGGCGCCCGCGCCAAGGAGCTGTTCGACGACGCCCAGGCCCTCCTGAAACGAATCGTCGACCAGAAACTGCTGACCGCGCGCGCCGTCCATGGCTTCTTCCCGGCCAGCGCCGATGGCGACGACATTCTGATCTACGCAGAGGAGACGCGCGCCACGCCGATCGCAACTCTCCACACGCTGCGCCAGCAGACCGATCGCGGCAGCGAGCGAAACCACGCGCTCGCCGACCTGGTGGCGCCGCGCGGCTCGGGCAAGCGCGACTACGTCGGCGCGTTCGCGGTGACCACCGGGATCGGTACGGAGGCGCTGGTGAAGGCGTTCGAGAAGGACCACGACGACTACGGCGCGATCATGGCGAAGGCATTGGCTGATCGGCTGGCCGAGGCGCTGGCAGAAAAGCTCCATCAGCAAGCCCGCCGAGAGTGGGGCTACGGCGCCGAGGAACATCTGAACCACGACGACCTGATCCGCGAGCGCTATCGCGGGATCCGGCCGGCGCCCGGCTATCCGGCGCAGCCCGACCACAGCGAGAAGCCGGCGCTCTTCGAGCTGCTGCGCGCGGAAGCCAACACCGGCATAGAGCTCACCGAGACCTTTGCGATGACCCCGACGGCTGCCGTGTGCGGTTGGTATTTCTCGCATCCGGAGTCCCGCTATTTCAGCGTGGGCCCGATCCATCGCGATCAGCTCCTCGACTATCAGAAGCGCAAGGGACTGCCCCTGGTCGAGGTCGAGCGCTGGCTCGGCCCGCTCCTGGATGTCGAGCGGGCCCGCGTGCCTGCCTAGGGCCGAGCGTGGCTCCGGTGGTTCTAGAGCTCGGGCCGGAGTTGGATCTTCACGCGTTCGCGCCGCGAGACGTCCCGTCGCTGATCGAGGAGTACCTGTTCGCATGCCGCGAGAAGGGAATCCTCGAAGTGCGCCTGATCCACGGGCGTGGCAAGGGCGTGCAGCGCGCCGTCGTGCATCGGTTGCTGCGCTCATTGCCAAATATCGAATCGTTTCGCGAAGCGCCGCCCGAATCGGGCGGCTGGGGCGCGACTCTCGTTCGGCTGGCGCGTTAATCGATGCTGCGATAGCGCTGTCAAGAGAAATTTCTTCGACCACCGGAGCCCGCGCCAGTCGGGCGTTTCTCGCATCGACAGCCGTTTGACGCGTGCTGCGCGCGGTGAAACGAAGTCTTGACACTCCGGAACGTCGCTCCTACATTCGTCGAGCGAGCTCACATCGCAATCCTTCAACAGCTTCACCTTCACCTTGACCAGGACGCGTTGCTTCAAAACATTCACTTCGGTTTCTTCGATGACAGCGGGATGTCGCGCGAAACCCGCATCCTGATGTTCTACTCGTTCGACGGCGAGGGCCAATCGCCGCGCTCGGGCATCATGCACTACAACCTCGGCGAGCGGCGTTTCGTCGGGCCGCGGCATGATCACGAACTGACCGAGGCGGCGCTCGAGTTCTTGAAAGCCTCCGGCCGCCTGACTACCTGACGCGCCGGCCGCTTTCCGGACGCCGTGTTAGCATTCCGGCTTCCTTGGAGGCCCCGCCGCGGTTCTCCGGCCGGTTTCATCGCAAAAGAAGGCGAAGAGGGCTCCATGACCACGCGTCAGAAGGGTGGGCCGATTCGGCCCGCCGAAGGCCGGCTCGGCGTGCTGCTGCCCGGCATGGGCGCGGTAGCGACCACGTTCATCGCCGGCGTCGAAGCCATCCGCTCCGGGCTCTCCAAGCCGATCGGCAGCCTCACCCAGATCGGGACGATCCGTCTCGGCAAGCGCACCGACAACCGCGCGCCGGCGATCAAGGACTTCGTGCCGATCGCGCGCCTCGAGGACATCGTCTTCGGAGGCTGGGACATCTTTCCCGACAGCGCCTACGAAGCCGCGCGCAAGGCCGGCGTCCTCAACAACGAGCACCTCGCGAAGCTCCGGCCGTTCCTGGAGACCGTGAAGCCGTGGCCGGCGGTCTTCGATCCGAACTACGTCAAGAAGCTGACCGGGACGAGCGTCAAGCAGGGCAAGACAAAGCGCGACCTGGCCGATCAGGTGAGCGCAGACATCGACAGTTTCAAGAGGGACAACGACCTGGCTCGGCTGGTGATGGTGTGGTGCGGCTCGACCGAGATCTACATCGAGGCGGGCGACGTGCATCAGACGATCGAGAAGTTCGAGCAGGGTCTGGAAGCGAACCATCCCGAGATCGCGCCGTCGATGATCTACGCCTACTGCGCGATCAAGGCGGGGATCCCGTATGCGAACGGCGCGCCGAACCTTTCCGCCGACATTCCGGCGCTACGCGATCTGGCAAAGAAGACCGGCTCGCCGATCGGCGGCAAGGATTTCAAGACTGGCCAGACATTGATGAAGACGATCCTGGCGCCCGGCTTCAAGGCGCGCCTGCTGGGTCTCGAGGGTTGGTACTCGACCAACATCCTCGGCAACCGCGACGGCGAAGTGCTCGACGATCCGGACTCGTTCAAGACCAAGGAGGTCAGCAAGCTCGGCGTGCTCGACCACATCCTCCAGCCGAAGCTGTATCCCGACCTCTACGGGAACATCCACCACGTGGTGCGGATCAACTACTACCCGCCGCGCGGCGACAACAAGGAAGGTTGGGACAACATCGACATTTTCGGGTGGATGGGGTACCCGATGCAGATCAAGGTCGACTTCCTGTGCCGCGACTCGATCCTGGCGGCGCCGATCGTGCTCGACCTGGCGCTGTTCTTCGACCTGGCGGCGCGCGCCGGGATGAGCGGCATCCAGGAGTGGCTGTCCTTCTACTTCAAGAGCCCGATGACGGCGCCGGGCCTGTATCCCGAGCACGACCTGTTCATCCAGCTGATCAAGCTCAAGAACACGTTGCGCCACCTGCGCGGCGAGGAGCTGATCACCCACCTCGGGCTGGAGTACTACGATTGAGGAGAGCGCATGAGCGATAGCGGACTCGTCGGTCGGGTGGTCAAGGAAGTCACGACGGCCAGCATCTCTTACCAGAACTGCAAGGTGTCCGGCTACGACCCGATCGGCATCACGATCGAGATCACCCGCACCATCGCCGAGGGCGGCAACATCGAGACGGTGCAGAGCACGGTGCTGATCCCGTGGGTGCACGTGCAGCAGGTCATCGTCGAGGACCGGGCGTAGACCGCTTCCTGCTCGCGCTGCATCTCGCCGCGATCGCGGCTTGGCTCGCCGCTGCGGCTGCCGCCGTTCGAATGCGCGCGTGGGCCCGGGCCCAGGGCGAGAGCGAGGCCGCGCTGGGGCTGCATCGCTCCACCTCGCGCGCACTGCTCGCCGAGCATCTGGGACTGGCCCTCGTCTTCGCTTCCGGATTCCTGCTGATGCAGTCCCACGGATGGAGCCTCACCCACGCCCGCTGGCTGGGAGCGAAGGTGGGCCTCGCGTTCTTCCTGCTAGTCCCGCTCGAAGGCATGCACGCCTACATCCACTTCAAGTGGATCCGCCCCGGTCTGGCGGCCAGCCAGCCGGGAGCTTTCGCGAGGGACTTCGTTCGCGGCCTCGGCGTCGAAGAGATGCTGCGGACGCTGGAGCTGGTCCTGTTCACGCCGGTCGTGCCGCTGCTCGTGTGGCTGTCATGGCGGAAGCCGTTCTAGCTCTTACTATCGAAGCGTCTTGACCGAGCCCAGGTCCTGATTCGCGACCTGCGGCGGGAGATCCGGGCCGGCCAAGGACACCCGCCGGCCGACTTTGACGCCCGCCCCGCGAAGCAGCTAGTCTCTCCGTCAACGTAGCCAGCGTGAATGTCGAGGAGGGTTTCGATTGGCCCCGTGACGGCATCTGCGTGGTCGTGGCAGCGGATCAAGAGGCCTATCGTTGCATTGGGTCACGCGCGTAATAGTCGCCGCGCTGCTTGTCGGCGTCTGCGCGCCCGCGCAAGCGCATCCCGTTCCGTTCAGCTATATCGACGTGAAGCTGCGCTCGGGTGCTCTGGAGCTGACCGTCGTCGCGCACGTCTTCGACGTCGCGCACGATCTCGGCGTCGAGGCGCCCGAGCGACTGCTGGAACGTGGCACGCTGGCCGCGCACGGAGACGCGATTGCCTCGCTGCTGCGCTCGCGGCTGCAGATCATCGCCGATGGGAAGATACTCACCGGCGCCTGGTCGAGCCCCGAGCCGGTGGTCGACCGTCAATCCCTCGCGCTGCGCGCGCTCTACGCCCTGGAGCCCGCAGCGGGCGCTGTCGTCGTCTCCGCGGCGATGTTCCCGTACGATCCGCAGCACCGGACGTTCCTCAATGTCTACGAGCAGGATGCGATCGCATCGCAAGCCATTCTCGACCAGGGTCGGACCAGGTTCGAGTACTTTGCGGGCTCACGCCAGGGCGTCCTGGCCGTACTTAGCAAATTCGTGCCGGCGGGCATCCATCACATCCTGATCGGCCCCGATCACTTGCTGTTTCTGGTCGGATTGCTGCTGCTGGGCGGATCGATGCGGCGGTTGCTGCTGGTCGTCACTGCGTTCACTCTCGCTCACAGCATTACGCTGTCGCTCGCAGCGCTCAGGATCGTGATGCCCCCGCCCGCGCTGATCGAGCCAGCGATCGCGCTCAGCCTGGTGTATCTGGGCGCCGACAACCTCCTGGTCCGCGATGGCCGCGATGTGCGAGCGTGGATCGCGTTCGGGTTCGGGTTCATCCACGGCTTCGGATTCGCCAACGTGCTGCGCGAAATGGACCTCCCGCCACGTGCGCTCGGCTGGTCGCTCTTCGGGTTCAACATCGGCGTAGAGATGGGTCAACTCTTGGTTGTCGTCATGGTAGCCTCGGCGCTCGCCTTGATCCGCTCACGAAGCGAGGTCGCGGGACGCCGGCTCGCATTTGCGGGCTCCATCGTGGTGATGGCCGCGGGCGCGTTCTGGTTCGTTCAACGGGTCTTTTTTGGTGGAGGCATGGCATGAGGCGAATGGCGGTTCTCACGGCGCTGGTTGCGGTCGCTGCCCTCTCGTACGCGCTTCGGGCGCAGCAGGCTCCCAAGGTCGTCGAAGTCGAGAAGCTCAAGGACAACCTGTTCGTCCTGAAGGGCGGCGGCGGAAACACGGCCGTGTTCGTTCAGGCCGACGGTGTCACGGTAGTGGACACGAAGAACCCCGGGTGGGGCCAGCCGATTCTCGACAAGCTGAAGGAGCTCAGCTCGAAGCCGGTGACGATGATCATCAATACGCATACGCACGGGGATCACGTCAGCGGTAACGTGGAGTTCGCGGCGACCGTCGATGTCGTGGTGCAGGAAAACACGGCCGCCAACATGAAGAAGATGGCGCGGGCCACGGGCATCGGCGACCCGGGCGCGCCGCCGCCGCCCAACATCTTCGAGCAGAACCAGGGCCGCGGCCTCGCGAAGCGCACATTCAAGGACAAGATGACGCTCGGCAGCGGCTCCGATCGAATCGAGTTGTATTATTTCGGCCGCGGACACACCGACGGCGACGCCTGGGTTCTGTTCCCGGCGCTGCGTGTGGTTCATGCGGGAGATATCTTCCCAGGCAAGAGCCTTCCGCTGCTCGACTCGAACAACGGCGGCACCGGCGTCGAGATCGGCGCCACCCTGGCGAAGGCGCACGCTGATCTCAGCAAGAGCGCGGACTCGATCATCACTGGGCACAGCACCCAGATGACGATGGACGATCTTCAGCAGTACGCGCAGTTCAGCCGCGAGTTCATGGCCGCTGTTCAGGAGGGGAAGAAGGCCGGCAAGACTGCCGAGGAAACGGCGAAGAGCTGGACGATGCCGGCCAAGTACGCGGGCTATGCGGCGCCCCAGCCGGCGCGGCTGCTCGCGAACGTGCAGGTCATCTACAGCGAGACGAAGTAGAGCCCCAGGCCTTCTGTTCCGGCCAAAACGTCGATCCTGGCTGACCGCACCCAGCGCTATCTTTTCGGCGCCTGCGCGAGGATCCGGGCAGTCACTTGCGGATCATCAGGGAGTAGACCGGCCTTCGGCAGTCTCTCCGTCATCAGCGCCCAGTTCGGGTCGGCGGCAAAGACCTGACGGAAGAGCGGCAATGCCTCCTCGATGCGACTCATGTTCGTGAGCGCAACCGCATGCCAGTACCGCATCTCGTTCAACCGGCTCGGTAGGATGCCAGGAGTCGCGGCAGCAATCCGCTCGGCTGCGCCGTATTCCCGGAGCGCGCCGTCGCGGTCGCCTCGCTCGGTTGCCAGATCGCCCGCGTTCATGTGGTTGTAAGCACGCTGCAACGCCACCAACCGGCGCAATTCCCTGAGCGGGTAGTCGGCATCGTCCACGCGCAAGTCGAAGACTCGGTCCTGCCAGGGCTTGCCGCTCGACTTGGCTTTGACGATGATCAGCGCCGCCGACTGACGGCCGCGGGCATCTCCACCCGCGGCCTGCCCGGAGTCCAAAGCCGCCAGCATGCGATCCACCAGCTCTCCCTTCGTCTCGCGGAACGCCCCGGCCATCGCCGGCCAGACCCCGTCGTTCAACATCATGTTGGCCTGGACCGAAAAGCCTTCGCCGACGTGAATCACTCCGTCGGCCGGGGCCCCGCTTATTCGCTGCTCTCCGATGCGGCCATCCGATGCGATGCCCACGAGGTCTCCCGCCGCGTCAATGTCCTTCGCCCCGGTCCAGGCAGCCACGAGCCCCTGGGTGTCGAGGAAGGCCACCTGCCGGACGTTGCGGGCCGCGTCATCCTTCAACAAACGAGCCAGTGCTTGCGGGGCAGAGACTCCCTGGCGCATCAGTTCCAGGCCATCCCGGCCGTAGGCGGGCTCGACGAACGACTGCGTCGCCACTGCGCCCACGCCGGCCTCGGCCCAGGTCACGATGCACCCCACACAGAACCAGTGCGACTGAACGGCAACGCCCATCTCGCCGGTCCGCGCGTCTCGCGCGACGATGGAGAAGGTGTGGACGAGAGAGGCGGGGCGGATGGCCGCAGGCTGCTGTGCAGGCGCGGAGAGGGAACCAAGCAGTGTGAGTACCGAGACGAGAGGAAGTCGTTTCATCGTGACTCCGATCAGCGAAATCTCCGGCTCAACGGTGCGAACCCGGCCGCACGTCCCGATGCCCGGGGCGGCCCTCAGCAGCTCAGCGCAGGCCGCTCTCGGGTGTCACACGCACACCGATGCTCGCGCGAGCGATGACTTTGTCGCCCTTGCGCAGGGTCACTGCGATGGTCTTCTGGCCTTCCGACGAGAAGCGCCGCTCGATCGAGTATTGGCGTTCGAGCTTCGTCTTGCCGGGCTCGAAGGGCTCGCAGTCGGGCTCCGCGAAGCTGGTGTCGTCGCTCCCGAAATTCCACTCTGCGACCAGGCAGTGGAGCGCTTCCGAGTCCTGGCCGCCTTCGAGAATCGCGGTGAACAGGAAGCTCGTCGCAACCCGGCCCATGCGCGGCAAGACGCGGAGCGTGGCGGTTGGCTTCTTGGGCTTGGGGGGATCCACGGCGCTTGCCGCGGGGACGAGCAGGGCGAGAGCCAGGACGGCGCCAGTGAGCCTCACAGCTTTCTCACCAAGACCAGCTGCAGGCCCTTCTCGTGCGGGAGCGTCGCCGTGAGCCGCCAGCCGTCGAGGCCGAGCTGATTCAGCTCGGCGACGTCGATCGCCGCTCGCTCCAGCGTCCGGTACTCGAAATGTTCCTGCGGCGTCGGATCGACCGACGGCAGGAAACCCTCCATCGCGAACTCCTCGATGCGGCGGATCGCCGCGCCGTCGAGGCCCTTGAAGCGCAGCGCCAGCCCGGCGGGGCGGCCGGTGGCGGCGTCGAAGCGGTCGGTCTGGCGCACCACCTGGCACGACAGCCCGATCACGCGGCCGTCGCGCGGCACGACCAGCCGCAGCGTGAGCTTCTGCTTGGCGTCGACCGGAACCCGCAGCGCGACGAACGCCCCTTCGGCCGAGAGGTCGGTCACCGCGACGATGTGGCTCGTGCCGCCGGCGTCGAGGATCGCGCTGCGCACGAACGGCATGCTGCGTCGGCGCGTGCTGCGTCGCTCGTTCATCGCCTGGCCGCTTCGCGCTGCCGCTCGCTCTCGAGCAGCAACGCCACCAGCGTCTTGGCATCGCGCACCTGGCTGCGCGCGATCATCGCGCGCGCCTCCGCCAGCGTCGGCATCTGGATCTCGATCCGTTCGTCGGCCTCGGGCCGCGGCGGCACCGCAGTCAGGCCGCTCGCCCGAAACAGATGCAGCACCTCGTCGCAGAAGCCGGGTGTGGTGTAGAAGTCCAGCAGCTTTTCCATCCGTGCTGGCCGCAGCCCGACCTCCTCCTCCAACTCGCGAACGGCGCCCGTCTCGGGGGTCTCGCCGGGATCGAGCCGGCCGGCAGGAATCTCGAAGACGAAGTCGGATGCGGCGTGCCGGTATTGGCGAATCAGGACGACGCGGCCGTCGTCGTGCACCGCGAGGCACGCCACCGAGCCGCGATGCCGCACGAGCTCACGTGTCGCGTGCACGCCGCCCGGCTCTTCGACCTGGTCCACGTCGAGCGCCAGCACCTTGCCGTCGTAGATTCGGCGCGACGAGACGACGCGGGCCTTTTCGCTCATGGTCTCGAGAGAGGCGCGGATTCTAGCGTGCGCAGCAACGCCGCGAGATCATCGGGGAGTGGGCTCTCGAAAACGAGCCGCGCGCCGCTCGCCGGGTGCGAGAAGCCGAGCCGGGCCGCGTGCAGCGCGGGCCGTGAGAGAGAGTGGAGCGCTTCGCGCACGATCCCGCTCCGGCTCGCGGCGGGCCGGCGTCCGCCGTACGTCGCATCGCCGGCGACCGGGTGACCGATCGACGCCAGGTGGACGCGGATCTGATGGGTGCGGCCGGTGTGGATGCGCACGCGCAGCAGCGCGGCGCCGTCGAAAGCCTGCGCCACCCGGTAGCTGGTGTACGCCTCGCGCCCGCGCGTGGAGCGTGTCGACATCTTCTTGCGGCTCGTGGGATCGCGCCCGATCGGCGACCGGATCTCGCCCGCCTGCCGGAGCGGCGTGCCGAGCACGATCGCCAGGTATTCCTTCTCGACCGAGCGAGTCGCGAACTGCTGCTGGAGCGCGCGATGACTGAGGTCATCCTTGGCGACGAGCAGCAGGCCCGAGGTGCCGCGGTCGAGGCGATGCACGATGCCCGGCCGCAACACGCCGCCGATGCCCGAGAGGTCCTTCACGTGATGCAGCAGCGCGTTGACCAGCGTGCCGCCGGAATGGCCGGCGCCCGGGTGGACGACGAGGCCGGCGGGTTTGTCGAGCACCAGCAACCAGGCGTCTTCGTGAAGCACCCGCAGCGGGATGTTCTCCGGCTGCGGAAGCGCGGGCGCCGGCTCCGGTTCGGAAATGAGGAACGCTTGACCCGCGCGCAGCCTCAACGATGCCTTGACCGGCCGGCCGGCGAGTTGGACGTGGCCGGTCAGGATCAGCGACTGGAGCCGCGCCCGACTCAGGTTTGGAAGCTGGCCCGCCAGGAAGCGGTCGAGCCGTTCCCCCGCATCCGCTTCGGCGACGACGAGGGTCGTCTCGGTCGTCGTCTTCGAATCAGGCCGCGGCTTCGGGAGCGGCGACGGCGGCGCCCGAGCGTCGTGCCTTCGGATAGATCGCCAGCGCGCCCAGCACCAGCACGATCGCGATGGCCTGCGAGGTCGAGAGGGCTCCGCCGAACACCGTGCCGCGGGCCGCGTCGCCGCGCAGGAACTCGAGCCCGAAGCGGGCGATCGAGTACAGCGCGACGTAGCTCAGCACGATCTGGCCGTCGAAGGACTTGCGCCTGGAGAGGGCGAGTAGCAGTCCGAAGATCAGGAACGCCGCCGCCGACTCGTAGAGCTGCGACGGATGCAGCGGGGTGTCCATCGGCGTGCCGACGGCGCGCGCCGCGTACAGGTCCCTGAAGCTGACCGCCCACGGCAGCGAGGACGGCTTGCCGTAGCAACAGCCGGCCGCGAAGCAGCCGAGACGCCCGATCGCCTGGCCGAGCACGACGCCAGGAGCGAGAGCGTCGGCGGCGCGCCAGCCCGGCAGGCCACTCTTGCGCACGTACCACCAGGCCACCGGGAACGCCGCGATCAGCCCGCCATAGAAGACGCCGCCGCTCTGCAGCAGCGAGAACAGCTCGCCCAGGTTCTTCGAGTAGTAGTTCCACTCGACGATCAAGAGCGCGATCTTGGCGCCGAGCAGGCCCGCGATCAGGACGTAGACCGCGAGATCCGTCACTTTGTCGGCGTCGAGTTTGGCCTTCTTGGCCTGTCGGCCGGCGATCCATAGCCCGGCGACGAACGCGAGCGCCAACAGCACACCGTAGCTGTGCAGCGTGAGCGGACCGATGCTCTTGCCGAACAGCGTGAAGGCGGGAATCGAGAAGAGGCGTGGATACATCGATTACTCCGTTCGGCCTGGCGAGCTGGGCAGCCCGACGATGTCGGATTTCTGGCTCTCGGCCGCGGGACTTCTCAGGATGTCGAGCAACAGCAGGCACACGCCGACGCTGATGCAGGAGTCGGCGACGTTGAAGGCGGGCCAGTGGTGGGCCTTCCAATAAACGTCCACGAAATCGATCACGTAGCCGTGGAACGCGCGATCGATCAGGTTGCCGCAGGCGCCGCCCATCACCAGCGAGAGCGCCGACTGCGCCAGCCGGTCGCTGGTGGGCAGCCGCAGCGCATACACGGCAATCGCCAGCAGCGCCGCCAGGCTCACGATCGAGAACATCCAGGATTGGTAGGGCAGGTCGGCGTCGGACAGGATGCCGAAGGCCGCGCCGCGGTTCTGCACATAGGTCAGGCTCAAGATCCCCTCGATCAGCGTGCGGCTCTCGTGCAACAGCATCAGCTGCTTGACCAGCGACTTGGTGATCTGGTCGAGCACGACGACCGAGGCGACGATCGCCGAATAACCGAAGCGGCGCCGCATGCTCAGACCCCCGCCGCGCTGAGAACGCCGGCGCAGCGCTCGCAAACGCCCGGATGCACGCCCTGCCGCCCGACCTTCTCGGAGTACGTCCAGCAGCGCTCGCACTTGGCGCCGGCTGCGCGCGCGACTTCGACCGACAAGGGGTCTGGCGAGGCGTGCAGCACGACCTGGCTCACGATGAAGAGGTTGGCGAGGTTGCCGGGGAAGGTCTTGCCCTTGGAGTCGTGGTCGCGAAGCGCGGCGATCGTCGCCGCGGGCGCGCGTAGCGTCAGCCGCGCCTCGAGGCTCGAAGCGATCTGCTTCTGCGCGCGCGCTTCCTCGAGCGCCTTCATTGTGGTGGCGCGCACCTCGAGCAGGCTCTGCCACCGCCCGATCAGCGCCTCGTCCACGGGCTTGGGGCTGGGAAAGAGCGCCATGTGGACCGAGTCTTCTCGGAGTCCCGGAACGAGCGCGAAGACCTCGTCGGCCGTGAACGGAAGCCCCGGCGCCATCAGGCGCGCCAGGTCGAGAGCGACCCTGTGGAGCACGGTCTGCGCCGAGCGCCGCCGCGGCGCGTCGGCCGCATCGCAATACAGCCGGTCCTTCAGCACGTCCAGGTAGAAGGACGAGAGATCCACCGCGCAGTACTGCACGAGCTGGTGGTAGACGACGTGGAACTCGTACTCGTCGTAGGCGCGCGCCACGCGCGCGACGAGCTGGCGGTGGCGCGCCAGCGCGTAGCGGTCCAGCTCGTCCATCGCGGACTCGGCCACCGCGTGCTGGGTCGGGTCGAAGTCGTACAGGTTCGAAAGCAGGTAGCGGCAGGTGTTGCGGATTTTCCGGTACGCCTCGGCTACGCGTTTCAGGATCTCTTCGGAGTACCGCATGTCCTCGCGGTAATCGACCATCATCGTCCAGAGCCGGACGATCTCGGCGCCGAAGCTGTTGATGAGCTTCTGGGTGTCGACGTCGTTGCCCATGCTCTTCGAGATCTTCTTGCCGTCCGCGTCGACGGTGAAGCCGTGCGTGACCACCTGTCGGTACGGCGCCGCGCCGCGCGTCGCCACTCCGATCAGCAGCGAGGAATGGAACCAGCCGCGGTGCTGGTCGCTGCCCTCCAGGTAGACATCGGCCGGCCAAGGCAGATCGGGGCGATGCCCGAGCACGGCCGCGTGCGAGCTGCCGGAGTCGAACCACACGTCCAGGATGTCCTTTTCCTTGTCGAATACGCGGCCCTGGCACTTCGGGCAGGCGTAGCCCTCGGGCATCAGATCCTTGGCCTCGCGGTCGTACCAGGCGTCGGCGCTCTCCTTCTCGAAGATGCTGGCGACGTGGCGCGCCAGCTCCGGCCTGAGCAGCGCCTCGCCGCAACCCTTGCAGTAGAAGGCCGCGATCGGCACGCCCCAGAGGCGCTGGCGCGAGATGCACCAGTCGGGCCGGGTCGCGATCATGTTGCGGATGCGCTCCTCGCCCCAGGCGGGATACCAGCGCACTTTCGAGATCGCCTCGAGCGTCCGCTCGCGCAGATGGTCACGGTCGAGTCCGACGAACCATTGCTCGGTGGCGCGGAAGATGATCGGGTTCTTGCAACGCCAACAGATCGGGTAGGAGTGGCTGAGCTTGCCCGAGCCGAGCAGCGCGCCGCTCTCGCGCAGGCCGTTCACGATCTCCGGGTTGGCGTCGAAGACCTTCTTCCCGGCGAAGCGCTCGACCTCGGGCAGGAAGCGTCCGGCTTCGTCGACCGGGCAGTAGATGTCGAGGCCGTACTTCACGCCGGTCAGGTAGTCGTCCCAGCCGTGGCCGGGCGCCGTGTGCACGACGCCGGTGCCGGTCTCGAGCGTGACATAGTCGCCGAGCACGGCGGGCGAGTCACGGTCGATGAAGGGATGTCGGAAGAAGAGGCCTTCGAGCGCCGCGCCCTTCGCCTCCGCGAGCAGCGCCCCCAGACGCTTCGGCTCTCCGGCGCCGCCCTTCTGGAAGCGCGCTTCCGAGGCTTCCTTCAGGCCCTTGGCGAGCAGCAGCACCTCGTTGGTACCCTCTACCGCGTAGAAGCCGTAGTCGAATTCGGGATGGAACGCGACCGCGAGGTTCCCAGGAAGCGTCCACGGCGTCGTGGTCCAGATGACCGTGAAGACGTCCGTGCCCACGAGAGCGGGAAAGCGCTTCTCGAGCGCGGGCTTGTCTTCGGGCTTCAGCGCGAAGCGCACGTCGACCTGCGGGCTCTCGTGCTTCTCGTCGTACTCGACCTCGGCTTCGGCGAGCGCGGTGCGGCACGAGATGCACCAGTGGACCGACTTCTTGGCCTTGTAGACGAGGCCCTTCTCGGCGAACGTGGCCAGCTCGCGGACGATCGCAGCCTGATACGACGGCTTC
>CAZVOI010001024.1:0-7794 GCA_964628275.1 uncultured Acidobacteriota bacterium | reverse complement strand
TCGCACATGACCGCCGGCTTTTTGCAAGGACCTTCGTGCGGCCGCGGCGTCGACGCCGAGCCCCGCCATCGCGATCGCCGTCTTGGCCTCCCCGCTGGATTCCGCCAGCAAGCGGTCCGCCACTCGCGGGCCCACGCCCGTGGCGCTCACCACGATACGCCGCGCGCGGTCCACCAGCTTCGCGGACGTCTGGCGCAAGTCCACCATCAGGTTGCCGTAGGCCTTGCCGAGCCGGACCATCGCCGCGGTGGTGATCGCGTTGAGCACGGCCTTCGTGGCGGAACCGGCCTTGAGCCTCGTCGAACCGGTCAACACTTCGGGTCCGCTGGCGACGGCGACGACCAGGTCGGCCAGTTGCTTCAGGCCGGGCCGGGGCGCGCAGGTGACGAGGACGGTGCGCGCGCCGCGCCGCCGCGCTGCAAGCAGCGCCCCGTGCACGTAGGGCGACACGGAGCTGGCCGAGATTCCGATCAGCACGTCGCCCTTCGCGAGCCGCCGTCCCACGCGCAGCCCGTCGTGCTCGCGGTCCTCGGCACCCTCGCGCGCCCGGAACACCGACTCGTGGCCGCCAGCCATCTCGGCCCGAATCCGCTTCGGGTCGGTGCCGAACGTCGGCGGACACTCGGCCGCCTCGAGGACGCCCAGGCGGCCGCTGGTTCCGGCGCCCGCCAGCACGACGTCGCCTCCCGCCTCGAGCGCGTCGGCTACCAGCCGCGCGGCGCGCGCGATCGAAGGCGTCTCGCGGCGAGTCGCCACCAGGGCGCGTCGGTCTTCGTCGAGCAGCAGCGCCACCACGCGCTCGGTGGGAAGCAGGTCGAGCCTCTGACTACGCGGATTGCGCTGCTCGGTCGCGAGCGCGGCCCAGCGGTTCTTCACCGGCCGCAGGATAGCTCAGATGCCGTGCCGCGAAGCGCCAGTGTGCCGAGCGCCGGGGCCGCGCGACCGCTGTGCTAACGTCCGATCGCGGCTGATGAGCCCCAGAATTGAGATGAGAAAGCCGGTCTACGGGCCGGCGGATCTGCCAGCGGACGCTGGCGCGATCGGCGAGCCCGGCGAGTTCCCCTTCACGCGCGGCCTGTATCCCAGCGGCTATCGCGGCCGACTCTGGACGATGCGCCAGTACGCCGGTTTCGGCAGCGCCGCAGAGTCCAACCGGCGCTACCGCTATCTGCTCGAGCACGGCACCACCGGCCTCTCGGTCGCGTTCGACCTGCCCACTCAGATCGGCTACGACTCAGACGATCCGCAAGCGCTCGGCGAGGTGGGCCGCGTCGGCGTCGCGATCGACAGCCTCGAAGACATGCAGGTGCTGCTTCAGGGCATACCGCTCGACCAGGTCTCTACCTCGATGACGATCAACGCCACGGCTCCGATCCTGCTGGCGCTCTACATCGCCACCGCGCGGCAACGCGGCATTTCGGAGGCGGCGCTATCCGGCACGGTGCAAAACGACATCCTGAAGGAGTACGTCGCGCGCGGGACCTACATCTTTCCACCCAAGGCCTCGCTGCGGCTGGTAACCGACGTGTTCGGCTACTGCGCGCGCGCGCTTCCCAAGTGGAACACGATCTCGATCTCCGGCTATCACATCCGTGAAGCCGGCGCGACCGCTCCGCAGGAACTGGCCTTCACCTTCGCCCATGCCCTCGAGTACGTCCGCGCCGCGCAGCGCGTGGGCCTGGATCCCGATTCGTTCGGCGAACGGCTCAGCTTCTTCTTCGCATGCCACTCCGATTTCATCGAGGAGGTGGCCAAGTTTCGCGCGGCCCGGCGGCTGTGGGCGCGGCTGCTGCGCGACCGCTTCGGCGTCACCAACAAGAAAGCCCAGCAACTGCGCTTCCACGTGCAGACGGGCGGCGTCACGCTGACCGCGCAGCAGCCCGACAACAATGTGGTGCGGGTGGCCCTGCAGGCGCTCGCCGCCGTACTCGGCGGCTGTCAGAGCCTGCACACGAACGGCAAGGACGAGGCGCTCGCGCTGCCCAGCGAAGCCTCGGCCCGGCTCGCGCTGCGCACGCAGCAGCTGATCGCCTTCGAGTCGGGCGTCGCCGATTGCGTCGATCCGCTCGGCGGCTCCTACGCCGTCGAGGCGACCACCGACGCCGTCGAACGGGAGGCGCTCACGATCCTCGATCGCATCGAAGCCAAGGGCGGCGCGCTGCGCGCGATCGAAGAAGGCGAGATCCAGCGCGAGATCCAGGAGTCCGCATATCGGTTTCAGAAGCAGGTCGAGACAGGCGAGCGCGTGATCGTGGGGGTCAACCGCTTCCAGGAGGCGGACGAAGCGCCGCCCTCCGACATCCATCGCATCGACCCTGGGCTCGAGGCCGAACAACGCGCGCGCGTGAAGTCGCTTCGCGCGAAGCGCGACAGGGTCGCCTGGAAGGCGTCGCTCGACGTTCTCGAGGGCGCTGCCCGCGACGGATCCAACGTGATGCCCGCCCTGATCGACGCCGTGACGGCGTGGGCCACGGTGGGCGAGGTGGCGGGCCGGTTGCGCCAGGTCTTCGGGGAGCATCGGGAGACGCTGGTGGTTTGAGCCGGCTTCTGTTTCGGCTCCGCGCCGAGGAGGCGCTCGCGCTGTTCTTCCTGCTGCCGACGACCTATCTGACGGTCGCGGCCAACCTCTACGCGCGCGAGGCGGGCGTGCTGACCGCCCGCCATCCGGGAGGTCTGTGGCGGCTAGCGGCGGCGCTTCTGGCGCTGGCCACGCTGTTCGTGCTGCACCGCCGTAGCAGCGCCGCTGCGCTCACGATCGCGCTGCGCGAGATGCTGCCGTTCCTGACCTGCATTCTCATCTACACGAACCTGCACGACACGATCGGCTTCGTGAATCCCCACGATGTTCACCTCTACCTGGCGGGGCTCGATCAGAGCTTGTTCGGCGTTCAACCCAGCGTGTGGGCCGAGCGCTTCATCTCGCGCGGCGCCACCGAGCTGATGAGCTTCTGCTACGTCAACTTCGCCTGGATCGCGCCATCCGTGTCGATCGTCCTGCTCGCCAAGCGCCGCTTCGCCGAGTTCCGCGCCACCACGCTGGCGGTGATCGTCTGCTTCTACCTGGGCTACCTGCTCTACGTGATCTTTCCGGCCGCGCCGCCGCGCCTGGTGCTCGTCTACGAGTACACGCGGTCACTCGAGGGCTACCCGCGGCTCTTTTCGAGTCTCGAGTCGCGCGCCTTCGACCTCTTGCCGGTGGACAGCCGTGCGGCCTTTCCCTCGCTGCACGCGGCCGTGTCGCTGGTCGCTCTGGTGTGCGCGTGGCGCTTCGTGCGTCCGCTCTGCTACGTGCTGGTTCCGTTCGTGATCGGGCTCTGGGTGTCGACGATCTACCTGCGCCACCACTACGCCGTCGACCTGCTGGCCGGTTGGGCGCTGGCGCCGGTGGCGCTGCTCCTGGCTCCGCGCCTGGACCGCTGGTGGGCACGCCGCCAGCGCGCGCTCGGAATCGAGCCGGCGCGTGGCGCATGAGGGGAGAGGCGGCGCCGCAGGCCGCGGGCGCCGCCTCCGGGTGCGCTACTTGGCCGTCTTCAGATCCAGCGAGTAGCTCTTGTCGCCCCACGCCATCGTCAACGTCGAGGCATCCTTGGCGGGCGCGAAGCTGACCGTGAAGATATCGGCCGGCGCGGTCACGGCGTTCGGCTTCATCGCCGCGCGCGCGACCTCCTTGTCGGCGACGTTTTTGGTGTAGCCGTCGAGCCGCGGCCAGAAATGGTCGGCGACCGCGGGTGGAGCCGCCGCGTAGATCTTGATCAACTCGATGCCGAGGTTGCTGTTGAGCACCAGCGACCAGTCGCCGCTCGCGGGGATGTGGACGTAGACGCTGTACTTGCCCGCGGGCACCTTCTTGGCGCCGACCATCAGATCGCCATCGCTGGTGAGGATCGTGACCTCGTTCTCACCCGCACGCCAGATGCGGTCCTCGGGAAGCTTGGCGAGCAGATCGCCCAGCGCCCGGCCCTTCAACGCGGGCCGGCCATAGTCGATCGAGACCTTCTTGCCACCCAGCGTGCCGCTGGCCGTCTCGCGTGGCACGCGTTGCGGCGCTTGTGCGATCGCGACGGCGCTGACGGCCAGCGCCACGAGCGCGAATCCGAACCTCTTCATTTCGCTCACTCCTCTTCCCCCAGAAAACAGCCTCCAAGCTTACTGTTTGTCGCCCTCGAGCGCCGCCTTGATCAAACGATTGATCATCTGGGGATTGGCCTTGCCGCCAGTCGCCTTCATCACCTGGCCGACGAACCAGCCGAGCGTAGACGCTTTACCGCTTCGATAGGTGGCGACCTGATCCGGGCTCTGCGCGATCACCGCATCGATCGTGGTTCGCAGCGCGCCCTCGTCCGAAACCTGCGCCAGGCCAAGCCGCTCGACGATCGCGAGCGCGGTGTCGCCGCTCGTCCACATCCGCGAGAAGACGTCCTTCGCGACCGTGACGCTGATCGTGCCGCGGGTGATCAAGGCGAGGAGCTCCGCGAGCGCTTTCGGGGCGACCGGGAATGTGGCGCTCTCGGTCTCGCCCTTCAGGCGACGCAGCACCTCGGTCATCACCCAGTTCGAGGCCGCCTTGGCGTCGCCGCTCTCGCGGGCGACGGCTTCGAAGTAGTCGGCCAGCGCGCGGTCCTGCAAGAGCACGTCGGCGTCGTACGCGGGTAGGCCGAGAACCTCGACGAAGCGGCGCTTGCGCGCTTCCGGCAGCTCGGGAAGCGCGGCGCGAACTTCGTCGACCCAGGCCGCCGCAACGACCAGCGGCGGCAGGTCGGGCTCCGGGAAATAGCGATAGTCGTGGGCCTCTTCCTTGCCGCGCATCGAGGCGGTCTCGCCGCGATCCGCGTTCCAGAGCCGGGTCTCCTGCGCAACCGCGCCGCCGGCCTGGATCGTCGCGGTCTGGCGCGCGATCTCGTGATCGATGGCATGCGCCACGTGCCGGAAGGAGTTGAGGTTCTTGATCTCGACGCGCGTGCCCAGCGCGGTGCTTCCGACCGGTCGCACCGAGACGTTCGCGTCGCAGCGCAGCGAGCCCTCTTCCATGTTGCAGTCGGAGACGTCGGCGTAGACGAGTGTCGTCCGCAGCGCGGTCAGATATGCGTGCGCCTCCTCGGCGCTCCGGAGCTCGGGAGCCGAAACGATCTCGATCAGCGGCACGCCGGCGCGGTTGAAGTCGACGCCGCTCTTCTCGTTCGACCAGGCGAAGCCTTCGTGGAGCAGCTTGCCGGCGTCTTCTTCCATGTGGATGCGCTGGATCGTCACGCTCCTGGCGCCTGATCCGGTCTCGATCGCGACGCGACCGCCGGTCGCCAGCGGCCGCTCGAACTGCGAGATCTGATAGCCCTTGGCCAGGTCCGGATAGAAGTAGTTCTTGCGCGCGAAGATCGACGTCTCGTGAACGGTGCAGCCGGTGGCGATCGCGGCGCGCAACGCCAGCGCGACCGAGTGGCGCGAGAGCACCGGCAGCGCTCCCGGCAGGCCCAGACACACCGGGCAGACGTTGCTGTTGGGCGCGTCGCCAAATCGATTCGGGCAGGCGCAGAAGAGCTTGCTTCGGGTCTTGAGCTGGCAATGCACCTCCAGGCCGATCACGGCCTCGAAGGAAGTCGCTCTGGATACGGTCGCCGTGGCGGGAGTCATCCTCGAAAAATTCTAGGCTACGCTTCGAAGCTTCGCATGCCGCTGGATCCGCTCGGGCTCCCGTATTCCCTGTTTCGCATCGGGGCCGTCGCGACTTCGCTGCTGGCTTGCCTGTTCTTGGCGGGCCGGCCGAAAGCGCGGTGGGCCGTCGGTCTGGTGCTGCTGCTGAACCTCGCCGCCTGGGCGGCCTACGTCGCGCCGCTCGCGCGGCTCTACGGCTTGCAGGAGCACAACGATCGCGGCTTCAACGTCGGCATGGCCGCCGTGGCCGCGGCCGGCAACTCGCCCTTCGAGCACACCCAGGCCGGTTTCGCGAACCTCGAACCCTTTTGGAGCCTGGCGGTGGCGCTCCTGGCGAGGATGCGGCCGGAGAACGTGGTCTCCCTCTACGCGGCGCTCGCGCCGCTGGCGCTCGTCTTGGTGGGGCTCGGGACGTATCGCGGGCTGCGAACGGCGGGCGAAGGCGACCTCGGCCGCTGGGAGCGCGCGCTCACCGTCTTCTCGGTGCTCGGCCTTTCCTCCTTCTCGCTGTCTCAACGCGGGCCGATCCCGCCGTTCTGGGCCGCGAACTTCCTGTACAAGCCGAACCACGCGATCGGCTTCGCGCTGGTGGCCGTCGCTATTGGGCTCTGCGCGCCGCGCGTCCGAACGCTGGCGCTGGGCCTGGTGCTCGGCTTATTGGCCTGGGTGTTTCTGCTCCACTGGGCGTTTCTTCTGCCCGGACTCGTGGTGGGGACGTGGCTTCGGCCCGCGGCGGAACGCGAGTGGAAGAAGCTCGGAGCCGCGTTCGCGATGTCCGGCGCGATCGCGCTCCCTTACGTCGTCCACCTGGCGCGCGACTACAACCCGCTCGCCAAGGGCGGCAGTCCCGAGCAGATCTGGCTCGATTCGCTGGGCCAGCGCCTGGCCCCGCCGCACTGGGCAACCCTGGATCTCGGCATCTTGTTCATGCTCGGCGGCCTGGGAGCGGGAGCACTCTGGCGCCGGCGTTCGGCGCGCGACGCGATGCTGCTGGGTGTCTTCGCAGCCACCTGGGCCCTGTGGCTCGGTTATCTCGGGGGCGCCCTCGTCAACTTCACGCCGGAGCCCGACGAGCATCATTATTTCCTGCGCTTCGCGATGGGGCTCGCCGCGGGCGCCGGGTTGGCGGCGCTGGCGCGCCACATCGAGAAGCTGCGCGACTTGCCCCAGGGCGCCGGGCACGCCATGGCGCTCGCCCTCTTCCTGCCGCTTTCGTTCGTCGCTTCCTGGGACCCGCCCAGCATGGACCGCTACTTTCGCTGGGACGTGGTCCCGATCGGGCCCAAGGTCCAGGCCTACGGGCGCTGGGTGCGGGAGAACACGCCGCCGCGAGCGGTGTTCGTCGCCGGCCGCAACGCCTGCATGTGGATCCCGGTGTTCGCGGGGCGGCGAGTGCTGCTAGCGGGCGAGTCGCGTCCGCCCAAGGACTACGCCGCCCGCAAGCAAGCCGAGCGCATGCTGCTGCTCTCGAACGACCCGGCGCTGATTCGTCGCGTCGCGGAGCGCTTCGACGTCTCCTACCTCGCGATCGATCGCGAGATGCTGCTGGAGTACGGCGAGGAGAACCTGGAAGGACTGGACCGGCTTCCCGTCTACGAGCCCGTCTATCGAAGCTCAGCGGTGCGCATCCTCAAGATCCGCAGGTGAGCGCGCTCGACTTCGTGTTCGCAGTAGCCGCGCTGCTCCGTTGTGGCATTCGATGATCGTTGCGCTGCGCCAGGGCGGCATTGCTGGCCAGGATTCCAGGATCTCAGGTTGACCGGCGTTTGCGCAGAGGCTTAGAGTGCCGACACCGCTGTCTCCGCATGATGTCCCGCTTCGAGCCGGTCGGCAGGCCTCAACACACGGACGGGAATCCCCCGCAATTCTTGGAGGTGCATGTGAATCATTGCAGTCTTCCGCGCCTGGTCGGCGCATTCCTGGTGGCGGCCCTCGTCCTGGGGCTGGCTGGCGCGGCCCACGCCCAGACGGGCGCGGCGTCGATCACCGGTCTCGTCACCGACCCGAGCGGCGCCGCGGCGCCAGGCGTCACCGTCACGGCGACGAACCAGGCCACTGGCGTCGACTACACCGCCACTTCGAACTCGGCCGGGAACTACACGATCACGACCGCGCCGATCGGCACCTACGTCCTGAAGGCGGCGCTCA
>CAZVOI010001023.1:0-4053 GCA_964628275.1 uncultured Acidobacteriota bacterium | reverse complement strand
GGGCGTCGGCCACGGCGGTGGCCTCACTGCTCACCCGAATGCCTTCGGACCTCGCGCGTAAGCAGCCGCTGCGCATCGCCGAGGTTCTCGGCCCGCTGCGGGTTCCGGGCATCTCGGTGGACGCGCCGTCTCCCACGGCCGGCGTGCTGGGCGACGCGGCACTGCTGCGCTTCGCGTTCGCGAGCCTGGTGCGGCAGTGCGAGACCGACGCGCTCGAGCGCGGCCAGATCCCGGAGGTCTCGGTGCAGGTCGAGGAAAAGCCGGGCGCCGTCCACGTGCGCATCACCGGCGGCGGCCGCGCCTCGGTGATGAGCACCCCCGAAAAGGGTCCGGACCTCTCCGACGCCGAGCTGAGCGTCGTCCACGCGATCGTGGCCCTGCACGGTGGAGTGCTGGTCTCGGGCCGAGGCGAGGACCAGGCCGCCCAGTTCACGGTCGAGCTGATCAGCGCCTGAGCCGGGGCGCGACGGCCGTCGCCCGAGCCTTCGTGATCGAGGAGTGACGCTGGCTAGGGCGGGTTGCCGGCCGACGCCCCTTTGGAGAGCCGCTGGGCGAAGCCCAGGTCCAGCGCGACCGCGGTACGGGAGCCGACTCCCCCAGACGAGCGGAAGGTGAAGAAGCGCTTCCCGTCAGGCGACGGCGCGTAGGTGCTCACGAGCGCGCCGGTCGCCATGCGATCAAAGAGCGGCTCGGGTTTGCCCGCGTGGAACTCGCGCCCCGCCTCGATCGCGACGCGCTCGAGCACGTTGCGCGACCGGTAGAACAGCTCGCGGCCGTCCTGGCTCCAGCGCGGCTCGGTGCCTTGCGCGTCCGAGACCTGATAGCGGCCCTCGCCGGATGGAAACGGACGCACGTAGACGCCGAGCTGCCCGCTCTCGTTGGAGACGTAGGCGAGCCAGCGCCCGTCGGGCGACACCACCGCCTGGCTCTTCATGAACGGCCCCTCGACGAGCGGCAGCGGCTTGCGGGGCGGCGCGAGCGGCAGCAGGAAGACGTCCCGCCCCAGGCCCTTCAGCTGATTCACGTCGTAGACGAGCCCGCGACCGTCGGGCGTGAACGCGCTCGGCACGTGGCCGCGCTCGCCCTCGACCAGGACCTCGGCAGGCCGGCTGCCGTCGGCAGGCTGCCAGACGACCTGCGAGCGGTTTCCGGGCCCGCCCTGCGGCCGCGTGCCGTAGGCGATCCGCGAGCCGTCGGGGGTGAACACCGGCCGCGTGACCCACTCGCCGAAGGTCAGCCGGGTGACGACACCGCGCTGCAGGTCGGCAACCCACAGGTCGGAGACGCCGCCCTGGCCGCCGACGAGCGCCACGCGCGTACCGTCCCGCGACAGCGCAACCTCGTTGTAGGGAGCGGGGGCGAGCTGGGTCTTGGTCTCGGCTCCCTGGCGGTCGACCCAGACGAGCTCGTAGGACGCGGTGGAACCGCCCGGGGTCCACAACAGCGCCCCGCTCGCGGACAGCGCGAACTGGACGGCTCCCGAGCCCACGTCGGTCGCGACGCCGTCCAGGACCTTCACGGGACTTCCGCGCAGCGACAGCGAGCGCGGGTCGAAGGGCACGGCGAAGAGCGAGCCGCCGCGGGCGAACACGAGCTGCCCGCTCGCCGAATAGCGGGCCATGCTGGCGCTCTCGATCAGCAGCTTGCGCTCGCCAGTGGACAGACGCAGGGCTTCGATCCGCGCGTCGTCGTAGTACTCGGTGGAGGCCCCCGTGTCGCAAGTGAAGATCAGTGCGTCACCGGGCAAGACTTCGGGCCAGCGGTGCGTGCGCTCGTCGCGTTTCTGGTCGGGGCGCGTCACGACCTCGACCTCGCCGCCGCTCTCGGAGACGCGCGACACTCCGACCACCGTGTCCGGGGTGAAGTAGACGAAGCCGTCCATGCCCCAGGACGCACCGCGCGACTGGCTGGTCGCCTCGGCGAGCCGCACCGGCGGCCCGCCGGCGACGGGGAGCTTGTAGAGTCCGCCCGGGCGGAAGAAGCCGATCCAGGCCCCGTCGGGCGAGAAGAACGGCCCGCGAGCGCCGTCGGTGTCGGGCAGGATCCGCGGTTCCAGCTCGCCCTTGCGCCGCAGCAGCAGGCGCTCGGTCCCGCGCGCGTCTGTGACGACGGCTACTTGCAGCTGTCCGTCTTGGGAGAGCGCGAGCTGGGGTTGTTCGGTAACCGACACCGTGAGCCCATCGGGGATCGCCAGCAGCCAGCGCTCCGCAATCGTCACCACGGCCGGCCGACGCAGCCAGTAGCCCGCGCCGAGGCCAGTCAGGCCCGCCAGCGCGAGCGCCGCCGCGGCGCGCCACGGTTGCGCGGCACGCGGAACAGCCGCTGCGGGAGCCGCTTCGTGCGACGGTCCGCGCAGCAGCTCGTCGAGCACGATGCGAGCGTCAGCCACGTCGTGCAGGCGCTGCTTCGGGTCGCGCTCGAGGCAGCTCTTCAGCAGTCGGCGCAAGAGCGCGGGCGTCGCTACTGGAAGCGCCTGCCAGTCGATCTCCTGCCGCACGACGGCGGCCAGCACATCCGTGACCGTCTCGCCCTCGAAGAGCTTGCGGCCGGTGAGCATCTCGTAGAGCACCACGCCGAAGGCCCAGATGTCGGCGCGCTTGTCGACGACCTTGCCGCGCGCCTGCTCGGGCGACATGTAGGCGGCGGTGCCGAGGATCAGACCCGCGGCGGTGCTGGAGTGCGCGAGGGTCGGGGACCGGGAGAAGTCGGCCGAGTTCGACCCTCCCACGCCCTCGCCCGCCCAGGCCTTGGCCAGGCCGAAGTCGAGCACCTTCACGCCGCCGTCCGGCGTCACCTTCACGTTGGCGGGCTTTAGGTCGCGGTGGACGATGCCCTTCTCGTGTGCGGCCTCGAGCGCTTCGCCGATCTGTCTGGCAACCGCGATCGCCTCGTCGAGCGGGATCGGGCCCCGCTTCAGTCGCGCGGAGAGATCCTCGCCCTGGGCCAGCTCCATGACGAGGACGTGCGCCTGCGCGCCGTCCTCGAGCGTGGCGCTCTCGAAGCCGTACAGGTGCGCGATTCCTGAGTGGTTCAGCGACGCGAGCACGCGCGCCTCGCGCTCGAAGCGGGCGAGCCGCTCCGGATCGGCGTTGAAAGCCTCAGGCAGCAGCTTGAGGGCCACCTCACGCCCGAGCTTGGTGTCGGTCGCGCGGTAGACTTCCCCCATCCCGCCCGCACCGAGCACAGCCTCGACGCGGTAGTGCGCGAGCGTCCGGCCGATCAGGGTATTGCTCATGCCGTCAGTGCCGCCGCACCAGCCAGGCCGCGGCCCAGCCGACGAGGGTGAGCAGGCCGAGCATCGCCCAGGCCTGGTCGTGGGCGAAGGTGAGCGTCGGGAAGTGGCTGCTCAGCATGATCATCACCAGCGGCACCACGATGAAGGTGTTGTGCTTCGAACGCTCCTTGGCGCGCGCGCCGAGGGTCAGGTCGGGCGGGCGGCCCACGCGGATCGACTCGATCATCGCGCGCTGCGCCGGCAGGATCCGCTCCCAGACGTTGGCGGCCATGATCGTGCCGAGCGCCGCGCCGACGTGCATGTAGGCCGCGCGGGCCGAGAACACGTGGCCGAGCGCCCACGCCAGGGTCACGATCAGGGCGAAGGACACCGGGGTCGCGACGCTGCCGGGCACGAAGCGCCAGAGCGTGTCGTAGACGAGCCAGGCCAGGGGGAGCAGCGCGAGGCCGATGCCGATCGCGGCGCCCTGGGAGAGCTCGGCGTCCGGCTCCTGCAGCAGGCCGCCCATGTAATAGACGACGACGAGCAGCGACAGGCCTGTCGCCCAGGTGAGAGCCGCCTCCCACTTGAACCAGTGGAGCGTCTTCGGCAACGAGGCGAGCGCAGGCCGCTTCTCGACGACGTAGAAGCCGCCGCTGTGGACCATGTACAGCTGGCCGCCGGGGTTCTCCGCCGCGTCCTCCAGGTGGCGGTCGAGCCACATGAAGAGCCACGTCTGAGCGATCCAGAGGATGCCGGTGAAGAGGTGCAGCCAGCGCAGCAGCAAGTTCGCCCAGTCGCTCCAGAGCACGCTCGAACCTCCTTGGATGCCTCTCAAT
>CAZVOI010001022.1:0-7667 GCA_964628275.1 uncultured Acidobacteriota bacterium | reverse complement strand
CGACGTACGCGCCGCGGGCGCGGTAGTGATCGGCGATTCGGTAGGCGCGGCGCGCCGAGGTGATGTAGACCTGGATCACCACCAGGTCGGGCGCGTCGTCATCGTGGAGGTCGATCGCCTCGACGTGCTCGTCGGAGAGCGCCGCTTCGTCCCCGGCGTCGGGATAGGCACCAAAGATCGGCGACTTGCGGCTGCCGTCTTCAGGGAAATCTGATCTGGGCGTGAGGTCTGCTTGAGGCCCACGCTCTGCAACGACTTGCAGAGACTCTAGTCGTGCTTGGCGGCGCCCAGCTTGGCGAGGCCGGTTCGATGCGCCTCGTCGAAGGCGGCCTCGAGCCGCGCGTTGACGCCGCGGCAGCCGGCTACGACGCGCGACGCCCAGTCGAAATACTCGCGCATGCGGCGCTCGTCCCAGTCGGTCGGGGGACTGGTCGCGAGCGAACGCAGGTTGCTCGTCTTGTCGGCGAGTTTGATCATCCTGGCGCGCAGCGACCTGTGCGGAGCATGCTCTTCCTGGAGTTCCTTGCGTCTGGCCTTGGGCAAGCTCTTGTCGTCGGTCAACTCGACCACCAGCGCCGCGACCTCGAGGCCGAACTCGATTTCCAACTCTTGGCGCGTCGTCTCGGTGTCTTCGATCGTGTCGTGGAGCACGGCGCCGAGGACCAGCACCGCATCGTTCCCGTCGGTGGCTTCTGCGACCAGGCGCGCGACCTCGGCCGGATGGTTCACGTATGGCTCCGCCGCGGCGCCCTTGCGACGCTGGTCTTTGTGCTTGCGCGCGGCGAAGTCGATCGCCTTGGCGAGAAGCACGACGTCGCGGCTCACGCGACCGGGTGCTCCTGAAGGTACGCGTGCAGCTGATCGTCATCCGGCGGGAGGCTCACCGGCGAGCCGACCGAGCCGATCGCCGTCTTCACGTCCTTGAGGCCGCCGCCGGTCAGGATCGAGAGGACGCTGGCGCGCGCCGACACGCAACCGGAGGCGACCGCCTGGCGCAGCCCCGCTAGCGCCGCCACGCCGGCCGGCTCGCCGAACAAGCCGGCGCGCGTCCCCGATTCGCGCAGCGCGTCCAGGATCGCGTCGTCGCACACCGCCAGCAGCGCGCCCTGCGACGCGCGCACCGCGGCCAGCGCTTTTCGCCAGTTGCGCGGATGACCCACCGAGATGCTGTCGGCGATCGTGTCCGCGGTCCCTACACGGAGATCCCCGCCGCCGGCGAAGGCATCGACCAGCGGTCGCGCGCCTTCCGCCTGGACGCCGAGCAGCCGCGGCAGGCGCGAGATGAAACCGAGCGCCTTCATTTCCACCAGGCCCTTCCAGATCCCGGCGATCGTGCAGCCGTCGCCCACCGAGACCGCAACCCAGTCGGGAGGGTTCGCTCCCAGCTCTTCCGCGATCTCGAGGCCGCAGGTCTTCTTGCCCTCGATCAGCGACGGGTTGACGGCCGCGTTGCGGTTGTACCAGCCGTAGCGCGCGCACGCGCGCTGGCACAGCTCCCAGGTTTCGTCGTAGCTGCCCTTGACGCGGATCACGCGCGCGCCGAACACCAGCAGCTGAGCGACCTTGGGCTCGGGCGCGAACTCCGGAACGAAGATAACCGCGCGCAGCCCGACGCTGGCGGCGGCGCCGGCCAACGACGAGGCGGCGTTGCCGGTCGAGGCGCACGCGATCACGCGCGCCCGATTGTGGAGCGCGCGCGCCACGCCGACGACGCTGGCGCGGTCCTTGAAAGAGCCGGTGGGGTTGCGGCTCTCGTCCTTGACCAGAAGCCGCCGCACGCCCGCCCAGTCGGCGAGCCGCGGCGCCTCGACGAGCGGCGTCATCCCTGGGCGCAACGTGGGCAGCCGCGCACGCAGCGGCACCGGCAGCAGCTCGCGGTAGCGCCACACGTCGCGCGACCTTTGCGCCAACGAGCGGCGCGTCAGCGTCCGGCGTGCGTGCGCCAGGTCGAACTGGATCTCGACGACACCCTCCGGCCCGCAGCGCGGGCAGGGAACGTCGGGGCCGCCTCGGCTCTTCTTGCCGCAACGCATGCAGACGATCGCCGCGATGCGGCCTGCGGTTGCCTCGCGCCCAACCCGCGCGGATACTCTGCCCGCCATGATCCGGCGGGAGTTTCTCACGGCGCTGCCCCTGCTGAGCGCTTGCCGACAAAACGCCGCGCCGCGCAAGCGCCGGCTCTCGATCGCGGCCGGCCTCACCGGCGGCGTCTACTACGTCTACGGCGGCGGCATCGCCAAGGTCGCCAGCCAGAGCGTGCCCGGTCTCGAGGTGACCGCCGAGGCCACCTCGGGCTCGATCGACAACCTCAAGTTCATCCACGCGGGCAAGGCCGACGTCGGCTTCACGCTTGCTGACACGCTCGACGAAGCGATCAAGGGCCAAGGTGCTTTTCGCGAGCTGGGCCCCCTGAAGCTGCGTTCGCTCGCGGTCCTCTACGCGAACCTGACGCAGGTCGTCGCCTTCGAGGGCAGCGGCATCCGCACGCTCAACGATCTAAAAGGGCGAGTCGTCTCGGTCGGCGCACCCGGCAGCGGCACCGAGACGATCGCGGTTCGCGTTCTGGAGGCCACGGGCATCGACCCGCAGACCGGCATCCGCAGACAAGGCCTCGGCGTCAGCACCTCCGCCGACGCGCTCAAGGACGGCAAGCTCGATGCTTTCTTCTGGAGCAGCGGCGTGCCGGCGGGCGCGCTGCTGGACCTGGCCGCGACACCGGGCAAGCAGATGTCGCTGCTCGAGAACGCGTCGACGTTGCCGGAGCTGCAGCGCCGTTTCGGCGCGCTCTACGCGAGCGGAATGATCCCGAAGGGGACCTATCCCGGCCTCCAAGCCGATGTCGCGGTGGTGGCGGTCTTCAACGTGCTGGTGGTATCGGAAACGCTCGACGAAGCGCTCGCCTACGAGCTGACGCGGACGCTGTTCGCCAAGCAGTCGGAGCTGGCGGCGATCCATCCCGAGGCCGGCCGGCTCTCGCTCGCCACGGCGGTCGCCGAATCGCCCGCGCCGTTTCATCCGGGCGCGATCCGCTTCTACAAGGAGAAAGCCGCCTGGCCCAGGTAGCCGGCGGCGACCCGGCGCGGATCCTCGTGGAATTCGACGAGGACGCTCCGCCGCGACGCCTCGGCGGCCGCTGGGGACGCCTGGCAGCGTTCGGCTGCGCGGGCCTTTCCCTGTATGCCCTCTACTGGGTGGTCGCGATCGTTCCGCCGCAGGTCTACCGGCCGAGCTTCCTGCTGGTGGCGCTCGTGCTCGCGTTCCTGTGCGCCCCGGCGCGGCGCGGCGCGACCAGCGCTCCGACCCGGATCGACATCGCGCTCGCCGTCCTCGCCGTGATCTCGCTGGGTTGGCCGCTCCTCGATCACAAGGCGCTGCCCTACCGAGCGGCCACCCCGACGAACGTCGACCTCGTGCTCGGCTGCGTGGCGGTGTTGCTCGTACTCGAGGCCACGCGCCGGACGGTCGGCTGGATCCTGCCGGCGACGGCGAGCGCCTTCATCGTGTACGCGTTCGCCGGTCCCTGGCTGGACGCGATCGGACTCGACGCGATCGCGCACCGGGGCTACGGCGTAGCGCGGCTGGTCGGCAGCCTGTACATGACGCTCGAAGGCCTGTTCGGCGTGCCACTCGACGTGGCCGCAACCTACATCATCCTGTTCTCGATCTACGGCGCCGTCCTCGAGCGCTCGGGCGCGGGCCGCTTCTTCATCGATTGGGCGCTGGCGGCCACCGGCGGCGCGCGCTCGGCGGTGGGCGCGGGCCGCTCGGTGACGCTCGCCGGCTTCTTGCTCGGCACAGTATCGGGCAGCGGCGTCGCCACCACGGTGACGCTCGGCTCGGTGGCGTGGCCGATCCTGCGCCGCGCGGGCTACCCGAAGGACACCGCCGGAGCGATCCTGTCGGCGGCCGGCATCGGCGCGATCCTGTCCCCGCCCACGCTCGGGGCGGCGGCGTTCCTGATCGCCGAGGTGCTGCGGATCTCGTATCTCGACGTCTTGAAGATGGCGGTGGTGCCGACGCTGCTGTACTACCTCTCGATCCTACTGATGATCGAGGCCGACGCGGCGCTGCTGGCGCCGAGCGACGCGGCCGCCGAGCCGCGCTCGCTCGGCACGCTGACACGCGCGGGCGCGCACCACTTCCTGTCGCTGATCGCGATCGTGGCGCTGATGGCGCTCGGCCAGACCGCGTTCCGCGCGGTCGTGTGGGCGACGCTGCTGGAGGTCGTGCTCAGCCTGCGAAACCGCGAGACGGCGCTTCGACCGAGGCGCCTCTTCGAGGCCTTGGAATCCGGCGGCCGCGGCGTGCTGTCGGTCGTCGCCACCACGGCCAGCGCCGGCATCATCGTCGGCGTGGTCACGCTGACCGGCCTGGGCTTGAAGGCGGCCGGCCTGCTGGTCGCGATGGCGGGGGGAAACCTGTTCCTGAGCGTCCTCTACTCCGCCTTCGCAGTGCTGCTGCTGGGCCTCGCGGTGCCGGTGACCGCGTCCTACATCATCGCGGCGGTGATGATCGCGCCCGCGCTGGCCCAGGTCGGCGTGCCGCCGGTGGCGGCGCACATGTTCATCTTCTATTACGCGGTGCTCTCCGAAGTCAGCCCGCCGACCGCGCTGTCACCCTTCGCGGCCGCCGCTCTCACCGGCGGCGACCCGTTCCGCACCATGATGCTGACCTGGAAGTACACGCTGCCCGCGTTCCTGGTGCCGTTCGTGTTCACGCTCTCGCGTGAGGGCCTCGGCGTTCTGCTGCAGGCACCGCCCGCCGCCGTGCTCACGGCGTCGGGGACGGCAGCGCTGGGCGTGCTAGCGCTGGCGGCCGGACTGGGCGGCTGGGTCGTCGGCGCCTCGGCTCGATCCGAGCGAGGCCTGTGCCTGGCCGCGGGGCTTCTGCTCTTCTATGCCGACCCACGAGCGGACGTCGCGGGGATCGCAGCCCTCGGCGTCGCCGCGGTCCTTCATCTTCTGCGTTCTCGCCGTGCAACCTCTTCAGGTCCAGCGTCGTCATAGACATACCGAGGTCTCGACCATGCTCTTCCAGGACCTTCGCTACGCGTTCAGGACTTTGATCAAGCGCCCGGGCTTCGCGGCGGTGGCGATCCTCACGCTGGCTCTGGGTATCGGCGCGAACACCGCGGTGTTCAGCGTCGTCGAGGGCGTGCTGCTGCGGCCCTTGCCGGTGCGCGACCCCGACGCCTTGGTGCTGGTCTGGGAGCACAACATCCGCCGCGGCAACACCCACAACGTGGTCAGCCCCGCCAACTACATGGCCTGGCGTGACCGCAACCGGTCCTTCGAGTCGATCGCGGCGTTCGTGTCGTGGGGCACAAACCTGACCGGCGACGGCGAGCCGGAGCGGGTGCAAGGCGGCCAGGTCACGGCGGACTTCTTCGCAACACTCGGCGTCTGGCCGCGTCTCGGCCGCGGCTTTACCGAGACCGAGGGCAAGCCGGACGCGCCGCGCGCGGCGGTCCTGGCGGATGGATTCTGGAAGCGGCGCTTCGGCGGCGATGCTTCCGCCGTGGGCCGGGTGGTGACGCTCGACGGGCAGCCGACGACGATCGTCGGCGTGATGGCGCCCGGCTTCTCGCTGCCGCCTGGCGTCGACCTGTGGATTACCGCGCGCATCGACGAACGTTGGCGTACTTCGGGCGGCCGGTACCTCGTGACCGTGGCGCGCTTGCGGCCGGGCGTCGCCGTCGCCGCGGCGCGCGCCGAGATGGAGTCGATCGCCGCGCAGCTTCAAGAAGAAGAGCCCAACCGAAACGCCAATTGGGGCGTGACCGTCGCGCCGATCCATGCCGACCTGGTCCGCGACGTGAAGTCCGCGGTGTACGTGCTGGCGGGCGCCGTGGCGCTGGTGCTGCTGATCGCGTGCGGCAACCTGGCCAACCTGCTGCTGGCGCGCGCGATCGGCCGCGAGCGCGAGATGGCGGTGCGGCGCGCGCTGGGCGCGAGCCAGGGCCGGCTGGTGGCGCAGCTCCTGGCCGAGAGCCTGGCGCTCTCGCTGGTGGGCGCCGCTCTCGGCGTGGCGCTCGCGTCGGTCTTCGTGAAGGCGCTGCTGGGCATCGTCCCCGCGCAGGTGCGGGCTGTCTTCGACGTGAGCCTGGATCTCCGCGTGCTGGCGTTCACGCTCGTGGTCTCGTGCCTGAGCGCGGCCCTGTTCGGGCTCGCGCCGGCGCTCAGCCTGGTGCGCGCCGCGCTGTCGCCTTCGCTGCGCGAGGGCTCCTCGGGCACCGGCGCGAGCCGCTCGCGGCGCCGGTTGTCGCAGGCCCTGGCCGCCTCCGAGATCGCGCTCTCGATCGTGCTCTTGATCGGCGCTTCGTTGCTGCTGCGCAGCTTCGCGCGCTTGAGTCGGGTGCAGCCTGGCTTCGAGACCACCAGCACCCTCACGTTCGAGCTGTCGCTACCCTCACGTTCCTATGCCGAACCCGCCCGCGTCGTCCGCTTCTACGAGGACGCCATCGAAGCCCTGTCGCGTGTCCCGGGCGTGCGAGCCGCGGGTGCGATCAGTTGGCGACCCCTGGGCAGCGGCTCGGCCACGCGCTTCAAGCTCTTCGACCGCCCGGTTCCACCTGCGGGCCAGGAACCGACGGCCGACATCCGCATCCTCACGCCCGGGACGTTCCGCGCGATCGGCGTGCCGCTCTTGCTCGGACGCGATTTCGAGCGCGCCGACAACGCCACCGGGCTGAAGGCGGTGATCGTGAACGATCGGCTCGCGCGCGAGTTCTGGCCAAGCCAGGATCCCCTCGGCAAGCGCATCGCGATGAACTGGGGCGGCGACCCGGAAGGCGAGGTCGTCGGCGTGGTGGGCGACGTGCGCCTGAACAGCCTCGACGCCGAAGCGCGGCCGACGCTGTACTGGCCCCAGGCGCAGGTTCCCAACAACTTCATGACGTTGATGCTGCGCTTCGATGGAGATCCGAAGCGGGCGCTTCCGTCCGTGAAGGCGGAGCTGGCGAAGCTCGACAAGGACATTCCGGTGGCCAGCGTCGCGACACTCGACGAGCTTCTGGGCGACTCGCTGCGGCGGCCGCGCTTCGTGATGAGCCTGCTCGGCGCGTTCGCTGTGGCGGCGGCGCTGCTCGCCACGATCGGCCTCTTCGGCGTGCTCTCCTGTGCGGTGGGCCAGCGCACGCGCGAGCTGGGCGTGCGGCTCGCGCTGGGCGCGCAACCCAGCGACCTGGTGCGGCTGCTGCTCGGCGAGGGCCTGCTGGTCGCGGCGATCGGTCTCGCGGCCGGCGCCGCGATCGCCGCCGGCGGGTCACGCCTGCTGGCCAGCCTGTTGTTCCAGACGAGCCCGCTCGACCCGGTCGCGTTCGCTTCGACCGGCGGGCTGCTGCTGGCCGTCAGCGCGCTAGCGGCGCTGGTTCCCGCGCTGCGCGCCGGCCGCGTCGATCCGGCCCGGGCGCTCCACGCCGAGTAGTCAGCCGACCAACTCGATCACCAGGATCGTGTCGAGGGGATCGAGCGCCGTCGGATCGAGGCGGATCGAGAGGCCATCGGTCTCGACGGTGTAGCGCAGCAGCTTACCGTCTTTCAGGCCCGTCACGGCCTTTACGGCCTTGGGGAGCTTCGGCAACGCCAGCGTCTTGTCCTTCCATTCGAGCAGGTGGACGAAGACGCGGTTGCCCTTCTGCGTCGTGACACCCCAGCTTCGGGGCGTGA
>CAZVOI010001021.1:0-8258 GCA_964628275.1 uncultured Acidobacteriota bacterium | reverse complement strand
GGCGCACGAGGTCCAGAGTCACCGTGACCCATTTGTCTTGAACAATAAGAATATACTGAATCATGTCGCTTGGAACCCGCGCGGGATTGATCCTTGGCCTGGCCGAAGGCCCGGCGTTCGGCGTCCAACTCGTCCGCCGTGTGTCGAAGGGCTCAAACGGCGCGGTCCAACCCAACCTGGGGGGCGCTTCTACTGCTCTGCGGGCCCTCGAACGCGACGGCTTGGTTCGTGCCTGGACCCATGCCGTGGGAGGCGTTGGCCGGCCGAGGCGCTACTACGAGCTGAGCGCCGACGGCATCCAGGCAGCGGAGAAACTTCGCCGCGATCTCGCTGGGCTGGTCGCGCCGCGCCGAAGCGAGGTGTCCGTCGAAGAGCGGCGAGCGATGGCGGACCGCCTCCAGCGGGCTTCGGTGCTCAGCGCGTCCGTCATCGCATTGCGTGACGCCGGTCGTCAGGCAGGTCTCGGTTGAAGCGCAAGAAGAAAGACGCCGATCCCATCGCAGCCGCGGTGCGGCTAGCCACGATCCTGCCGCCGCCCTGCGCCCTGATCGGAGGTCTGGCTGTGGGCGCGCATGGTTACGTGCGTGCGACCGACGACGTCGACATCGCGAGTCCGCTCGATCCCAAGGCGATCCAAGCGGCACTTTCGGCTGCCGGCATCGGCAGCACGATCCGGCGCGGCAACGTCCTCGAAGGCGAGATCCGCTCCGTCGTCTCGGGCACCCTGGAAGGCGTGGACTTCGACGTGCTGTTCCCGCCCGTCCTGATTCCCTGGGAAACCACGGTGACGTTGACAGTCAGTGGCGCCGAGATTCACGTCGTGGCTCTCGACGATCTGCTTCGGCTCAAGCTCCGCGCGGGAGGTCCGCAAGATCTCCTCGACGTCGTTCACCTGCTCCGGCTGCACCCCGAGAAGCTGAGCCTGGCTCGCGAGGTCGCGACGGCTCAGAAGAACCTCGACCGGTTGGACGCCTGGCTCGCTGATCCGCGCATCCGCGCGGCGGGACGTACGAAGCGCCGGCGCTGACGCGCCCACGAGTTGCCCAAAGCTGACGGATCGAGCCGGCATCCTCACTGGGCGGCCATGATTCTCGCCGGCTCTGGATAGTTGGAGTCGTTGCAGATGACGATTCCGAAGGTCAGACTTCCAACCCTGAAGACCGGGCTGCGGTCGCCAGGCTGATAGATCGACTTCCTGATCGCTGGATACCGCTTGCGATACACGCCGACGACAGCTCCTTTGTGAAGGACCGCGGCCGAGTTGAAGAGCTGCCCCGTTCCTGAAATCTCGGTAAATCCCAGAATTGTCGTCACCGTGTCGCTGGCGAGTGGCGCAAGTGTGGCGCTCAGTTGACCGCTTTCCACGTCAACCGCAATACTGGTCGGGCGTGCTGCATAGTCCGCCAGACCTCCAAGTACGGCTTCCGGGCAACAAAGGATTTCCACTCCCTCGTTTTCACACCAAGCGACCCGTGTACGAATGAGCCCGATAGCCTCCATGGACCCGCATGGAAGAAGGGAAGCTTGGTACGCAGCCACCCTCATCATCATGTCTTCGCAAGCGTCGAAAGATCCTGCTGGCACGCCACGCACGCGGAATCAAGGTCGGCAATCGCTTGGCGGCCACCGAGCGCGGTCATCACGTAATCGACGATCTCCGTCCAGATCGCGAACTTGGTGCCTGCATCGGAAGTGGTTGCCAAGCGCTCTACCAGAACCGTTGACGCCTTACGCATCCACCGGCTGGACCGGGAACCAGAACCGTTCCTGGCTGTGGCCCTTGACCGCGCCGGCGACCAGGCCGGCGACGTCGAGACGCGCTTCGGCCGTGCGGACCTCTGAGAGCTTGGCGCCGGTCGAGGGGCTGCGCGGGACGTAGAGCTGGCAGCAGTCCTGGTCGGGGAGAGTGCTGACCTCGAAGGTGCCGATGCGCCGCGCTTCGCGGGTGATCTCGTCCTTGTCCATGCCGATCAGCGGGCGCAGCACCGGGCCGCGCGCGGCTTCGTCGATGGTGGCGATGTTGTCGAGCGTCTGCGAGGCGACCTGGCCCAGGCTCTCCCCGGTGACGAGCGCCTTGGCCTTCAAGCGCGACAACAGCGCCTCGCCGATGCGGATCATGAAACGGCGGTACAGCACCACGCGCAGCGGGGCTGGAGCGTCGGCGACGATCGTCTGTTGCACCGTGCCGAACGGGACCAGCACCAGGCGCGTCTGATACTGGAAATGGGTCAGCACGCGCGCCAGCTCGCGGGCTTTGTCGATCGTGGTGCGGTCGAGAAGCGGGAAGGCGTGGAAGTGGATGAGAGCGACCGAGCAGCCGCGCTTCATCATCCGCCACGCGGCGACCGGAGAGTCGATGCCCCCCGACAGCAGAGCCGCCACGCGGCCCGAGGAGCCGACCGGGAAACCGCCCGGACCGGCGAGCTTCTCGGTCGAATAGAAGATGCGGTCCTTCAGGACCTCCACCATCACGTTCAGCTCCGGCGTCTCGAGGTCGACGCGCACGCCGGTGGCTTCCTGGATCGCGCTGCCCAGCTCCCGGTCGACGTCTCCGGACAGCATCGGGAAGGCCTTGTCGGAACGCTTGGTGGTGACGCGGAACGACGCGAAGCGGCGTGGGCGCAGCGAGGCGACCGCAGCCGTCTTCAGCGACTCGATGTCGCGCGCCGAGGCTTCGGTGCGGGCGAAGTTGGCGACCCCGAAGCAGGTCCCGATGCGCTCTTTCAGCAGCTCCCAGGGCGCCCGATCCGGGGCCTCGACCAGGAGCCGCCCGGCCAGAACGTGGACCTTCGCGCCGAGGTCGGAGGTGGCCTCGCGCAGGTTGTCGGCGAGCTTCGCCACGAAGAACGGCCGGTTGCCGCCCTTCAGCGCGATCTCGTGATAGTGCACCAGGACGTTCACGCCGTTCAGCATACGCTGCCGAGCTTCTCGCCCGTCGTATGATCGCTTCTCGATGAGCGACACGTCGGCGTACAAGTTCTGCCCCAAGTGCGGCGACGTGCTGCAGTCGCGGGTCATCAAGGCGGGTGAGCCGGCGCGCCTGATCTGCCCCGGCTGCGGCTTCGTCTTCTACCTCGACCCGAAGGTCGCTGCGTGCACGATCTCGATGGTGGACGGCGGCATCGTGCTGGCCAAGCGCACTATCGAACCGGGCCTCGGCAAGTGGGTTTTCCCCGGCGGCTTCGTCGATCGCGGCGAGTCGGTGCCGGCGGCCGCGATCCGCGAGACGCTCGAGGAAGTCAAGCTCAAGGTCAGCCTGCTGGGCGTGCTGGACGTGTACTCGTTCGCTCCTCACGAAGTCGCGGTGGTCGTGTACGCGGCAGACGTGATCCACGGGACGCCAGAGCCGGGCGACGAAGCCTCGGCGGTGCAATGCTTCCCGCCAGAGGAAATCCCGTGGGACGACCTGGCGTTCGAGAGCACGCGCGCGGCGCTGCGCGACTACGTGCGCCGCTACTTTCCGCGCGTCCGCCTGCCGAGGTAGATGCCGAAGAGCTTCGATGACGCGCGCATGCTGGCGGTTCGGGGCGAGCTCGACCAGGCGCTCGCCTCGCTCGACGCGATCCTGGAAGAGGAGCCCGGCCACGTCGCGGCGCTGTTGCTGAAGGGAGGCGTCCTGCTGAGCCTGCGCGAGGAGCAGGCGGCGCTGCGCCATTTCGCGCGTGCCACGGCGCTCCAGCCCTTCTCGTCGGAAGCGCTCAACGGCCTGGCGCGCTGCCTGCACTCTCTCGGCCGCGACGACGAGGCGCTGCCAGTGGCCCTGGCGGCGCGCGAGCACCTCGGGCGGGATGACAACTTCAAGCACGCGGCGCCGGTGTATCTGACTCTGGTATGGATCCACCGCGAGAAACGGCGCTTCGAGGAGGCGCTCGCGGTGGCGGAGGAGGGCCTGATGCGCTGCCCGGACGCCGTGCTCGCGCAATGGGCGAGCGTCGTCGAAGAGGAGCTGTCCGCGGCGCAGCAGGAGCGCTGTTGAACGGCTTCGGTTTCACATTCCCGATCGAGGTACGCTTCCGCGACCTCGACGCTCTGGGCCACGTGAACAACGCGGTGTACTTGACCTACGTCGAGTCGGCGCGGATCGCCTACTGGCTCGGGGTCACCGGCCGCCCCGAGCTCTCCGGCCTCGACATCATCCTGGCGCGCACCGAGATCGACTATCGCTCGCCGGTCGGGTACGGCGAGAGGCTGTCGGTCGGCATCCGGATCGCCTCGATGCGGCGCTCGTCGTTCGTGATGGAGTTCCGGATCGAGGAGCCAGGTTCGGGCCGGCTGGTCGCCGAGGGCCGGAAGACGCTCGTCGCTTACGACTACGCCCAGAAGCGCGCGCGACCGTTGTCCGACGACCTGCGGCGTCTGATCCTCGCCGCCAACCCGGACTGCCGCGCGGAGGCCTAGGCGTCCTGTTCGATCGCGGGACGTCGCGTCGCGCCAGCGGACAGTCGGCGGCGTGTGGCGGCCTGCAAGTGCTGCAAGCTGAGTGGCATGGCGTTTGATTGAGGAGTGTGCAATGTCCGACTCCCTGATCGGCGACATTCGCTTCGCGGTTCGCAGCCTGGTCCGTCGCCCCGCGTTCACGTTGACGGCGCTTCTCACGCTCGGCCTGGGGATCGGCGCCAACTCGGCCGTCTTCAGCATGGTGAACGCGCTCTTGCTGCGTCCGTTGCCGCTGGGCGAGCGAGGCGAGCGCGTCGTGACGCTGCACTCCACGCACGCCAGCCAGCCCGCCGACTGGCCGGACTCGCGGCTGTCGTTCCCGGACATGCAGGACGTCCGCGATTCGGCGCGATCGCTGGAGGACGTCGCGGGGTACGCTGGCCGCAACTTCACGATCGTCGAGGCGGGAGAGGCCGAGCGGATTCGCGGCGGCTCGGTCACGCCCAACCTGTTCCGGCTGCTGGGCCTGCAACCGATGCTCGGCCGGCACTTCAACGACGACGAGGCGCAGCCTCCGGGGTTCGAGCCCGTGGTGCTGATCAGCCATCGGCTCTGGCAGCGCCGTTTCGGCGGCGACACGGCGATTCTCGGCAAGAGCGCCTGGCTGAATGGGCGGGCGCTGATCATCGTCGGCGTGATGCCGCCCGGGATTCGCTTCCCCGAGCGCGACGACATCTGGGTGCCCTGGCGATGGGGGGGTACGCCGCAGCGGGCGCAGCGCGGCGTCATGTCCTACGCGGTGTTGCGGCCGGGGGTCACGCTCGCGCAAGCGCAGGCCGAGCTCGACGGGATGGCGCTGCGGCTCGCCGAGGCCCACCCCGACAGCAACCGGGGCTGGGGGATCCGAGTCCTGTCGTTCCGCGACCTGGTCGTGGACCGCGGCATGCAGGCGCTGCTCGGCACGCTGCTAGCGGCCGTCGGCGCGGTGCTGCTGGTGGGCTGCGCCAACCTGGCGAACCTGATCCTGGCCCGCGGCGTCTCGCGGCAACGCGAGCTGGCGGTGCGCTCGGCGCTTGGCGGAAGCCGGGCGCGCCTGATTCGCGAGATGCTGGTGGAGACCGGCGTGCTGGCCGTCGGCGGCTGCTTGCTGGGGCTAGCGTTGGGCTCCTGGGCGATCGACCTGATGCTCGCGGTCTGGCCGGAAGAGCTGCCGTACTGGGTGAACCTCGAGCTCGACGGGCGCGTGGTCCTGTTCGCCGCGGCCGTCGCGGTGCTCGCCACGATCGCGGCGGGCCTGCTGCCGGCGCTGCGCTCCTCGCGTCCCGATCTGGTGGCGGAGCTTCGCGACGGCGCTCGCGGCTCGGCTGGCGCGGGCCAGCAGCGCTTGCAAGGGGCGCTCGTGGTCGCGCAGGTCGCGTTGAGCCTGTCGCTGCTGGTCGGCGCCAACCTGATGATCCGCAGCTTCCTGCGGCTTCAAGATGCGCCCGCGGGGTTCGCGGACGACCATCTTTTGTCGATGCGCTTCAACGTGGCCGGAGACCAGTACGACAAGACCGAGACTCGCGCCGCTCTCTTGAGCACGCTGGTGGAGCGCCTGGAGGCCGTGCCCGGCATCCGCCGCGCGGCCGTGACGACCAGCATCCCGATCGACGACGGCGGCGCGCCGATCCGGATCGTCGCCGACGGTCAGCCGGTCGCGAAAGGCGACGAGCCGGGAGCGCAGCGGATCGTCGCCTCGCCGTCGCTCTTCGAGACATTGGGCGTTCCGCTCCTCGAAGGGCGCAGCTTCGACGCGGCCGAGCACGGTTCGCCCGACGCGGATGTTGCGATCGTGAACGCGACGCTGGCGCGGCGCTTCTGGAAGGACGGCGCGCTCGGCCGTCGTGTCGGGATCGTCGAGGGCGGGGGACCGCGCTACCTCCGCATCGTCGGCGTGGTGGCCGACATCCAGTACGAGGAGTTCGGCGAAGAGACCGAGCAGTCGCGGCTCGACGTGTTCGTGCCCTACGCCGGGACGCCGTCGCGCTCGCTGGCGCTGCTGGTGCGCACCAGCGTCGATCCGCGCGCGCTGGCCGATCCGGTTCGCAAGGTCTTCCAGGCTCTCGATCCGGGGTTGGCGGTCTGGGACGTTCGCAGCATGGAAGAGGTCCGGGCGTTCACGACCTGGGAGCAGCGCTTCTTCGGCAAGGTGATGGCGGGCTTCGCCGCCCAGGCCGTGCTGCTCGCTTGTCTCGGCGTGTACGGCGTGCTGGCCTACGCGGTGGGCCGGCGCACCCGCGAGATCGGCGTTCGGCTGGCGCTCGGCGCGAGTCGAAGCCAAATGATGACGCTGGTGGTCGGGCGGGGCGCCACGCTCGCCGCGCTGGGCATCGGCGCCGGTCTGCTGCTCTCGCTGGCGGTGGGGCGCCTGCTCCAGAGCAACCTCTACGGCGTCGACTGGCGTGACCCGCTGCCGTTCCTCGCGACGTCCGCGCTGCTCGCGAGCGTGATCCTGACCGCGAGCCTGCTGCCGGCGCGGCGCGCGGCGTCGGTCGATCCGATCGCGGCGTTGCGCTCGGAGTAGCTACGGGTTTGTCTCGCCGCGGCCCGCGAGCTTGCGGCCGATCGCGGCGGTCTTCCATCCCGGCTCGCCCCAGCCGATCACGAACACGCTGAAGCCCTGTTTCATCCTGAGCTCGACGTCGCTGGCGTTCGCCGGGTAGCCGCACGGGACACCGAACTCCTTGCACGCGGCCAGCACCTTCTGGATCGCCGCTTCCCAGGCCTCGACATCGAGAACGCTTTCTCCCGCGGCGTTCGTCGTCGAGAAGACACGCCGCAGCGAGCCCGCGCCGGGGAAGAGCGCGCCAATCCCCTTCACCGCCGCGATCTCGCGCACCTGCTTCAGGCCTTCCTTGGTCTCCACGATCGTCCAGTTGACGAGCTCGCCCGAGGGATTCAAGGGCCAGAGATCCGCCCGGTCCCGATACTCCGTCTCGCTCATGCCCCAGAAGACCGGCGCGCCGCCGACGTCGTCGGGGCGGGTGCCGCCTTTCGATTTGAAGCGCATCGCCGCGAGTCCGCGCCGCACCTCTTCGGCGCTCTCGGCCTCGACGAACACGATCGCGCTCACGCCCAGGTTCAGCTGACGGCTGATCGCGTCTTCTGCCTTGGCGAAATCGGGCGCGAGCTTGGGAGTCTTGACGACCAGCGGGTGCGTGAAACGCGGTGCGGGCGAACGGCGGAGCCCGCCGGCATCGCCGATCGCCTTGACGAAGTCGGTGAACGCCGGCAGCCCACGCTCGAGGCTGCCCTCCATGCTGCCGTCGACGATGTAATCGGACTCCCGGTGCGCGATCGCGTCCTGGGCCAGCTCGCGCGGCGTCCGCCGGGGCGGCTCGGGGGAGGAGGCGGTTGCGCCCGGAGCACGCCGATTGCTGGGCGCATAGAGGCCGAAGACGGGCTTGCTCGACTCGAGCAGCTCGACGAGCGGGTTCAAGCGAGCGCTCGCTGCTGGACCCGGCTTTTCCGACTCGCGCAGCAGCCGCTCCAGCTCGCCCTTCCAGATCGCGGGAATCGAGTGGGTACCATGGCCGCGGGTCTGGTCGGTGATCGGCAACACGACCGCGCGCCCGCGCTTCACGCGCTTGATCTCCCGCTCGAGGATTCCGAGCTCGGGCGGATTGACCTGGTCGTCGGCCGAGTTGACCGCCAGGAGCGGCGCCTGGATCTTCTCGAGCTCGGGTCCCGGATCGTAGTCGCGCGACGAATCGAACTGGTACAGCATGTCGTTGGCGTCGGTGGTCTTGAGCCGGGCAGCCAGCATCTCGTCGAAGAACGCGTCGGCCGTGTCGCGCGTGGGCGCGCGCTTTTGCCACTGCAGCGGGCTGCTGGTCATGAAC
>CAZVOI010001020.1:0-5171 GCA_964628275.1 uncultured Acidobacteriota bacterium | reverse complement strand
GATCTCGGTGGCCTTGTCCTGGGGCAGCCGCCCGATGCGTCGCAGCAGCGAGGCCAGGTCCTCGCCATCCACGTACTCCATCACCAGGAAGTGACGTCCTTCGGCCTCGATGACGTCGTAGATGCGGCACACGTTCGGGTGCGCCACCTGCCGGCCGAGTCGCACCTCGCCGTAGAAGCGTTCGAGGCGCGCCTGGTCGATGGGGCCGGGCAGGAACTTGAGCGCGACCGGCTGGCCGAGCTTCAAGTCTTCGGCGCGATAGACCTCGCCCATGCCGCCGCGACCGAGCAGCGCGACGATGCGGAAGCGCGAGGCGAGGATCGCGCCGGGCGTAAGGCCTTGACGCGGCTTGGCGCTCACGCGTCCCAGCGTCGTCCCGGTGCTCGTCGGCTCCGCGGAGACGGCGTCCGGCCGCTCCGCTTCCGGCAAATCGGCCATGGCTCTCTTGAAACGAGATGATACCGACTTCGTCGGAATACAATCGCGCTCCCGAACTTCAAGGAGTCCTGCATGCGCATCGGCGTCTTGCGTGGCCGCGAGAACAGCTTTCCGGAAGCCTTCATCGCCAAGGTCAACTCGATGAGCAAGGGCGTGCACGCCGAGTTCATCCAGCTCGGCGGGACCAAGCTCAACGAGCCGGTGCCGTACCGCGTCGTGCTCGACCGGATGAGCCACGAGGTGCCGTACTACGCGGTCTACCTGAAGATGGCCGCGCTGCAGGGGACCTACTGCATCAACAACACGTTCTGGCGCAGCGCCGACGACAAGTTCTTCGGCTACGCCGCGGCGGAAAAGCTCGGCATCGCGGAGCCGAAGACGGTGGTGCTGCCGAACCTCGAGTACCAGGACGACGTCACGTCCGAGAGCTTACGGAACCTGTGGCCTACGGACTTCTCGATGTACCTCGACTTCGTCGGCGCGCCGTGCATCATGAAGCCCGCGTTCGGCGGCGGCTGGAAGGACGTCACCAAGGTCCACAACCTCGAGGAACTCAAGAACGCCTACGCGGTGTCTACGCACAAGACGATGATGCTGCAGGAGTTCATCTCCTGGGACACCTACATTCGCATCCCGACGATCGGCCGCCGCCACGCGCGCGCGATCCGCTACGACCCGGCGCCGATGGGCCGAGGCGGCTACAACCACGACTACGACTCGCTGCCGCGCGCCGAGCGCGACATGGCCGAAGAGCTGTCGCTGCGCTTCAACCAGGCGCTCGGCTACGACATGAACGCGATCGAGCTCGCCGTGAAGGACGGCCGCTACTACGGCATCGACCTCACCAACTACACGCCGGACATGGACTACAAGAGCTTCAAGGACGCGCACTTCCCCTGGGCGGTCGAGAAGATGGCCGAGTTCGCGGTCGAGAAGGCGCTCTCCGGCGAGCCGACGCCGAGCGTCCCCGACTGGCGTGGCCTGCTGCTACGGTAGGAATCGCTGACCGAAGACGTCGCTAGGCTGCGGGACGCCCACCGCATCACCCGCACGCTGCTGATCGCCCAGAGCCTCGGCTCGGCGGGCTTCATCGTGGCCTCGACGGTCGCGCCGATCGTGGGAGCCGAGCTCGGCGGCTCGCCAGCCTGGGCCGGCGCGGCCTCGGCCGTGTATCAAGCCGGCGGCGCGGCCGCGGCCTTCGTCTGGGGCCTGTTGATGGATCGGATTGGGCGTCGCAATACGCTCGCGCTCGGCGTCTCGATGGGCGCCGTGGGCGCCGCTGTCGCGTCGCGCTCGATCAACGCGCACGCCCTGCTCTTCTTTCTGATCGGCGTGTTCGGCATGGGAATGGCGAACTCCGCGCTGCAACTCGGCCGGTTCGTCGCCGCCGAGGTGAGCCCGGTCGCCGAACGCGCCCGAGCGATCTCGACCGTGGTGGTCGGGGGGACGGTGGGCGCCGTGCTCGGTCCGTTCCTGGTAGGGCCGGCCGGCACGCTCGCGCGCCAGTTCGGCCTCGACGAGCTGTCGGGGCCTTCGGCAATCAGCGCGCTCTTGTTTCTGCTGGTGACCGCGCTGCTCCTCTACGGGCTGCGACCCGAGCCGCGCGACCTGGCGCGCGACCTGGCCGCCTCGCAGCCGAGCGGGCTCGATGGCGACGTGCCTCGGCCGCTCCTCGAGATCCTGCGCGGGCGCGACGCGCGGCTCGCGATTACCGCGCTCGTCTTCGGCCAGGCCGTGATGGTGATGCTGATGGTGATCACCTCGGTCCACATGAAGCAGCACGATCACGCGCTGCCCAGCATCGCGGTCGTGATCTCGTCGCACGTCTTCGGGATGTACGCATTCTCGGTCGTCTCGGGGCGGATGGCGGATCGCTGGGGCCGCCAGCCGGTGATCGCCTGGGGCGCTGCCGCGCTCGGCGTCGCGTGCCTGTGGGCGCCGCTGTCACCTCAGGTCTTGCCGTTGGCCGGCGCGCTGTTCCTGCTCGGGCTGGGTTGGAACTTCTGCTACGTCGCGGGCTCGGCGCTGCTCTCGGATCAACTCCGGCCGAGTGAACGCGCGCGCACCCAGGGTTTCAACGACTTCCTGATCGGTCTCGCGTCCGCCGCCGGCGCCGTCGCGAGCGGCATCGTGTTCGCGGCGATCGGCTTCGCGGTGATGGGCGTCTTTGCCGCGGGCGCGTCGCTCGTGCCGCTAGTCATGGCCACGCGGCCGGCACGCATCGATCCCTAGATCCGCAGTCCAAACACCTCCTGGTAGCCCGTCTTGGCAAGGGGTGCGGCAACGCACCCCTAGTCTCAGAACTCGACGCGAGCGGTCAGTTGTACGATCCGCGATCCGACCGCGACGCTGGTGAGCCGGCCGAAGGTCGTGCTGTTGACGTTGAAGTCACCGGTGTAGAACGAGACCGAGTTGAGAAGGTTGAACGCCTCGCCTCGCAGCAGCAGGTTGGTTCGGCCCGCGAGCTTGAACCGCTTCGAGAGCGCCGCGTTGATGTTCAGCACGCTCGGCGCGTCGAAGGCGAGGATCGGCATGTTCCCCACCGCGTTCGCCGTCGGGTTGAAGAAGATCTGCCCGTCGTACCCCGCGCTGTTGTTCAAGGTGTCCGCGCCGACCGCTCGGCCGTCGGCTCCGATCACCTTGGGATTGATCCAGTAGATGTTGCCGTTTGGCGTCTCGAAGACGCCGAACAGCTTCTTGATCTCGGCAGGCGAGAGCGACGTGACGGCGGTGTTGGACGCCGAGCGGTTCGCGCGGTTGAAGCTGCCGCGGGTCGAATAGATGCCGAGCGGCGACCCGGACTGCCAGCTCACGATCCCGCTCAGCTGCCAGCCGCCGAGGATGGCATTCGTCACGCCGCCCTTGTTCATCCAGTGCCGCCCCTCGCCGAACGGCAGGTCGGCGATGAAGTTGGCGTTGATGATGTGCGTGATGTTGTAGGCGGAGCGGCCGCTGTCGAGCTCGGGACGGTTGTTGTCGAGGTAGGGCTCGAAGCGGCTCTGGCTGGCGCCGCCGGTGCTGTTCGAGTTGGCTTTGGACAGGGTGTAGTTGACCGCGCCGAAGACGCCGCCACGGTACTGCCGCCGCAGCTCGATTTGGAGCGCGTTGTAGTTCTGCCAGCCGTCGTTGATCACCGCCCGCGACTCGTAGATGCCGGGGTTCGGGTAGAAGGCCGCCAGCGAGCCCGCGACGCGCTGCGCGACGTAGAAGTCGGCCAGCCCGCCCACCTCGTTCTGCTGGATGAAGGTGCGCACCGACGAGTTCGTCAGCAGGCCGTACTGTGGCAGCACCGTCAGCGGGACGCTTCCCGGAACGGCCGCGTTGTACGCGGGGTCGAAAGCGCGCCCGGAAGCCACCGAGGCGTAGCCGTTGCTCCTGGCCCGATTGAAGTCGTCCACGAACGGTTGTGGCACCTGGATCTGGTTCTGGTCGATCCCGCGCCAGATGCCCCGGCCGAAGCTCCCGACGTAGCGCACCTCGCCGGCGAGCGAGCGCGTCAGCTCGCGCGACACGCCGACGCTCGCCTGGTGCACCCGCGGCTGCTGGAGGTTGGGGTTCGGCATGCCCATCGGAGCGGTCGCGCTCAGCGCCATCTGGTCGGCCAGCGTCCGCACCGACTTGAAGGTCGGCGTCGCGACCTCGGGCACGCCTGTTCCGTACCTCGTGTACAGGCTCGAAAGCGTGGAGGCGGTCGCGAGGCCGGCATTCGCGCCGAGGGAGTTCGTCGCCACCGTCACTCCCTCCTCGTTCACGTAGGTGAGCGAGTAACCCCCGGTGACGCCTGTCTTGCCATCCTTGAAGACATCCCAGCCGAAGCCGATGGTCGGCCCGAAGTTGTTGCGGTCCGGCTTCCACATCCCGCCGTCGATGAAGCTGACGGTCGCATTCGGATCCCGCAGCACCTGCTCATAGCTCTTTCCGTTCAGCACCGGCAGGAACCCGAGGTTGTCGTCCTCGCTCACCGGGCTGTAGTACTCCCACTTCAGGCCGGCCCGCACCGTGAAGTTGGGCCGGAGCCGCCAGCTGTCCTGGACGTACGCCGCGATGTTGTTCAGGGTGTAGTTGCGGTTGTTCGGTATGCCCGGCACATAGCCCGACGTCTGGTCTTTGACCTGGAACGTGCGCGCCACGGTGCTCATCGTGCCGGTGAGCATCGACAGCATCGTGTTGGCGCTGGCCAGCTCGGCCGCGCTGATGCCGCCCGGGAACATCGCCGACGTCAACTGGGCGCTCGCCGGGGCCGCGGAGCTGAAGCCCCAGCCGATCGTCGGCACCGTGCCCTCGAAGTTGTAGGGGTTGACGTGGATCCTCGAATAGCTCGCGCCCATCTGCAACGAGTGGTTCTTCCAGCTCAGGCTGGCGTTGTCGCTGAGCAGGTACGTGTCGGTGTACCGGCCTTGGGGAAAGAAGCTGATCTGGGGGTTCATCAGCGTGAGCGGCAGGTTCGCGTTCTGCCCGGCGAACCGAATGCTGGGGTTGGCGCCCTCGGTCACGCCGAACCCGACCGGCGCGAGGTTGGCGCCCGCCCGCAGCTCGTTCATCATCCGGGGCGACGCTTGCCAGCGCCACGCGCCGACGAACCGCTTCACGGGCGATTCGGTGAAGGCCAGCGGCCGCTCTCCGGGCCCGCTGATGAAGTCCAGGTCCGGGCGATCGTCGACCTCCTTCTGGTAGGAGCCGACCAGCTCGAAGTGATGCTTCGCCGACGCCTCGAAGTCCACGCGGCCGATGAA
>CAZVOI010001019.1:0-6365 GCA_964628275.1 uncultured Acidobacteriota bacterium | reverse complement strand
GCACGCGCGCGCCGATGGCGCTGCGATTCGAGACGCTGCCGACGAGCTTCAGCGTCAACCAGTGATGGCCCGCGGCGGCGTCGAGGCGGAACAGGTCGGGCAGGTCGTTGACGTTGTTGACCAGCACGTCGGTGGTGCCGTTGTTGTCGAAGTCGCCGAAGGCGCTGCCGCGCCCGGCTCGTGGCGTCGTGATCGGCACGCCCAGCCGCTCGCTGACGTCCTCGAAGCGGCCGTCTCTCAGGTTTCGGTACACCACCTTGCGCTGCTTGTACGAAGCCTCGGTCGGGAGCTGCCAGACCTCGGGATAGACATGGCCGTTCGTCAGGAACACGTCGAGCCAGCCGTCGTTGCCGAGGTCGATGAAGCCCGCGCCCCAACCGAGCCAGCGGGTGTTGATGCCGACACCGCCCGCAAAGGTGTGATCTTCGCAGTAGCCGTCTCCACTGTTCACGTAGAGCGTCGAGGTGTCGCCGGCGAAGTTGGTCTTGAAGATGTCCATGGTCCCGTTGCGATCGAAGTCGCCCACCGCGACCCCCATGCCCGCCTGGTTCTTGCCATCCATGCTGAAGGCGCAGCCCGCCTGTATGCCGATGTCCGCGAAACTCCCGTCGTGGTTGTTCCTGTAGAGCGTGCTGGGGTTCGAATCGTTCGCGACGTACAGATCGACCCAGCCGTCGTCGTCGAAGTCGAGCGTGCTGACGCCGAGGCCGTAGGTGCCCTTGGCCTTGCTGATTCCTGTCTTTGCCGAGACGTCCTCGAAACGGCCATCGCCCCTATTGCGATACAGCAGATTGGTGCCGCCCTTGAGTCCAGGCGGCCCGCACGCGACCGGAATGCCCTTGTAGCGACATAGGCCTGATTCGGGGACGGCAGCAGTGGCCAGATCCAGATCGATGTAGTTGACGGCGAAGATGTCGAGCTTGCCGTCCCGGTCGTAATCGAGGAACGCGCAGCCCACGCCCCAGCGCTTGCGCGGGTCGAGCATACCGGCCTTCGCGGTCACGTCGGCAAAGCGGCCGTCGCCCTCGTTGTGGTAGAGCCGGTTCTGGCCAAAGTACGTCACGTACAGGTCCTCGCGCCCGTCGTTGTCGTAGTCTCCGACGCAGACGCCCTGTCCCCAGCCGCTCGCGGCCAGGCCCGAGCGCGCCGTCACGTCTTCGAACGTGCCGTCGCGGCGGTTGCGGTAGAGATGATTGGTCGGCTCCTTCCCCTTGGGAAAGCCTTCGAGCGTCGTACCATTCACCAGGAACACGTCGAGCCAGCCGTCGCCGTCGGCGTCGAGGAACGCGGCGCCGCACCCGGTGGTCTCGAGCAGGTACTTGTTCGTCTGCTTGCCGCCGAAGACGGTGACCGCGTCGAGCCCCGCCTGACGCCCGACATCGACGAAGGAGAACGGCAGCCTCGCGTCCTGGCCCAGAGCGGCGCCTGCGGTGGCGAGCGCCGAGAAAACGAAGAGCAGGCACTTCATCTTCCGCCGGGCGGCAACAGCCATGGCGCGAGCCGGCGCGCCTCGTCGAAATGGCGCCTGGCTTGTTGCCGGGCGCCCTGCCGGTTCAAGGCCAAGGCCAGCTGGTAGTGAGCGTCCGCGAGATCGGGCGCCAGGTTCAGGGCCTCGCGGAAGCTCTTGACGGCGGCCACGAGGTCGTTCGCCGCCAGCTTGCGCTTGCCCAGGTCGACGGCGAAGGTGGCCGCCTGGCGATCGACCTTCTTCTGGCTGAGCCGATCGGCCTCCGCGAGCTCGGCAGCAGCTTCCGGATCGTGCTGCCGCTGCAACAGTTGACCGAGGCTCAGGTGAGCTTCGGCGAACTCCGGCCGATAGCGGAGCGTCTCGCGGAACTCGCGAGCGGCGCCCTCGGCGTCGCCGGTTGCCTTCAGGATCGTGCCGAGCAGGTAGTGGGCCTCGGCGTAGTCGGGCTTGCGTGCCAGCGCCGTGCCCAGGGCTGCTTTCGCCTCCTCGAGGCGATTTACCTGCCAGAGGACCACCGCCAGGGTGTAGGGCGGGTCGGGAAGCGAGCTGTCGAGCGCGATCGCGCTGCGTAGCGCCGCCTCGGCGAGCACGAAGTCATCCTTCTGCTTGTGGGCAAGGCCCAGGTTGTAGAAGGCATCGGCGCGCCCCGGATGTTGCGCCACGAGATCGCGATACACGGCGATGGCGGCGTCCAGATCGCCCTTCTGCAAGAGCGCGCTGCCGAGGTTCTGCTGCGCGTCGGCGTGCTCCGGGTGGCTCGCGCGGAGCGCCCGAAACGTGGCCACGGCCTCGTCGGCGTCGCCCTTCAGCATCAGCGCGAGGCCAAGGCTGTTGCGTGCGTCCGGCTCTTCGGGGGCCATCGCCACGGCCTTGCGCAGCGCCGCCACCGCGCCGGCCAGGTCGCCCAGTTCCTGGAGCGCTATGCCGAGCGTCACCTGCGCGACGACGATGCGGGGATTGAGACGCACCGCCTCGCGCAGCGCGGCGACGGCGGCCTCGAGCTCGCCGGTTTGCCTAAGCGCGGCGCCGAGGTAGTAGCGCGCCTCGGCGTGCTCGGGACGCAGAGCGACGGCCGAGCGCAGCGCCACCAGCGCGCCGCCGGGATCCTTCGTCCACCACAGCGTCGCCCCGAGGTGGTACTGCGCGTCGAAGAGCTTCGGGTTCGCCTCCACGGCTCGGCGGAACTCGTCGAGCGCCTCGTCGGTACGCCCGAGCTGACCCAGCACGAAGCCCAGGCGGTCGTGCGCCTGCGCCATCCCCGGCGCGAGGCGGAGAGCCTCGCTGTAGGCGGCGGCGGCGGCGTTCCAGTTCTTGTCGCGTTCGCGTGCGAGCCCCACCTGGTACTGGGCGCGAGCCGGCGGCGCCTGGGCCTGGGACACGAACGTTACGCTCAGCAACAACGCCAGCGGCGCGCACTGGCGGACGCAACTCATCGTTCGCATCTTAGCCCAGCTCCGCGGAGAGGCCCGGCCAAAGCGCGCTACTTGGAGAGGCCGCGCCCGCTGTAGATCGCAGCTGAGCGCCCGGGCAGGGCCACCCAGACGCGTCCGGCTTCGACGCGCAGTTCGGCAGAGGCTCCGAGGCGGTCTTCGAGAAGCGTTCCCTCCGCGAGCCGGGTGTTTGCGATCGGGACGCTCAGCGAAGCCGGCTTCGTGTCGTTGTTGAAGACGACCACGGCCGCTTCGCCCGAGTCGGTCACGCGTGCGAAGGCGTAGACCTGCTCCGTCGCCAGCAGCTGGACCGTGGCCCCGCGACGCAGTGCGGGAAGCTCGCTGCGCAGCCGCGTCAGCCGGCGCACGTGCTCCCAGACCGCCTGCTGTTCAGGGGTTCGGCCCGCGGCCTCGAAAGCGTTCGCCGGGTCGCCCTTGAAGCCGCCCGGAAAATCGCGGCGGTTGTCCGGGTCGGCGCCGCCCGGCAGCGCCAGCTCGTCGCCGTAGTAGAGAAGCGGCGTGCCGCGGGCCGTGAGCATGAAGGTCGTCGCGAGTTTCAGGCCCGCCGTGGTGGCGCCGGGCTCGTTCATGAAGCGCGGCACGTCGTGGAGGCCCAGGAACGTCCACAGCGCGCCGGGCCGGAGGTAGAGCCGGTCGCGCGCGAGCATCTGCGCGAGCGGACGGATCGAGTGGCCCTGCGCAAAGGCGCTGCGGATCGGGTAGTAGAGCGGGAAGTCGAAGAGCGTGTCGATCCGTGAGTCGATGGCGTCGAAGCGCGCTGCGCCCCCCTCGAAGAACGACACCAGCGCCGGGTCGCCGTCGAACAGCTCCCCCACCACGCTGAGTGCGGGGTGAGCGCGCTTGACCTCGGCCATCCACTCGCTCCAGAAACGCCGATGGACGTAGGGCAGCGTGTCCTGGCGGATCGCATCGAGGCCGGTCACGTCGATCCACCACAGCGTGTTCTGGATGATGTAGCGCGCGACCTCGGGATCGTCCTGGTTCAGGTCGGGCAGGATGTTCACGAACCAGCCCTGCAGCGTTTCGCGCTGCATCAGCTCGGGCGAGTGCGGGTCGGCGAGCGTCCAGGTCTGCCAGGTGCAGTCGAGATGCTGGTCCGCGGTGCCGTTGTACCAGCTCGGCGTGGGCGGATCCTGAACCCAGGGGTGGTAGGGGCCCGAGTGGTTCGCGACCTGGTCCTGCACGATCTTGAGACCCGCCGCGTGGGCCTTGTCCACGAGCTCGCGCAGCTTCGCGAGGTCGCCGAAGTGCTCCTCGACCGCGTAGAAGTCCACGGCGCCGTAGCCGTGATAGTCCGTGATCGCCTTGCCGTCGTAGGTTTCGCGGTCGTTGAGATGGTTGACGTTGTCGTACCACGGGTTGAGCCACAGCGCCGTGACCCCGAGGTCCTTGAGATATGGGAGTCGATTGATGATGCCCTGCAGATCGCCACCGTGGTAGTAGCGTGCCTTGGCACGATCGACCAGGCCCTTCGAGAGCGCCGGCTCGTCGTTGCTGGGATCGCCGTTCGCGAAGCGGTCCGGCATGATCAGGTATACGACGTCGTCGGACGTGATCCCGGCAAAGCGGCCCTCGGACGGAAGCGGCGCCAGCACCTCGAACGAGGCCGTCGTGGCGCCGCGCGCCGTCGCTACCTTCAGGATGCGCGGGCCAGGCGCGGCCGCGGCGTCGATCGAGACGTCGACGAACAGGTAGCTGCCCCGCTCGTTCGCCCGCACCGCGCCGATCGACAGGCCGGGGCTCGGCTCGACGCGCGCGCCCGCAAGGTCCTGGCCGCGGATCAGCAGCCGGACGGGATTGACGCTGTGCCCCGGCCACCAGCTCGGCGGCTCGAGCTTCGCGACGCGCGGCGGGCCGGGCTTGGGCAGCTTCGCGGCGAGCGTGGGAGGCGTGAGCGCTGCGAAGAGCACGAGGGCCGCGGCGGTGCGCCTCACCGCCCGCTCGCCGCTGGCGCCCCAGGCTCGTCGTGAACCAGCTGCATCAGGCCCGCGGCGATCACCATGAAGGCGCCGCCCGCCACCACGGCCGCAAGGCGGTTGTTGTCGAGGAGGTTCTGCATCACCCAGCCGAAGCCGAGCGAGGCCGCGATCTCGGGCAGCACGATGAAGAAGTTGAAGATGCCCATGTACAAGCCGGTCTTCCCCGGCGGCAGCGAGCCCGCGAGGATCGCATACGGCATCGAGAGGATGCTGGCCCAGGCGATCCCGACCCCGGTCATCGAGAGCAGCAGCAGGTTCTTGTCGTGGATCACCGCCACGGAAAGCAGCCCCGCTGCGCCGCACAGCAGGCACAGGCTGTGGGTCATGCGGCGGCCGAGCCTGGCGGCGATTCTGGGCAGCAGGAACGAGAATGCGAAGCAGACCGCCGAGTACATCGCGAAGCAGATCCCGCCCCACTCGACGCCCTGGCGATACAGCGGCGAGCTCTCGTCCGGCGCGCCGAAGACGTTGCGGGCCACGGCCACGCCGAAATACAGCCACATGCAGAACAGTCCGAACCAGGTGCACACCTGCACCAGCGCCAGCTGCTTCATCACCTTGGGCATGGCCAGCACGGCTTCGAAGATCTCCTTCGCCGCTGCGCCGATCCCGACCTTCTCGGCCTGCATGGCGCGGAAGGCCGCCATGTCGTCGGGGGGATACTCCTTCGTCGTGACGATCGTCCAGAGCACGGCGCCCAGGAAGGCGACGGCGCCGACGTAGAACGAGAGCTTCACGTTGAGCGGGATCGCCGAGCCGCTCCCACCCGCGGCGAAGCCGAAACGCGTCATCAGATAGGGCAGCGCCGATGCGATCACGGCGCCGAGGCCGATGAACAGGCTCTGCATCGCGAAGCCGTCGGTTCGCTGCTCTTCGGGCAGCATGTCGGCGACGAAGGCGCGGAACGGCTCCATGCTCACGTTGATCGAGGCGTCGAGGATCCAGAGCAGGCCCGCGGCCATCCACAGCGCCGAGCAGTTCGGCATCAGCAGCAGCGCCGCCGAGGCGAGCAGCGCGCCCGCCAGGAAATACGGCCGCCGGCGGCCGAGCGGGCCCCAGGTGCGGTCGCTCATCTGGCCGATGACGGGTTGTACCAGCAGGCCGGTGAGCGGGGCGGCCAGCCAGAGCATCGGGATCTGCTCGGGCTTCGCCCCGAGGTACTCGTAGATGGCGCTCATGTTCGCCATCTGCAGGCCCCATCCGAACTGGATGCCGAGGAAGCCGAACGACATGTTCCAGATCTGGCCGAAGCTGAGTCTCGGCTTTTCCATGGCCTCCCTTTCAGTCGCGGCCCGCGGCTTGGCCTTCGCTGCTCTCCTGACGTCTTCCAAACGTGCGGGTCAGGCTCTCGAGGCGCCCCACGATCTTGGAGGTGAGGGCCTCTTGCCGGAACCGCCACTGCCAGTTGCCTCCGAGCCGCCCCGGCAGGTTCATGCGCCCTTCGCTGCCGACGCCGAGCACGTCTTG
>CAZVOI010001018.1:0-2314 GCA_964628275.1 uncultured Acidobacteriota bacterium | reverse complement strand
CACCAGCGTGCCGAGCTTCAGCTTCCTGAACATCCACGGCAAGAGATCGCCGCCGGATCCGGCGGTCTCGTCGATCAGCATCACCTTGGGACCCTGGATGCCGGCGATCGGCGTGTTCAGGTCCATCCCGTAGCGCATCGCCCAGTGGCTGATCGGCGGGCGGCGCAAGAGGTCGATGTAGTAGTCGGCCACGCTGCCGCCGCCGTTGTGGCGTTCGTCCACGATGATCGCTTCCCTGTTCGACTGCGGGTAGAAGTAGCGCTTGAAGTAGCTGTGGCCCAGGCCCGCGGTATTGGGCACGTACACGTACGCCACCCGGCCGTTGGTCGCCTCCGTCACCTTCTTGAGGTTGCCTTCGACCCAGTCGCGGTTTCGAAGCGCCTGTTCGTTCTCGATCGGCACGACCTTGACCGTCCGCGAACCTGAGCCGTCGGCGTTCGGACCGACCGTGATCTCGACGATGCGCCCGGCGGTGCGTTCGAAGCGAGCGTCGAGACTGTCCGGCGGACGCAGATCCGTGCCGGACACGGCCAGCAGGTACTCGCCCGCGCGAACGTCCACACCCGGCTCGGTGAGCGGCGAGCGCAGGTCCGGCGTCCAGTTCAAGCCGCCGAAGACCTTCTTGAAACGATACCGCCCGTTCGTGACCTCGTAGTCGGCGCCCAGCAGGCCGCCGGGAATCGCTTCGACATCGGCCAGCGTATCGCCGCCCGCCACGCGGTGATGGCCGACGGCCAGCTCGCTGAACATCCACTGCATCACTCGGTTCAGGTCCTGACGCACGGTCACGTCGCCGAGGAAGCCGGCATATTTCGCGCGCACGGCCTTCCAGTCGGCGCCGTGCATCCCGGGGTCGTAGAAGTAGTCGCGGTTGATGCGCCAGGCCTCCTCGAAGATCTGTCGCCACTCCGCGGAGGGATCGATCTTGACCTGGACCTGATCCAGCGGCAGCTTGAACTTCGCGAGATCGATCTTGTCGCCCACGTCCGAGAGCGACCAGCTCTGGGCCACGCGGACCAGCACGCGCTTGGCGTCGGCCGAGAGCTGGAAGCCGTCGGCTTTGTCGAGCAGCGTGTCTTCCTTGCGCTTGTCGAGGTCGTAACGGTTGAGGCTGGTGTCGCCGCCGCGATCGGCGCCGGGTTCCTTGCGATAGAAGATCTGCGAGGCGTTGCCGGCGGCGAGATCGAAATAGCCCGCGCTCTTCAGCGGCAGCGCCAGGATCCGGTTCTCGAGGCCATCCCAATCGACCGTGACCTTGGCCGTCTCTTCCTTCTTGGCGTCATCCTTCTTCGGCTCGTCCTTCTTGCCGGCCTCCTCGTCGCTCTCCTTCGCCAGCGGCGAGGGCGTGTTCTTGGCGAGCACCGCCAGATAGACCGACTGGCTCGCCGCCATGTCCTGGCTCGCCTGCGAGAACCAGTCCTGCACCGGCCCCGCGTCGGTCGATGCCAGGAAATAGAGGTACTTGCCGCTCTTGTCGAAGACCGGGCTGCGTGCGTCGGACAGGCCGTCGGTGACCGGGCGCGACTTCTTCTCGGCGAGCGCGTACATCCAGATCCGGTTGATGAACGTCGGGTTGTTGCGGGTGTAGGCGAGCCACTGCGAGTCGGGCGACCACGCGTGGTTCAGCACCTTCACCGGCCCGTAGATCGGGTCGGCGTCGACCTTGGTCTCCTGGCCGGACGCGACGTCCAGCACGAAGACCGCCCGCGCGTTGTCGGTGAAGCTCAGCTTCCCGGAGTCGGGCGACCATTTGAGATCTTCGTAGAAGCCGGCGCCGTGCAAGGGAATCGAGCGGGGCTTGTCCTTGCCTTCCTGCGCTTCCAGGACCAGCGCGTACTCGCCGCCGGCATCGGAAAAGTACGCGATCGACTTGCCGTCCGGCGACCAGGCCGGCGATCGATCGTGCGCGCCGGGCGACTCGGTCAGGTTGCGGTCGTCGCCCTTCTCGCGTGGCACGCTCAGGATCTCGCCACGAAACTCCACCGCCAGCCGGGCTCCCGACGGCGACAGGCTGGCGCGACGCACGTACTTGGCGCCTTTCACGAAACGCGGCCGAGTTTCGACCAGATCCGCCGCCACGCCGACTTTCAAGCGCTGCGCCGAGGCGGTCTTCGGGTCGAAGCTGTGGAGATGGCCGGCCTGCTCGTAGACGATGCGCCCGCCGCCGGCCGAGGCGTTGACGACCGGGAAGTCCTCGTGCCGGGTGAGGCGCGTGACGCTCTTGGCCGCGCCGTCGTAGGAATACAGGTTGAACTCGCCATCACGGTCGGAGCGGAAGTACAGCTTGCCCGCGACCCACATCGGGTCGGTGTCG
>CAZVOI010001017.1:0-3516 GCA_964628275.1 uncultured Acidobacteriota bacterium | reverse complement strand
TCAGAGCCGGGTCAACTGGGGCAGCCGGTCGAAGTGACGGTCGCGCGCGCAGAGCACGAGCGAGTGCTGCTGAACCAGCGCCGCGATCCACAGATCGTTGGTCGGGATCGGCGTCCCCTGCGTCCGAAGCTGGCGGTAGAGCGTTCCATAGTGGTGCGTGGTCTGATCGTCAGCGTACAGCGTCTCGACACCGGGCCGGAGCAAGAACTGCCGCAGCACGCCCTCGTTCCGCGCCCCCTGCCGGCCGACGGCGAAGCCCGCGCGCAGCTCGCCCACGACCACGAACGGGAGGAACACGGCCTCCGCGGTCTCCAAGGCAAGGACGACCACCGGGTCGCCGCGGCAGAAGTCGGTGTACCGGTTGGTGTCGAGCGCGACCCTCACTTCCAGAGCGCCCTGTCGATCCGCCGCTGGTCGGCGATCGCGCGATCGAACTCGGGGTCTTCTCGCCAGCTCCCGGCGAGGTCGCTGAGCTGGCGGCGTCGCGGCCTCTCGAGCGTGAGGCCCGCGCCCTCGCGCAGCACCTCGAGTGCCATGGCGTTCAGGCTCTTGCCGGCGTCCTTGGCCCTTCGGCGCAGCTCCGCGTCGAGCGCCTTCGGAATGCCGCGAATCGTGTACTGCATGCAGCAAGGCTAGGCTCTGCATGCATATGCTGCAAGTAGACCGCAGCCAGGGCGCCGTTGTCCGTCAGCCGCTATCGAAGGGCCGACCTCGAGGCGAGCCCACTTGGCGCGATGACGTCCCAAGGAGTGATGCTATGATGCGTCGATGAGGACCACACTGACGATCGACGACGACCTGATGGAGAAGCTGCGGCACGTCGCGCACCGGCGCGGGCTCCCGATGCGTCAGCTTGTCGACATGAGCTTGCGCGCGGGGCTGCGGAACCTCTCGGCGAAGCGTCGGCCGAACCGGCGCTGCCCTGCCTTCGCCATGGGGACGCCCGCCGTCGACCTCGACCGTGCCGGCGTGTTGGCCGCCGCGCTGGAGGACGAGGCGATCGCGCACAAGCTCGAGCTGCGCAAGTAACGCATGAAGCTGATCGACCTCAACATTCTCCTCTACGCGGTCAATGCCGATGCGGTGCCGCACCGCCGGGCCCGAGCCTGGCTCCAGGCGGCGGTCGCAGGGGACGAACCTGTCGCGATGGCCTGGGTGGGGCTGCTGGGTTTCCTGCGGCTCTCGACGAGCGGGCGCGCGCTGCCCCGGCCGCTGAGCCTCGAGGACGCGGCGTCGGTGGTCGACTGGCTGCTCGACGAGGCCGGCGTCCAGGTGCTTCATCCCGGCGCGGAGCACTGGCGGATCCTGCGCGGCCTCCTCTCGGAGACCGGCGCGGCTGGCAACCTCACGACGGACGCGCACCTCGCGGCGCTGGCCATCGAGAACGGCGCTGAGCTGTGCTCGAGCGACGGAGACTTCTCGCGCTTCCGGGCCTTGCGTTGGTCGAACCCGCTGAAGTAGCTCTGAAAGAGAAAGACGAATGCTCGGAGGGAGACGGCGGCTGTCAGACCCCTACCGACCGATGTAGCGCGCTTTTTCTTCATCACGTGCCCGCCTTACTGAAATGATTCGCACGCGCTCATCACGAGACGTGACGAACGCCTCGGAGGCCGGGCGTCAGGCTCACCGCTGCTTCCTTGTCGATGTCCGCGTGCTGGCCGTCGTGCTCACGAGCCTATACAGCATGCGCTCGTTCCCGAGCCGGATCTCGTCTCCGTCCTGAAGCGTCTGAGTCGTGCGGGCGTCTCGCTCGCCGACGCTCGTGCCCGTTCTTGCTCTTCATATCGCTAAGAGTCGCGGACGCGCCGTCGATGCGGATCACCGCGTGACTCCGCGACACGCTCGGCGCCTCGATCCACACCGTCGCCTCCGAACCTCGCCCGAGGACGTTGTCGCCCGGTTGTAGGGTCGCTCGCAGCTCGCCCCAGAAGAGACGATGGGCGACACCGCCGGTCACGCGCGCAGTCGGAGCCTCCGCCGGCAGTGATGTGCCCGCGAACGCTCAGCGGCGCGTCGCGACGCCTCGCGCGGCCGGATTGCGCGCGAGTCCTCTCGGACTTCTCCGACGACGCAGGCCGCACGCTCCAGCAGAACCTCGACACGCTCGGTTTGGAAGCCCCGGAGTACCTGCGCTTCGTCGTCTTCACCGATGGCTCGGTTCGCGGAAGCTGCGGCTGCGGCGGCAGGCTGGTCTTCACGGCCCCAGGCTCTCGCGTCGTCTTCGTGTGCCCTCAGTTCCGCGCGGAACACTGGCAGAAACCGGTCCGCGCGGAGGCCCTGATGATCCACGAGGCGCTCCACACACTCGGCCTCTCCGAGAACCCTCCCTCCAGCGACGCGATCACCAAGCAGGTCATGGCCCGCTGCGGGCGCGACGACAGCTAATCGACACACGTCTGGTTCTTTGACGGTCGTGAGGGCCATTCTTGCCGAGCCACCGGCTTTTTCAAGCGGGACCCGCGGTGTTCACCGGACCGCGGACCGTGACACCTGGAGCGCTTGACGGCTATGAGCTGACTCTTGGGCGAGACCGGTGGGCGCTCGAGTCGGGCCGAGCGAAGGGCCAGCCGGCGACCGGTTCGGGCAGCGGATCGGGTCGCCGGAATTGGACTTATACTGCCTGACCCTACCTTTTCATGTAGCGGGGCGCGGAGGAAGTGAGTCGGCACTCGCACGGGGCCGACGAGCGAGGTCATTCGGGGATGAAGAGACTCGCGGTAGCGACTCTCGGAGGGGCCCTTGCCCTGTGCGGCTCGACCCTCGAGGCCGAAAAAGCACCCGCGTCTCCCGCGCGGATGTCGGTAGAAGAGCAGAACGAGCTCGTCTGGGACAACTGCTTGACGTGCCACCACAACAGGTTGAAGTCGGGCGGCGTGTCGTTCGAGGCCTTCGACGCCGCGAAGCTCTTGGACCAGGTGGACGTCGCGGAGCGGATGATCCGCAAGCTTCGGGCGGGCATGATGCCGCCGCCGGAGGCCCCGCGCAAGCCGGAGCCGGCTGCCGCCCGGGCGTTCGTGGTTGCGCTCGAAGCGCGGATCGACCAGGCGGCGGCGCTCGAGCCGAATCCGGGCTTCCGGCCATTCCAGCGGTTGAACCGCGCCGAGTACGGCCGCGCGGTGCGCGACCTGCTCGGGCTCGAGGTGGACGTCACGGCGTTCCTGCCTCCCGACACGATCAGCGCCGGCTTCGACAACGTCGCCGACGCACAGACCTTCTCGGCCACTCTGCTGGAGGGCTACCTGCGCGCCGCGAGCCGCGTCAGCACGCTGGCGATCGGCGACAAGAACGCGAGCGCGGGCGAGGCGACCTACAAGCTGGATCGAACCGCCTCGCAGAAGGAGCGCGCGGACGGCGCGCCGTTTGGCACTCGCGGCGGGATCTCGGTCGTCCACAACTTCCCCGCCGACGGCGAGTACAGCTTCCGGATGATGCTGCACTCGATCCCGACCGGCCAGCTCTTCGGCAGCACCGCGCGCGGCGAGCAGCTCGAGGTTTCGATCAACGGCCAGCGCGCGG
>CAZVOI010001016.1:0-3166 GCA_964628275.1 uncultured Acidobacteriota bacterium | reverse complement strand
GACCGCGCCCGCTGGCTCGGCGATCCCGCGTTCGTGAAGGACCTGCCGGTCGAGCGCCTGATCTCGAAGGCCTACGCGGCGGCGCTGCGCAAGACGATCGCCGAGAAGCGCGCCTCGGTCTCGTCTCCGAGCTCCTTCGAGTGGCCCGCCGAGAGCACCGAGACGACGCACTTCTCGGTGGTGGACGCCGAGCGCAACGCCGTGGCGCTCACCTACACCCTCGAGGACGCCTACGGCTCGGGGATCGTGGTCCCCGGCGCCGGCTTCCTGCTCAACAACGAGATGGGCGACTTCAACGCGGGCCCCGGCCTCACCGACGCCACCGGCCTCATCGGCACCGAGCCCAACCTCGCGGCCCCCGGCAAGCGCATGCTCTCGAACATGACGCCGACCATCGTCACGAAAGACGGCAGCCCGGTGCTCGTCGTCGGCGCCGCCGGCGGCCGCAAGATCCCCGGCACGGTGCTGCAGATCGTGCTCGCGGTCCTCGACTTCGGCATGAACGTCCAGGAAGCGATCGACGCCCCGCGCATCAACCACCAGTGGCTGCCCGACGCCATCCTGCACGAACCCTTCGGCCTGTCGCTCGACACCGCCGACGCCCTCCGCGCCCGCGGCCACCGCGTCGAGGAGGTTCCGGCCGGTGGCTGGAGCCGCGCCCACGGCATCGCCGTCCGCGACGGCCTGCTCGAAGGCGGCAGCGACCGCCGCAAACCCGACGGCGCCGCCATCGGCCGCTGACGCGCCGCGTAGCACGAAGCTGCCGGGGCGCGGCGGGAAGGAGATCAGCTCATATGACTCGCAGGGGACCACGAGCGGCGGCAGGGCCCTTCGACACCTACGCCTACTGGCTGATGCCGCATGGGCTCCGGGGCCTGATGACGACGATCTTCTGGCAAGCGGCGACCAGTACCCGCTCTCGGGCGACAAAAAGAGCGCGTCCCCACGTGAACAAGCGGCGTGCCGGGGCGCGCTCGTCCTCCCCGGGCCCGCTCCGGCCGTTCGCAATCCTCGCCCCCGGAAAGATGGAAAGAGAGGTCGGAGAGCACACCTTCTGGCGCGGGTCGCTCTGGGGCCGGACCGTCGCTCTCCAGGGCGACAGCACCTTCACGAAGTACGACCTGTTCGAAGTCACCGGGACGGGGCTGCTCTACTGGGGTACGTTCCGGGGAAACGGCTACTACGGCAGCGAAGAGAGCCACAGCTTCTCGTCGCCGTTCGTCTGGATGGACCCGCGGATGAACGTGGGCGACTTCAAGCAACAGCGCGTCACCGACTCGCTCTTCGATCCCCGGCTCCGGCGGACCACGAACGCCGCGGAGCTGACGCTTCGCGTCCAGGTCGTTGCGCACTACGACACCTGGCGCGACCCGGACAGCCAGATCCGGTACCAGGATGTGCTCGAGGTGCACTACTGGGGCCGCTATCCGGAGCCGACCTCGAAGGAGGTTTATCACCTGGGAAGGGGCCTGGGGACGATCCGCTTCGAATCGTTCAACCGCGAGGAACCGAGCGGTGTGCGCTACCAGTACGCGGAGTCCTTCGAGCGCTACACGCCGCCGGAAGCGCCGGCGCTGCCGTGGTTCGATCCGTTCAACAACAAAACCTACGTGCACAACGGATTCTGTGAGGACTTCCTGATCTCGCCCGCGCAGGGCGGTGCGGTCAGCGACTACCTGCGCGGCTGGTCCGGGTCGAAGGACGCGGTCATCACAACGGACGGAGGAGACGAGGGAACGAGTCCCTGGAAGATCGCGCTGCGCGGGACGACAGGTGGTGGAGACGCGGACGTCGACTTCGTGATCTCGTCGGACTACATCCCGGTGACACCGGGCAGGCGCTATCGCTTGAGCGGCAGCCTGTGGCGCGTCTCGGCGACCGACAACGTCTACCTGGACTTCAACGACGGCGCCGGCCAGGGCGGGAGCTTCCCGGACGCCCAGGCCATGGCCAGGGCGACCCAGGTCTGGGAGAGGGTCGCAGCCGAGACGGCTGTCGGGCCGACGACGACGGCCATCAAGGTCCGTTGCGTGCGCGACGGGGCGAACGCGGCCAACGCCTATTGCGACGGGATCACGCTTCAGCGGATCGACTGAGCGGTTCCCTTCGCCAGAGCCGGCGATCGGCGAAGCCGCCCAGCCCAAGACCACTGCGTGCCACTACGACACGTCGACCGGCACCCAATAAGGAGCTGAGCCTTCCCGCCCCCGCCGCGCGGCCGTCTCGAGCCTCTGCGGCGCCGCAGTCCGACACTGGCTGGCCCATCCCGCCCTGGACGCGGCTACGCCATGGAGGGTGGCGGGCCGGGGGGAGGCGGGCGGTCGATCACGAGATCGGGGTGCTCGCGCCTGAAGCTTTCCGCGACGCGGCAGTCCCAGCACACCGGCACGTGCGTCGCGAGCACGTCGATCACCCGCTCGGGCCGGAAGTCGTCCCAGCCGCGGATCGTGCCGTCGGGGGCGCGCAGGCCGGGCTTGCGGTCGTGCCAGTGGACGCCGTGGAAGGCGCGTCCGCAGAAGGCGCAGCTCTTGCCCTGGTACCAGTCGGCGAGGATGTTGCGGAGCAGGCAGGCCTCGGGCGCGGACTCGATCTGGCCGAGGCACTCCTGGCCGCAGCCCAGCTTCTCCGGCCAGCGCGTGCAGGTGTCGAGGCGCAGGTCGATCTTGCCCTGCGACGCGGTTAGCGCGGCGTGGCGGGCGTCCACCTCGACCGCCACCAGCTCGCGGTTTTCCGGGCAGACGACGACGCGCCGGCCGCGGTACGTCAGCCAGGCGGCCGCGAGTCGCCGGCCGAAGACGTAGAGCGCACCCAGGCCGACGAGAAAGAAGGCCCCGAGCAGAAACGCCGTTGGAACGGGCATGGGAATCCTCCCCTTCAGATGTACGCCTCGACGAGCTCGCCGGAAATAGACCGTTTGATCCGGTGGCTGGTCTTCGCCCGGGGCCTTCATTAGAGTGCGGACCGGGGACTCTCCGAATGAAGCTCGCCACCTGGAACGTGAATTCGATCCGCGCCCGCGAAGAGCGGCTCGCGCGCTGGCTGGGCGTGAACCAGCCGGACGTGCTGTGCCTGCAGGAGCTCAAGGTCACGGACGAGGCGTTCCCGCTGCTGGCCGTCGAGGGCCTCGGCTATCACGCGGCGGTTCACGGCCAGAAGACCTACAACG
>CAZVOI010001015.1:0-2545 GCA_964628275.1 uncultured Acidobacteriota bacterium | reverse complement strand
CGCATGGGCGCCGGCCCCTGGGCGACGCGCTGTCCGCGCATGTGCCGTGGGCCCCGCCCAAGGTCGAGGATGACGAGAGTGCGGCGGTCGTTTTCAATCCCGACCCGGCGCACGAGCATTTCCCACTCCGCGCCTTCGCTCTGGACCACCGCCTGGCCACCTCGAATTTGCATCGCCTGTTCGAACGCGCTCTTCACGGCGCCACGCAGTTGCAGGGGTCCGGCCTCGAAGTCCTCGACGGCCTTCACCTCCACCGTGAACGTGACCGAGCGCCCGCGCGGCAGGCGATCATCCGCGGCCAGCAGCGGGACCAGATCGTCTACCAGCGGCTCGAGCCGAACCGCTGGTGATGAGGCCAACTCCCAACCGACACGCGAGGAACTGCGGTGGTAACAAGCGGCGACCCACGCAACCGCCGGATCGAACGCGTAGCGCAGCGCCGTTGAACCCTGACGCGTCGGCTTCGACACACGCACGTGGAACGGCGAGCGCTTCACGAGGCGGAGCAACTCGGACTCCATGACCTTGTTGGCGCCGACCGTGCCCGAGACGCGGAGCGCCGATTCTGCTTGCGCGCCCGGCAGACCACCCATCACTTCTTCCCTTTCTCGCCTGCTTCTCAGCGAATGCATCATTCTATTGTGCCTAGCCAGAATTCAATCCGGGTCGCGCGCGCTCCCCCACACGCCCCACCGCAACGAAAACTGACTGCTAACCCACCGTATCCCCTAGAATCCCCGCTGCAATGGCGCTGACACCCGGAACACGCCTCGGTCCCTACGAAATCGTCGCGCCCTTGGGCACGGGAGGGATGGGCGAGGTCTATCGCGCCAGGGACACGAAGCTCAATCGCGAAGTCGCGATCAAGGTGCTCCCGGAGCTGTTCGCGAACGATCCCGAGCGGCTGGCGCGCTTGACGCGCGAAGCGCAGATGTTGGCGGCGTTGAACCACCGGAACATCGCGGCGATCCACGGCCTGCACGAAGACGCGGGGCGTCTCTTCCTGGCGATGGAGCTGGTGCCCGGCGAGGATCTCGCGGAACGCCTGGCGCGAGGGCCGATCCCTCCGGGGGATGCGGCGGACATCGCGCTGAAGATCGCGGACGCGTTGGAGTACGCGCACGAGCGCGGGATCGTTCATCGCGACCTCAAGCCGGCCAACGTCAAGATCACACCCGATGCCGACGTGAAGGTTTTGTATTTCGGCCTCGCCAAGGCGTTCGCGGCGGATCCCGGTTTGTCGGGGCCGACCACAACACCGGCGGTCCTTCCGACGATCACCAGTCTCGGCACGGTCGCCGGGATGATCCTCGGCACGGCCGCGTACATGAGTCCCGAGCAGGCGCGTGGGCGCCCCGTCGACCGGCGAGCCGATATCTGGTCGTTCGGGTGTGTCCTCTTCGAGACGCTCACCGGGAAGCGCGCGTTCGACGGCGAGACGGTGACCGACGTGCTCGCCGCCGTCGTGACGCGCGATCCTGATTGGGACGCGCTTCCCGCGGCGACTCCGCCCGCGATGCGGCGCCTGCTCGTCCGCTGTCTTGACAAAGACGCGCGCACGCGGCTGCGGGACATCGGCGAGGCGCGCATCATTCTGGCGAACCCAAGGGCCGCTGTTGCGGCGGAGCCAGTCGCATCGAACGTGGCGCCTCCGCGACGGCCCGGGATGCTCTGGGCCGGCGCCGCCGTGCTGGCACTCGTCGCCGGAATCGCGGTTGGCCGCTGGCTCCTAGCCCCACAGCCGCAGCCACAACCCGCGTTCGAATTCGACGTGACGATCCCGGGGCAGCGGATCGAAAGCGGCTCGTTCGCGCTTTCGCCGGACGGGAGCCGGCTCGCGCTGGTCGTGCGGGACGCCAACGGCGATCGTCAGCTGTGCGTCCGCAACATGGACTCCGTCGAGGCGCGGGTCCTCACCGGTCTGGGGCGGACGCTCTCCTGGCAGGGGCGCTACGAAGCGGCCGAGGCGATCTATCTCGACATGGAGACCCGGCGGATCGATCCGATCCAGGCGCATCTCGGCCGGGCGAACCTGCGCGCCTGGAGCGGCGACATGGATGGGGCGCTGGAATTCTACAGCGATGTCCTGAAGGCCGACCCGGGGAACCTGGAGGCGCGGCTCGGTCGGACGCGCGTGCAGCACTGGCTCGGGTTCGACCGCGCCGCCAGCGCCCAGGCGGACACCATCGTCCTGGATCACCCGGATGATCGCGATGGGCGCCGGCTCCGGCAGGAGATCCGCGACAGTCTCAGCCCGGTCGCCGGGCTGGACGGCTTCCGCTACAGCGACACCGACTCGAACCGGGTGGAGGGGGCGACCGCCTCGGCCCTCTGGTTCGGCGAGCCCCAGACCTCGCTCCGCGTCGCGTACACCGAGTACAGCGCCGAGTTCCGCTGCCAGGACGTCCTGTTCTGCGACGAGCCGGGGATCGCCGTCGGCGACCTGGTGACGACCGGGGCGCGATCGCTGATCGGCACCATGCACTCGCGGGTCATCGGCCCGTTGACTGTGCACGGCGAAGCGGGAGTCGTCGAAGAGGAGAGT
>CAZVOI010001014.1:0-9258 GCA_964628275.1 uncultured Acidobacteriota bacterium | reverse complement strand
GTGGCTCGGCGAGAGCAACTGATCGAAGAGATCGAGAGGTTGGAGGCTCTGCTCGCGCGGCTGGCAGGCGAGCAGAGCCAAGCCCGCGGCCGGCTCGCCGCCTTGAGGGCCGAATTGAGTTCCGTCGGTGCAGCCGAGACGCGAATTCGAGTGCGGCTCCCCGCCAGTCGCCCGGGGCCCACACCCACGACGCCCGAGGAGAAGGTCAAGCTGTTCCGACAGCTCTTCAGCGGGCGCGAGGATGTCTTTCCCACTCGGTTCGTCAGCAAGAAGACCGGCAAACCAGGTTATGCACCCGCGTGCACGAACAAGTTCGTGCGGGGTGTGTGCGAGCTTCCGAGAATCAAGTGTGGCGAGTGCCCGAACCAGGCGTTCGTGCCGGTCGATGATGCGGCCATCCTGGCGCACCTGCGAGGCCAGCAGGTCATGGGCGTGTATCCGCTGCTCGAGGACGAGACCTGCTGGTTCCTGGCCGTCGACTTCGACAAGAAGAGCTGGACCGAGGACGTCGCTGCATTCGTCGCCACCTGCCGGGAGGTCGGCCTCCCCGCCTTGGCCGAACGCTCACGCTCGGGCAACGGAGCCCACGTGTGGTTCTTCTTCAGCGAGCCGGTCCCCGCGGCGGCCGCTCGGAAGATGGGTTGCTATCTCATCACAGAGACGATGTCCCGCCGCCATGAGCTCAGCCTGGACTCCTACGACCGGCTGTTTCCGAGCCAGGACACCATGCCCCGAGGCGGCTTCGGCAACCTGATCGCACTTCCGCTCCAGCATGGACCGCGGCGGCAGGGGAACTCAGTCTTCCTCGACGAACAGCTCCAGCCGTACCCGGATGACCAGCAGTGGGCACACCTGGCCGGCGTCTCGAGGATCGACCGACGTACCGTCGAAACGATTGCCGGCCAGGCGACCCGGCGCGGGTCGGTCATTGGCGTTCGGGTTGCAGAACCAGCCGAGGACGAAGAGTCGGCACCGTGGACGCGTCCGCCTTCGGGTCGACCGGAATTCGTTCCGATCACAGAGCCGCTGCCGGCCCAAGTCCGTGCCGTTCTCTCTCAGCGACTGTTCGTCGAGAAGACCGGTCTGCCGTCGCCACTGCTCAACCAGATCAAGCGGCTCGCTGCCTTTCAAAATCCCGAGTTCTTCAAGAAGCAGAGCATGCGGCTCTCGACTGCAATGACGCCGCGGGTGATCGGCTGCGCCGAGGAGTTGCCCCTGCACATCGCCCTGCCACGAGGGTTACGTCCCGAGCTCGAGGAGCTGCTCCATCAGCACGCTGTCACCCTGGACGTTGAGGACCAACGCGAGAGCGGCAAGGCCGTTAGCTTCCGCTTTCAGGGCAGTCTGACGAGCGTGCAGAAGAAAGCCGTTCGAGCCCTCTTGGCGCATGAGATCGGCGCCTTCGTCGCGCCACCTGGGGTCGGCAAGACAGTGGTCGGGACGTACCTGGTCGCGGAGCGCGGTTGCAGCACGCTGATCCTTGTGCACCGTCAACCCCTGCTCGACCAGTGGCTCGCTCAGCTCTCTCTATTCCTCGGTATCGACTCCAAGGAGATCGGCCAGATCGGGGCGGGGAAGCGATCGGCGAACGGCCGCCTCGACGTCGCCATGATCCAGAGCCTCGTCCGCAGCGAAAAGGTTGCGGACCTCGTGGCCAGTTACGGACAGGTGATCGTGGACGAGTGCCACCACGTGCCCGCCGTCTCCTTCGAGCGCGTGTTGGTCGAGGTCAAGGCTCGCTACGTCGTCGGGCTGACGGCAACGCCGCAGCGACGCGACGGCCACCATCCGATCATCGAGATGCAGATCGGCCCCGTTCGCTTCACGGTCGACCCGAAGGGCCAGGCTGCGCAGCGGCCGTTCGAGCATCGCCTCATCGTGCGAGAGACGCGCTTCAAGGTTCCAGTGCCCGACAAAACCCCGAGCATCCAGGATCTCTACGCGGCGCTCGCGGCGAATGAAGGGCGCAACGAGTTGATCCTCAACGACGCGATCGCTTGCCTCGAAGAAGGCCGTTCGCCGATCCTCCTGACCGAGAGGCGGGACCACCTCGACTATTTCGCCGAGAGGCTACGAAAGTTCACGCGTCATCTTGTCGTCCTTCACGGCGGCATGACCGCGCGCGGAAGGAAAGCGGTCAGGGATCAGCTCGCAGCGATCCCATCCGGTGAGGAGCGGCTCCTCTTGGCGACTGGGCGGTACATCGGGGAGGGGTTCGACGATGCTCGCCTCGACACGCTCCTTCTGGCTCTGCCCGTCTCGTGGAAGGGCACGCTCGTTCAGTACACCGGCCGGCTTCATCGCCTGCACCCAGGGAAGACAGAGGTCCGCATCTTCGACTACGTGGACCGTGAGGTACCGATGCTGCTTCGGATGTTCGAGCGCCGGCTGCGCGGCTACAGAGCCATCGGATACGGTCGAGACGAGGCGCCACTGGGCTTTGCCGAGCCGAAGGATGCAGTGCTGGTGGAGCGCGAAACTGACCAGGGGCTGTTCACCACTGACTACTGAGGCGCATCGCCGTGCTGCATCGCGTGCTTGACGCTGGCGTTCTCAAACCGCAGGATTGGTTGTGCTATCATGGCCATAGTAATTAACGTGGCCGTGGGAATTACCATGGCCACGGTGGACGACCATGGAAAACCCAGAACTCCCTCGCAGATCCGACGCCTCTGACCGGGGGAGGTCTGCCGAATCTCGCCTGGCCGCCCTCTTCGAAAAGGCTGGCTGGCGTGTTCGGTCCCACCCAAACGTTGATCCAGGCGCAGACCTCGTCGCACGACGGAAGGGAATCGAGTACGTCGTCGAAATCAAGTCTGCTGCTGAAGGGCGCGGCGACCGACTCGTGCCTCTCTTCGCGCAGGCGGTGTTGGAGGCGTCGCGTGCGGCTGGTCAGAAGGCGGCGCCCCTCGCCGTGGTGGCAGCACCCAGGGTTTCTTCGCGTGCTGCTGAGCAAGTGATGGCATTCGCTGAGCGCTACGCTCCGGACGTGGCGGCCGGCGTGATCGATTTCGAGGGCTTCGCGCTGTTCCGAGGCCCTCACCTCGAGGAGATGAACGCCGAGGCGAGGCGCGTCCCGGCTTCTCGGCGGCAGTCCGTCCCCGACTCGGGTCAGCTCTTCTCCGACCTCAACCAGTGGATGCTGAAGGTGCTGCTTGCCCCCGAGCTGCCGGACGCACTCCTCTCCGCACCGCGAGATCAATACCGCAACGCCTCGCAGTTGGCTCGGGCTGCCAACGTATCGGTGATGAGTGCGTTCCGATTCGTCCAGCAGCTCCAACGCGAAGGCTACTTGCACGAATCGGCGCCGTACCTGAACGTGGTGCGACGGGACGATCTGTTCGACCGCTGGCAGGCTTCGTCTGTGCGCTCGCCGAGGGAAGCGCGGATGCGTCTTCTCCTGCCCGGTGATCAGCAGTCTCAGCTCCGCAGAATGATTGCCAGCGGCCGAGCTTGTCTCGCCCTGTTCGCGGCGGCGGACGCACTACGGCTCGGCTTTGTCAGCGGCGTGCCACCCTATGTCTACGTCCAGCGCATTCAGCCTGCGAACCTGGCAGCTTGGAAGAACCTAAGACCATGCGCTCCGGGCGAGTCGCCGGATCTCATCATCCGGCAAGCCCCGGCACCGCAGTCGGTATTTCGCGGCCTAGTTCGGCCGGAAGGCATGGCCGCTTGCGACGTGTTCCAGGTCTGGGTCGACGTGGCGTCGCATCCGTCACGCGGGCGAGAACAGGCGGACATGATCCGCAAACGCGTGCTCGGCCGCGTCATCGAGGGAGGCCGCTGAGTTGAAGGACTTCGAAGCCTTCGGTCGCCTCGTCAGTGCTATCCGACCATGGCTTGGCCAGCTGGTTGTCGTAGGCGGGTGGGCGCATCGGTTGCACTGCTTCCATCCGCTCGCCAATCCGCCCGAGCATCTCCCCCTGCGCACGCGCGACACCGACCTCGCGTTCTCTAGGGATACGGCTTTGGCTGGCGACCTACACGCGGCCTTGACGGCCGCCGGGTTCACCGAAGAATTATTCGGAGACGACGCTCCGCCGGCGGCGCACTATCGGCTGAACGATGACGGCGGCTTCTACGCGGAGTTCTTGACTTCGCTTCACGGCAGCGGAGTGAAGCGCGACGGATCATCGGATGCGACGCTTTCGAAGGGCGGCATCAACGCGCAGAAGATGCGGTACCTGGACCTGCTCCTCGTCTCGCCTTGGAGCGTGCGTGTGGGGCAAGAGGTCGGCGTGCCGGTGACGCCGGACGTCGATCTACTTGTGCCGAACCCGACGACGTTCATCGTCCAGAAACTACTCATTCACTCGGATCGCCCACGCGACAAGAAGGCGCAAGACGTTCTCTACATCCACGACACCCTGGAGCTGTTCGGCGCCTCGCTGGAGGAACTGCGGCGGCTGTGGGTCGACGTGGTCCGCCCGACGATGCCTGCAAGGACCGCCAGGAGAGTAGAGGCCCTTGGTCGAGACTTGTTTCTGCACGTCACGGACACGATCCGCGACGCTGCGCGAATGCCGCAGGGCCGTAGTCTCACAGCCGAGGCGGTTCGCGCAGCGTGCGAGTACGGCTTGGGGGAAATCCTTCGACCCGCGGGGGCGCGTCGCTGACGTTGCTGCGCCGTACAATTTGCCACGAGGCGCGAGTGCCTCAGAGAAGTGGGCCGGATGGTACAGGTCATCGAGGCGGTGTTCTCGCAAGGAGTCTTGAAGCCTGTGGACCGGCTGCGGCTCCGAGAGGGTCAGCGGGTGCGCCTGATCATCGAACCAATTGAGGTGGGGCAGGGCTTCGACCGAGCCGCGGCCCTGCGCCGCCTGCGCGAGGGTATCGCGAGCATGACGTTCTCCTCGTCAGGACGGCTGCCGACCCGAGACGAGCTACACGATCGCCGTTAACAGCAGTCCGATGAACGCTCTTCACGTGGCATGGACGCGGCCCGGCCAACGCTGGTGGCCGGTCGCCCGTCTTTCGCGCGAGCGATCAGAGTACGTGTTCGCATACTCGCAGGGTGCGCGGTCGGCGGCAGGGGCAGGGTTCCGACCGCTCAGCAGCTTTCCGGACTTCGATGAGGTCTACATCTCCTCACAACTCTTCCCGTTGTTTCAGAATCGACTGCTCTCGAAGAGTCGCCCGGACTACCAAGATTTCGTCGAGTGGCTCGATCTCGAACGCGGGGAAGCGGATCCATTGGTCATGCTCGCCCGCAGCGGTGGGCAACGTGAGACCGACACGTTCGAAGTGTTTTCTGCTCCACAGCCGAGCCCAGACGGCCGCTATCGATCGACCTTCTTCGTTCAAGAGATCCGCCACGTCGGGCCGCCGGCTGAACAGGAAGCGGGTCGACTCAGCCCAGGCGATGCGCTCGCGCTCGAAGCCGAGCCCGAGAATCCTCACGATCCGAGCATGTCGTGGATTCACGTTGTGGCTCGAGGCGTCCACATCGGGTTTGTGCCGCGCTATCTCTGCCGGGACGTTCATGCACTCCTGTCCGCCTCTGGTGGACAAGCCCCGGCACTTGTGCGGCGCGTGAACCCAGCACCGGCGCCCGCGCAGTTCCGCGTGCTCTGTTCTCTCGATTCGCCCTGGCCAGAAGGTTTCCGGCCGCTCGCCAACCCCGACTTCGAAGCGCTCCACGCATTCCTGCCCGCCGGACGCCTCTAAGCCAGAGTGGCTCAAGCCGGTTTCAAGCGCACGATGACTGTGTACCGTGCGTGTCACCAACGCCGGTCAAAATGCGCCCTTTGCGCCGTCTCGTGTCGGCCCATGTCACGCCAGGCGCGACTGTGCACTACGTGTGTCAAAACGGTCGTCTAAACGCGTCTTTTCCTGTCGTCCCGTGTCGCGCTAATTCACTGACGAGTCTCGGAAAGTCGTTGAGCCGCGGAGCTACTCTTTTCGCCTGTCACGTCGGAGGTCGCGGGTTCGAGTCCCGTCCACCCCGCCAAATCTTGGAGTCGTCGGCGCGATCGCCTGCTCAAGACGGTTCCGGCACGCGCATGACCGCGGACGCGAACGGCGGTCGGAGCTAGAATGCTCGTGACGAGGCACGCCGTGCAGATCACCTTCAACCTCCCTCAGGACGTCGCGGAAGGCCTTCGCGCCAAGTGGGGGGATCTACCGCGCGTCGCTCTCGAGAGCATCGCTCTCGAGGGATACCGCTCGGGGGCGCTGACGCACTCCCAGCTGCGCCGTCTGCTGGGCTTTGGCTCCCGGACCGAGGTCGACGGGTTTCTCAAGCAGCACGGCGTCTACCTCGACTACACGCTCGACGATCTCGAGCAGGACACCGCGAACAGCCGACTCGTCAGCCGTTGATCGTCGTCGCCGACACCTCGTGGTCTTCGGCGATCCCCTGCCCGCCTGTCGAGAACGCCCGGCGTGCTCCGACTTCCCGATGAAGCGCCAATCACGGCGCCTGAGCGAGGAGTACCAATGTCCAGCAAGCAGAAGATCACCACGTACCTTTGGTTCGACGACAAGGCCGAGGAGGCGATGAACTTCTACGTCTCGATCTTCAAGAACGCCAAGATCCTCGACGTGACTCGCTACGGGGACGCCGGACCGGGACCGAAGGGAGGCGTCATGTGCGGCACCTTCCAGCTCGAGGGGCAGCAGTTCATGGCGCTGAACGGCGGCCCGCACTTCAAGTTCACGGAAGCCATCTCGTTGTTCGTCAACTGCGAGACGCAGGACGAGGTGGATGACTTGTGGACGAAGCTCACGGCAGGCGGGGGCGCGCCGTCGCAGTGTGGCTGGCTCAAGGACAGGTTCGGACTGTCGTGGCAGATCGTCCCTTCCGTGTTGCTCGAGTTGATCGCGGACAAGGACGCCGCGAAGGCCAAGCGGGTCATGGAGGCCATGCTCCAGATGAGCAGGATCGACATCAACAAGCTGAAACAGGCCCACGAGGGACGCTAGGCGGGACCCAGCGTGACCGCTGAGCGGGCAGACGGCCGGGAGTTCGGCGGGCAATCGATGGCGGGACGCTTGGCACGCGTGCTGATCTTTCCCCCGGACATGGCGGGCTGGAGTGATCCGCTCCGCGTGAGCGCCTGGCGCGAGCTCGGTTACCTCAAGGCCCCGGACTTCGAGCTGGCGCGGGCACAGCACGAGGCGCTGCGTCGTCATCTCGAGGACGTGGCAGCCGAGGTCCTGGCGCTGCCCGCGGCGGCGGATCTGACTCTCGACGCGGTGTACGCGCACGATGCCTCGTTCGTGACCGACCACGGCGCTGTCCTGATGCGCATGGGCAAGCCCGCTCGCGGCCCCGAGCCGGCGCGGCATGCGGCGTTCCTCGAAGCCGCCGGCATCCCGATCCTCGGTAACATCGAGGCTCCGGGCCTCGCCGAGGGCGGAGATCTGGTGTGGCTCGACGCCCGCACGCTCCTGGCAGGCCAGGGCTACCGCACCAATCAGTCCGGCATCACCCAGCTCCGAGCGCTCCTGAGACCGCTCGGCGTCGATGTCATCCCCGCTCCGTTACCCAATGGCGCCGGCCGGGACGCGTGCCTGCACCTGATGTCCCTGCTCAGCGTCCTGGACGAGAGCACGCTGCTGGTGGACACGCCCTGGCTGGCCGTGCAAACCGTCGAGCTCCTGAAGGATCGTGGTTTCACGATGGTCGGGATCGACGAGTCGGAACGCGCGACGCTCGCCTGCAACGTGCTCGCGCTCGGAGCGGGCCGGGTGGTCGCAATCGCCGAGAACGTCAGCACCAACTTGCGTCTGAAGCAGCGGGGCTTCGACGTCCGGACCTTCCCCGGCTCCGAGATCTGCCAGAACGGATCGGGAGGCCCGACTTGCCTCACCCGCCCGCTGCTGCGCCTCTGAGCGCCGTCTTCCGCGCAATTGCGGTCGTACCGGCGTCTCTGACACCATACCGCCGCCTCTCGGGAGGGATCCGCCATGAACGCACCCAAGCGTCGAGTCTTGTATCTCGTGACGGTTCTGGCGCTGACCGCCGGCGCGCCGGCGCGCGCCAAGGACGACGAGCGCATCTCGTACCAAAAGACCCGCAAGGTCGAGCAGGTGGACACCTACCACGGCGTCGCTGTGGCGGACCCCTACCGCTGGCTCGAGGACGACCGCTCCGCCGAGACGGCGGAGTGGGTCAAGGCGCAGAACGCGCTCAGCTTCGGGTACCTCGAGAAACTCCCGTATCGCATCAAGGTGCTCGACCGCCTGGAGCAACTCTTCAACTACCCGAAGTACGGTACGCCGACGCGGCGCGGTGAGCACTATTTCTTCACGAAGAACGACGGCCTGCAGAACCAGAGCGTGCACTACGTGCAGAAGGGTCTGGACGGCACACCCGAGGTCCTGATCGATCCCAACACGCTGTCGCCCGACGGCACCACCCGGCTCGGCACGTTCGTGCTGTCCCGGGACGGCCGGCACGCGGTGTACGGCCTTTCACGTGGCGGCTCCGACTGGCAGGACTATCGGGTGATGGAGATCGCGACCAGGAAGACGCTCGCCGACGAGATCCGCTGGGTGAAAGTATCGGGCGTGGCCTGGGCCGGCGACGGCTTCTTCTACAGCCGTTATCCCGAACCGGAAAAGGGCCGCGAGCTCTCTTCGAAGAACGAGAACCACCAGGTCTACTTCCACCGCGTCGGCTCGCCGCAGAGCCAGGACGAGCTGGTGTTCCAGGATCCCGCCAGCCCGCAGCGCTTTCACGGGGTACGGACGACCGAGGACGAGCGCTTCGCGATCCTGACCATCTCCGATCGCGGCAAGGGCAAAGACGGCAACGCGCTCTTCGTCCGCGACCTTTCGAAGGGCGAGAAGACGTTCCGGCCGGTCGTCGCCGAGATCACCGACGATCGGTATTCGGTCCTCGACAACGTCGGCGACGCGCTGCTCGTGCAGACGAACCGCAGCGCCCCAAACGAGAGGGTGGTGCGGATCGACCTCGCGAACCCGGCCGAGGTCCACTGGAAGACGATCCTGCCGGAGCAGCCCGAGCCGCTCGGATCAGCCGGCACGACGGGCGGAAAGCTGTTCGCGACCTATCTGAAGGACGTCACGTCCCGGGCGTACGTCTACTCCCTCGACGGGAAGCTCGAGAACGAGGTGGTGTTGCCCGGCCTCGGGAGCATGGGTGGCTTCGCGGGGCGGAACGACGACGAGCAGGCCTTCTACACCTTCACGTCATTCAACTATCCGCCCACGATCTTTCGCTACGACATCAAGACGAGAAAGTCGAGCGTCTTCCGCGAGGCGAAGATCCCGGGCTTCGACGCCGCGGCT
>CAZVOI010001013.1:0-11471 GCA_964628275.1 uncultured Acidobacteriota bacterium | reverse complement strand
CGGTCGTTGTTGGTGGTGCCGTTCAGGTCGGTGGCGCCGAGCGCTTCCAGGGTCGCGATGTAGTCGGCCCGGTTGTTCTCGCTCTTCTGGAACATGAGGTGCTCGAAGAGGTGGGCGAAACCGGTCTTGCCCGCCTTCTCGTTCTTCGAGCCCACGTGATACCAGAGGTTCACGGCCACGATCGGGGCCTTGTGGTCCTCGTGGACGATCAGCGTCAAGCCGTTGTCGAGCACGTACTTCTGGTACGGGATGTCGGGAACGTCCTGCGCGCGGGCGGGCGTCGCGAGCGTGAGAGCGACGGCTGCCGAAGCGGCTGCCGGAAAGAAGAGCGGGTGGAAGCGCATTAGTTTTCTCCTGAGACGTTGGTGTCAGTCGGTTCGCGCGGACGCTCGCGCGACTGAGCCGGATTCTAGCGAATCCCCGCATCCAAGGGGTTGGACTCGCCGCGCCGCGCCGGCAGGACGCGCCCGCCTCGGATCTCCCCAGAACCTTGCGCCCCTCCCGGTCCTGAGCCGCGCCAGCGCCGACTCGAGACGTGGGAGGGCTCGCTGGCTCGCCCATGTTGAAAGGCGTAATGCCAGCCAAGCGGGCAATCTTCGTATCGGTAGCCAAGGCCGTCAAGATGCCTGTGTTTCAGATCGAAGATGCGCGGCTGACGCCGGGCCAGTTTCACCTCGAGCTACGCTTTCGCGCCCCGGCCCTTGGCGCCCGGCGGCGGGTTCACGGGAAGAGCTTGCGCCGGGCAGCCTCGCAGATCGCGATCACCGCCGGGTGCTTGAGCTTGCGCTCGACCGTGATGGCGTAGAACCTCTGGCGGACGGACTCGATCGTTCCTATCGAGCGGACGCCGTACTGGCGACACACCTCGCCTGCGATCGGTGAAGGCGCAGGGAACAGGCCGAGCCCGGCTTGTCCGAGCGCCTTCATGAGGGCGCTGTCGTCGAACTCCCCGACGATGTGTGGCCGCACTCCCTCGCGCTCGAACCAGTCTTCGAGCGCGAGACGCAGTGCCGAGTGTTGCCTGGGAAGCAGGAAGGGAGCGCCGTCGAGGGAACGGGGAAAGCCACGCCGGTAAGCCCTGGCCAGACGGTTTGCGCCAAACACGGAGACCGCGCACTCACCCAGCAGATGGTTGTACGCGCGGACCCTGACCGCTGGGCCCACGGGGGCGTCCGCGAGCACCACGTCCAGTCCGAACACCGCGAGCTCCGCCAGGAGGCGCTCCGGCGTGTCTTCGATGCCCTCCACGCGCACGGGCTCGGGAAGCCTCAGGGCGGGCTCCAGGATCCGGTAGGCGATCAGCTTGGGCAACACGTCGGCGACACCAACGATCAGCCGGACCTCGCGTCCCGGTGAGCCACCCTTCATCCTGTCCATGAGTTCCTGTGCGAGGCCGACGATCTCATCGGCGTAGCGGTAGGCGGAGCGGCCCGAATCAGTGAGGACCAGGCGCCGGCCCGAGCGCGCGAAGAGCTTCTGGCCGAGCGCCTGCTCGAGCGCCCGGATTTGGGTAGTCACCGTCGGCTGCGAGACGTGCAGCTTCTCGCTCGCCCGTGTGACGCCGCCTTCCCGCGCGGCGGTCCAGAAGACGTGGAGGTGATGGTAGTTCACGTGTTCCATGCCTCCACAATACATTAAGAAATGTCTATAGGTTACGGCGAAGGAATGAAGTTGCGGAATATGTTGCCCGCGCCTAGCTTGCAAGTGAGGGGCGGCGCTGAGCCGCGTGCGACCCGCGATAGGCCTTGAGGGAGGCGCAATGACCATCAGCGTGCGGGGCTACGGCATCGATGTGAGCCCAGAAGTGGGCGGGCTCGTGGAGCGTCGGTTGTGCTTCGCGCTCTCACGATTCGGCCGACGGGTGAGAGCCGTGTCAGTCAGCCTTGTGGACCTGAACGGCCCGCGTGGTGGCATCGACAAGCAGTGTTCCATGCAGGCCCGCCTGGCCCCTCGGGGCAGCGTCAGGGTGGAGGACACCGACAGTGAGCTTGCCGCGGCGGTCGATGGCGCGGCGACGCGGCTGGCTCGGGCCGTCGCCCGCGCGTTGGAGCGCCGTCGCGAGGCGACGAAGGCCTGAAGGGAACGGAGCATGAACGACGCAGTTGACAGGGCTCGACCATGGCTCGACGTGACGCCGGACGAACTCGCTCGAGCGGCTGCGGGTCCAGTGGCCGCGTGGCACACGCTCTCCGCTGCGGCCGTTCTCGACCACCTCCATACGACCAAGAGCGGCTTGAGCAGCGAAGACGCTGCCCGCCGGCTGGCCCAGCATGGCCCGAACGAGCTCGCCGCCTCTGGCCGCATCTCCCCCTGGAGTCTCCTTCTCGCGCAGTTCAAGAACGTTCTCATCCTGATCCTCCTGGTCGCAGTCGGCCTCTCCGCCCTGCTGGGACACTCCCTGGAAGCAGTCGTCATCGCGGTGATCCTGCTGTTCGCCGTGGTGCTGGGCTTCGTCCAGGAGTACCGCGCTGAGCGCGCCATCGAGGGGCTGCGGCGGATGGCCGCCCCTGTGGCGACCGCGCTTCGTGACGGCGACGAGCGGGAGGTCGCGGCCCGCGAGCTCGTGCCGGGCGACGTCGTTCGGCTCGTAGCAGGCGCCAGGGTTCCCGCGGACGCGCGGGTCATGGAGGCCGTGAACCTCAAGCTCGAGGAAGCAGTCCTGACCGGAGAATCATTGCCGGTCAGGAAGGCCAGCGACCCCCTGGCCGGTGTCGACCTCGCCGTCGGCGACCGAAAGAACATGGTCTTCGCCGGCACCACCGTCAGTTACGGCCGGGGATCGGCGGTCGTCGTCGAGACCGGGATGCGAACGGAGTTCGGAACGATCGCCCGCCTGCTGCAAAGCGTGGAGAGCCGGCGCACGCCCCTGCAGGAGAACCTCGACCGGGTGGGCAACGTCCTGGCCCGCGCCACACTCGCCGTCGTCGCGCTGATCGTCGTTCTCGGCGTCCTCAGGGGCCAGTCGCTCTGGGAGATGCTGATCTTTGGGATCGCCCTGGCCGTGGCGGTCGTTCCGGAGGCGCTTCCAGCGGTAGTCACGATATCCCTTGCTCTGGGCGCGCAGCGGATGGTGAAGCGCAACGCACTGGTGCGTCGGCTGTCCGCCGTGGAAACGCTCGGAAGCGTCTCAGTCATCGCTTCGGATAAGACCGGCACGCTGACCCGAGGCGAGATGACCGCGCGGCGGATCGATGTCGCCGGGAGGAGCCTGAGCGTCTCCGGAGCGGGCTACGAGCTGCGCGGCGAGTTCTCCGAGGCAGGCCTATCCATCGCGCCAACGCCGCCGCTCTTGGCCCTGCTGCAGGCGGCCGTCCTCGCCTCGGACGCCAAGCTCAAGCGACACGGAGAGGCGACGGCGGGCTGGTCCGCCAAGGGCGATCCGACGGAGCTGGCGCTGATCGTGGCGGCGGAAAAGGCCGGCCTGCACAAGCACGACCTTGACGCCGGCTTTCCGCGGGTGGCCGAGATCCCGTTCACCTCCGAGACGAAGAGGATGACCACGCTGCATCGGACGCCCGAGGGTATCGTCGCCTACTCGAAGGGCGCGCCGGAAGTCATTCTCGAAGGCTGCGGCCGGCTCCTGGGTGAGGACGGCGAGCGCGTCCTGGGGCCGGCGGAACGGGAGCGAGTGCTCGACACAGCCCGCAACATGGCGAGCCAGGCCCTCCGTGTCCTCGCCGTGGCGGTCAAGTCTCGCGCCAGCCTCGAGGACGCGGAACGCGGGATGACCTTTCTCGGGCTCGTCGGGATGAGCGACCCGCCACGCGCTGAGGCCGGCCACGCGATCGCGACGTGCGAGCGGGCTGGCATCAAGCCGATCCTGATAACGGGTGACCACGCTCTCACGGCCGAGGCCGTCGCCCGTGAGCTGGGAGTACTCAAGCGTGGCCGGATCGTGACCGGGGCCGAGCTGGACGCGATGACCGACGAAGAGTTTCAGCGCCAGGTCGAGCAGATCGAGGTCTACGCCCGCGTCTCGCCGGCACACAAGCTCCGTGTCGTCACGGCCTGGCAGAGCAAAGGCCACTACGTGGCGATGACCGGAGACGGAGTCAATGATGCTCCGGCTCTGAAGAAGGCAGACATCGGCGTCGCCATGGGCGTCACGGGGACCGACGTCACGAAGGACGCGGCGGCGATGACACTGACGGACGACAACTTCGCGTCCATTGTGGCCGCCGTCGAAGAGGGCCGAGGCGTCTACAGCAACATCAAGAAGTACCTGATGTACCTGCTCTCGTCGAACGTCGGCGAGATCGGGCTGATGGCGGGAGCCTCGCTACTCGGCTTGCCGCTCCCCCTGACGGCGGTCCAGATCCTCTACGTGAACCTCGCTAGCGACGGTCTCCCGGCTTTGGCGCTCGCTGTGGATCCCCCGGAGGCCGATCTCATGCGGCGTCCTCCTCGCGATCCGCGCGCCGGGATCTTCACGCGGCCCGTTCTGACGTTGACGCTCTTGGGCGGAGCGTGGTCGATGCTGGTCAATATCGGCCTTTTCACCTGGGCCCTGGGCTCCGGCCGCAGCGCGGCGCAGGCGATGACGATGACGTTCGTGTCGCTGGTTCTGATCCAGTTCTTCAAGGCCTACAACTTCCGTTCCGACCGACACTCGGTGCTCGTCCGACCGTTCGCCAACAGGTGGCTGAACCTCGCCATCGCCTGGGAGCTCGCCCTTCTCACGCTGATCATCTACGTGCCCGTCCTCAACGAGCCGTTCGGCACGTTCCGTCTGCCCCTCACGGACTGGGTCATCGTGGCGACCGCGGCCTTCACGGTGTCCCCGGTCCTCGAGCTTGCGAAGTGGATGGAGCGGCAGGGCTGGTTCGGGAACCTCAGCTCGTGACCCGGGGCGACCGGCCGGATCAAAGGGGGGATGCCGATGACGATGCTCGACGTGCTCGCCCTCCTCGTTGGAGCCGCGCTCGGCTGGGCCTCCGGCGCGTTCAAGGCCCATCTCCTTTCCTTTCGCAGGCCGCAAGCGTCGCTGGGGGCGGGAGGCGAGCGCACTGAAGGATGTGCTTTCTGGCACACCCCTTGCACCATGACCGGTGGCGCCGTTTCGGCGCCTCGCGCTTGAACGGACCCGCCGGGAGGCTCAACATGCTGATGACCAAGTCCTACAACTCGTTCGAGGTGGCCCAGGCCCAGTTCGACAGGGTGGCGGCGCTCCTTGAGCTCGACGCGGGGACGAAAGAATTGCTGCGCAACCCGATGCGGGAGTATGCCTTCAGTATCCCGGTGCGCATGGACGACGGGCACGTCAAGGTCTTCCGGGGCTTCCGCGTGCAGCACAACGACGCCCGCGGCCCCTCGAAAGGCGGGATCCGCTTCCATCCACAGGAGACGGTCGACACCGTCCGCGCGCTGGCGATGTGGATGTCGTGGAAGTGCGCCGTCGTCGACATCCCGCTGGGCGGAGCCAAGGGCGGCGTCGTGTGCGACCCCCACAATCTGAGCGCGCGCGAGCAGGAGTTGATCTGCCGCGGCTGGGTGCGCCAGGTCGCACGCAACGTCGGGCCAGTGAGCGACGTGCCCGCTCCCGACGTGATGACGAACGCTCAGCACATGCTGTGGATGCTCGACGAGTTCGAGACGATCCATGGCGGCCGCTATCCCGGCTTCATCACGGGCAAGCCCGTGGGAATGGGCGGCTCGCAGGGCCGCGCCGAGGCCACGGGCTTCGGCGTCGTGTTCACGCTGCGCGAGGCCTTGCGTGAGCTGGGGCTCAAGGTGGACAGCACACGCGCCAGCGTCCAGGGCTTCGGCAACGTCGCGCAGTACGCGATCCGCCTCTACCAGCAGCTGGGCGGGAAGGTGAGCTGCGTCTCGTGCTGGGACCAGGCCGACCAGACGTCCTACGCCTTCCGGCGCGCGTCGGGCATCGACGTCGATGCGCTGGTCGGCATCACGGACCGCTTCGGGGGCATCGACAAGGAACAGGCGAAAAAGCAGGGGTACGACGTGCTGCCGGGCGAGGCCTGGATCGAGCAGCCGGTGGAGATCCTGATCCCGGCGGCCCTCGAGAACCAGATCAACGCCGTTAGCGTCCGCCGCATCGACGCCGCGGTGCGTGTGATCGCCGAGGGCGCCAACGGCCCGACCGCCCCCGAGGCGGACGCGGTCCTGGACCAGCGCGGGATCTTCGTGATCCCGGATTTCCTGGCCAACGCCGGCGGCGTCACGTGCAGCTACTTCGAGCAGGTCCAGAGCAACATGAACAACTACTGGGAGAAGGACGAAGTGCTGGCCAAGCTCGACGTCAAGATGACCTCGGCCTTCCTGGCCGTGAGCGAGCTGGCCCGCAAGCGGCGCCTGCCGATGCGCGAGGCGGCGTATGTGATCGCCGTGAGCCGCGTTGCCCAGGCCTGCCGCGACCGGGGGTGGGTGTAGCAACGCAGCTGCCGCCGTTCGAACGTTCCTCGCGCGGCTCCCGCGAGCATTGCACCGTGATCGGCACGGGCGAGCTCGGGGGCAAGGCCGAAGGCCTGCTCCACGCCCGCGACGTCATCGCCCATCTCGACGTGGCGCGCTTTGCGCCCCTTTCGATCGACATCCCCGCGATCACGGTAGTGGCGACCGGCGCCTTCGACGCGTTCCTCGAGCGCAACCGGCTTACAGACGTCGCCCTCGATCCCGGCAGCGAGCGCCAACTCGCCGAGGCGTTCCAGCGTGCGGACCTGCCGGTCGAGCTGCTCGGCGACCTGTGGGACCTCATCCGCGGAAACCACGCGCCCCTCGCCGTGCGCTCGTCCAGCCGGCTCGAGGACGCTCTGCGGCATCCCTTCGCGGGCGTCTACGACACCAAGATGATCCCGAACAACCAGCCCGACCCGGAGTCCCGCTTCCGGCGTCTCACCGAGGCGATCAAGTTCGTCTGGGCCTCCACGTTCCGGCCCGGAGCGCGGGCCTACCTGCGGGCCATCGGCCGCGACGTTCGCGAAGAGAAGATGGCCGTGATCCTCCAGGAGGTGGTGGGGTCGCCCCATGGCCCGCGCTACTACCCCGAGGTCTCCGGCGTCGCGCGCTCGTGGAACTTCTACGCCTTCGGTGCGGCGAAGCCGGAGGACGGCGTCGTGGACCTGGCGCTGGGTCTTGGCAAGACCATCGTGGACGGAGGCCGCGCGTGGACCTACTCGCCGGGGCGTCCGCGCAGCGCGCCTCCCCACGGCTCGCCGGCGGAGCTTCTCGACATCACCCAGCGGGAGCTGTGGGCCGTCAACATGGGCAAGCCTCCGGCCTACGATCCCATGCTGGAGACCGAGTACCTCAGCAAGCTGAGCCTCGCGGAGGCCGAGTACGACGGGACGCTGCGTGACGTGGCGTCGACCTACGTCGCCGAGAGCGATGCCATCGTGCCGGGCGTCGCCCGCAGCGGACCCCGGGTGCTGGACTTCGCGCCGCTCCTGGCCCACGAGGTCGTGCCGCTGAACCGCCTGCTCACAACCCTGCTCGAGGCCTTCGAGGAGTCGACGGGGTCCGAGATCGAGATGGAGTTCGCTCTCACGCTTTCCGGCGTCGCGCCGCGCTTCGGGCTGCTCCAGGTGAGACCCATGGCCGTCTCGCGGCAACGCGTTGGGATCAGCGAGGACGAGAACCGGGGCCCGCGAGCCATCGTGACCTCGGAGCGCACCATGGGCAACGGCGTCATCGAAGGGGTCCGCGACGTCGTCTTCGTCAAGCCCGCGAGCTTCGAGTCGCGACACACGCCGGCGATAGCCGCGGAGATCGCCGAGCTGAACCGCGGGCTCCTCGCCGAGGCGCGGCCTTACGTTCTTGTCGGCTTCGGGCGCTGGGGCAGCTCGGACCCGTGGCTCGGGATCCCGGTAGACTGGAGCCAGGTCGCGGGGGCGCGCGTCATCGTGGAAGCGCGGCTGCCCGGCTTCGGGGTCGAGATGAGCCAGGGGGCCCACTTTTTCCACAACCTGATCAGTTTCGACGTCCCCTACCTTTCGGTCGGCGGCGCCGAGGGCGGCGAAGTGCGCTGGGAGCGCCTCACGGCACTGCCCGTTCGGCACGACGGCCCCTTCGTGCGCCACGTGGCCGCCGAGCAGCCCTTCGTGGTGAAGGTGGACGGACGCACGGGTCGCGGCGTGATCCTCTCCGCGGAACACGCATGACCGGCGATCCCGCGGTCGAGCAGCTGCTGCACGCGCTCACGGAGCGCGCCAAAGAGCTCAACTGCCTGTACCGGGTCGAGGAGATCCTGAGCCACCACGAGGCCCCCCTCGAGCAGGTGCTCCGCGAGATCGCCGATGCGCTGCCCGCAGGCTGGCAGTATCCGTCGGCGTGCCGAGCCCGGATCGTCTTTCGCGGCCTCAGGGTCGAAGGCGACGGGTTTGCGGAGACGCCCTGGCTCCAGACGGCTCCCTTGAAGCTGCGCGGAGAAAGCGTCGGCGCCGTCAGCGTCCACTACCTCGAGGCTCTGCCCCAGGCCGACGAGGGACCCTTCCTCAAGGAGGAGCGCCGGCTCGTCGAAAGCACCGCCGACCGCATCGGCCAGTTCCTCCTTCACCGGGAACTGACGACGCTATTCGGCGAGATGCGGGCGGGAAGCGAGCGCAGCGCGGGGTTCCGCGTCGTCCTCGACCTGCTGCGACACACGGACCAGGCGCTGTTCCGGCGCGTGTCGCGGAAGATGCTCAACCACCTCTCGTTCAACGGCGTCGAGGAGGCCAAGGCGTTGCTGCGGCGCGCCGCGACCCGCGAGCCGCCCTCGCTGGACGAGAACCAGCCGACCCGCCTGAGCGAGCCTGAGGACGTCGACGCCCTCTCGGGAGAGATCTTCCAGATCGCGGCGGAGCGCCTCACCGAGGCGGAGATCCTTGCGTTGCTGCAGGTCTGGGTGAAGGAGGACCGCGTCAACTTCCTGGTGGTGGCCCTCGAGAGCACGAGCACGACGCTCGTGGATATCGTGGGAGCCATCGAGCGCTACCAGCACACGGGCGTCGACAGCCGCGACCTCTCTCCCGCCACCCAGGCGGGGCTCAAGGCCGCCCTGATCCGGCGCCTGCTGACCGACCACCCCGAGGCGCTCAACGTCGCCCGCCACTTCGTGGAAATCGAGGACTTCCTCGACCTCGTCCGGCACATCGCCGTGCTGCCGAAGAGCCAGGGACGCCTCGGCGGCAAGAGCAGCGGGCTATTCGTCGCCGCGCAGATCCTGAAGCGCTCTCCCGACACGGCGGCGTTGCTGCGCGACGTGCGCGTGCCGAAGACCTGGTATCTCCCCTCGGACGGCATCATCAAGTTCATCGACTACAACGATCTCGACGACGTCTACGCGTGGAAGTACCTGGACCTCGATCAGGTCCGGCAGGAGTACCCCCACATCCTGCAGATCTTCAAGAGCTCGCGCTTCCCCCCCGAGATCGTGCGTGGCCTGTCGGTGGCCCTCGACGACTTCGGCGAGCGGCCGCTGATCGTGCGCAGCTCGAGTCTGCTCGAGGATCGCGCGGGCTCCGCCTTCTCCGGTAAGTACAAGAGCCTGTTCCTCGCGAACCAGGGAGACAAGCCGGCCCGCCTGCTGGCGTTGCTCGACGCCGTGGCCGAGGTCTACGCCTCGGTCTTCAGCCCCGACCCGATCCAGTACCGCGCCGAGCGCGGGCTCCTCGACCAGCACGAGGAGATGGGCATCATGATCCAGGAGGTGGTGGGGACGCGCGCGGGGCGCTACTTCCTGCCGTCGTTCTCCGGCGTGGGGCTGAGCCACAACGAGCTGCGCTGGTCGCCGCGCATCAAGCGCGAGGACGGGCTGCTGCGCCTCGTGCCCGGCCTGGGGACCCGGGCCGTGGACCGCCTCTCCGACGACTATCCGATGCTCGTGGCGCCGGGCCAGCCGGGCCTGCGCGTCAACGCATCGGTGGACGAAGTGGCGCGCTACTCGCCCCGCAAGGTCGACGTGATCGATCTCGAGCGCAACGTCTTCCAGACCGTCGAGGCCCGCGACCTGCTCCGCGAGATCGGGCCCGCCTACCCTGGAGTCGGCGCCCTCGTCAGCGTTCTCGATCACGACGTGCTGCGCCAGCCCGCCGGGCTGATCGTGGACTTCGACCGGCAGCAGCTGCTGTTCACCTTCGAGGGCCTGCTCTCCGATACGGCCTTCGTGGCGCGCATGCGCGGGCTCCTGGGCCTGCTGCGGGAGACCCTGGGGACTCCGGTGGACGTGGAGTTCGCCCACGACGGCAAGGATCTCTACCTGCTCCAGTGCCGGCCCCAGAGCTACGGCGCCGAGGCCGCGCCCGCGCCCATCCCGCGGGACATCCCGCCGGCGCAGGTGGTGTTCTCGGCGAACCGCTACGTGTCGAACGGCAGGGTCCCGGACATCACCCACATCGTCTACGTGGACCCGGACGCCTACGCGGGGATCGAGGACCTGGAGCGCCTGCGCGCGGTCGGGCGCGCCGTGGGTAGCCTGAACAAGCTGCTTCCCAAGCGTCAGTTCATCCTGATGGGGCCCGGCCGCTGGGGCAGCCGCGGCGACGTGCGGCTGGGAGTGAGCGCGACCTATGCCGATCTCAGCAATGCCGCGGTGCTGATCGAGATCGCGCGCAAGCGGGGCAACTACGTCCCGGATCTCTCCTTCGGCACCCACTTCTTCCAGGACCTCGTGGAGTCGCAGATCCGCTACCTGCCCCTGTACCCCGACGATCCGGGCGTCGCGTTCAACGCGGCCTTCCTGCGCGGCGCCGCGAGCGTCCTCCCGGAACTGCTTCCCCAGCACGCGAACCTCACGGACACGCTGCGCGTGATCGACGTGCCCCGGGCCAGCGACGGGCAGGTGCTCCGGATCCTCATGAATGCCGACCTGGACGAGGCGGTGGGCTTCCTGGCAGCCCCTGGTGGCGGAGCGCCCAAGGCCGCCTCCCTAGAGCCACAGCGCGATCGTCCGAACGACGACCACTGGCGCTGGCGGCTGCGCATGGTCGAGCGCATCGCCTCGGATCTGGAGCCGGAACGCTTCGGCGTGAAGGGCCTGTACGTGTTCGGCAGCACCAAGAACGGAAGCGCCGGGCCGCGCAGCGACGTGGACCTGATCGTCCATTTCTCGGGGACGCCCGAGATGCGCAGCGCGCTCCTGGCGTGGCTGGAAGGCTGGAGCCTGTGCCTCGCCGAGATGAACTTCCTGCGGACCGGCTACCGGAGCCCGGGGCTGCTGGACGTCAGGCTCGTCACCGACGAAGACATCGCACGCCGCCAGAGCTACGCGGCGAAGATCGGCGCCGTCACCGACCCGGCACGACCCCTCGCACTCGGCCGGCAGTCGTCAGGCTACTAGGCGAGGGCGCCCTTCTCGCGCGTGGCGGGGCTCCCATTCTTCGGGGCCGCCCGGAGATACAATCCCGCAATCACCAAGGAGGCCAGCCGGGATGCTCGGCCAGACCGTCTCGCACTACCGTGTCGTCGAGAAGCTGGGCGGCGGCGGCATGGGCGTCGTCTACCGGGCCGAGGATACGCGGCTCGGGCGCAGCGTC
>CAZVOI010001012.1:0-6198 GCA_964628275.1 uncultured Acidobacteriota bacterium | reverse complement strand
CCAACGGTGTGGGCCTCTGCTTCATCCAGGGCGCCCGGCTCCCCGACCCGAAGAAGGTCCTGCTGGGATCGGGGAGCCAGACTCGCTTCCTCCGACTCGAGTCCGTGGATGTGCTGGCTCGTCCCGAGGTCAAGGCGCTCGTGGCCGCCGCAGCCAGCGCGTCCAAGGCGCCGTTCCGAACGGCCGGAAGCCTCACGCTCGTCATCCGGTCCGTCTCTGCCAAGCAGCGGCCGCGCCGCCCGGCGCCCGGCCGCACTGGTCGTTCGTAACTTCAGGATCGGTGGGAGGGTCGATGCCTGCTCGGGCCCCTGCAGGCTGGCACATGGTGAGGGATCCCTGGGGTAACGTGTGGCAGACGCGCCGTCGATCTCGGCGAGCAGCGCCCGGAGATAGCGCTCCTGGCGATCAGCCGGCGGCCGTAGAGTCCGAGCGGCTCGGGGCTCACGGCCTCCGCGGCGTGGCGGCGCTGCCGATGGCGGTTTCGTTCGAGGACTGGAGGTGTTGGCGGAAGTCGCTGCCTTCGATTCGCACCACCAGGCACATCTCCATCAGCCGCGAGCGTAGGCGCTGGCCGATGCGCTCCACCAGGAACTCGCGCCGCCGCAACGGGTCGGCCGAGGCGGCGGACTCGCGGTCCACGTCCTGATAGTTCGTGGTGATCAGCGTGGCGCGCTTGGCCATGTAGCGGCTGTTCAGGATGTAGAAGAGCGTGTCGTTCATCCAGTCCGTCATCTTCCACGCGCCCAGGTCGTCGAGCAGCAGGATGTCGGCTTCGACCACCGGCGCCAGCACCTGCAGCTCGGTCGTCTTGGTTTCGGGGTCGTAGGAGTTCTTGATCTCCCGGATCAGCTCGTGAAAGTCCCAGAACTGGCCGCGCGCGCCCTTCTTCTCGACCAGCTCGCGCAGCACCGACACCGCCAGGTGCGTCTTGCCGACGCCGCTGTCACCGGAGAGCAGCAACCCCAGGCCCTCGTCGGCGGCGCCCAGGTACGGGTAGCCGTTGCAGTAGCGCAGGCACTTCTCGTACGCGCTGATCAAGGACCGGTTGGTCTGGGCCTGAAACTCCAGGAGCGTGCAGTGCTCGTAGCGCGGAGGGATCCGGCAGCCGGATAGCAGATCGCCCGGGCCGGCTGCGGCAGCGCGACGGCACGCGCAGGGCTGGGCGAACTCGCGCCCCTCGCGTGTGACGATCACGAAACCGACCCCGCCGCAGACCTCGCACAGCGTCGTCAATTCAAGTACCCCCGCAGCCCGCTGGCTTTTTGATTGCGCCGCAGCTTCTCCTTGGCCTTGCTCTCGATCTGGCGGATCCGCTCGCGCGACAGCTTCAACGCTTCGCCGATCTCCTGGAGCGTACGCGGCTCCTCGCCGTCGAGCCCGAAGCGCATCGTGATGACCTCGCGTTCCTTCTCTTCGAGGGCAAGCACCAGGGCGCGCATCTGATCGGTGAAGCTCTCCTTGATCATCTCGCCTTCGACCGCGGGCACGACGTCCTGTTCGAGCGTGTCGCCCAGCTCCAGGCTGCCATCCTCCGACAGCGCCGTCGACAACGAGAGATCGTCGCCGGCGAGCTTCAGGATGCCATCGATCTCATGCTCGCTGACATCCATCGCGTCGGCCAGCTCACGGTTGGTGGGCGGGCGTTGCAGGTCGGCCGCCAAACGATCGCGCGCGCTGCCGATCTTGGAGACCTGGCTCGAGAGTTTTTGCGGCATTCGGAATGCCCGGCTTCCCTGCGAGAGCGCGTGGAAGATCGCCTGCCGCACCCACCACACCGCGTACGAGATGAACTTCACGTTGCGCTCGGGGTCGAAGCGCTTGGCGGCCTCGATCAGACCGAGGTTGCCCTCGTGCACCAGGTCGAGAAACGACAACCCCAGGCCGCGATAGCGTTTCGCATATGACACCACGAAACGCAGGTTGGCTTCGACCAGCCGATTCAGGGCCTCGCGATCTCCGGCCCTGATCCTACGGCCGAGCTCTTTCTCGTCGTCGCCGGAGAGCGGCTTGAAGCGCGCGATGTCACGGATGTACGCGTTCAGGCTGTCGCCGGTCACGGAACGTTCGCGCGCCGGCTTCGGCTTGGGCTCGGCAGCTTCGTCGGTCGGCATCTTGCGCGCGCGGGCCAAGCCGCGAGTATATCCGGCGCTACTGTCCTATGACCCTTCCGGCGATTCAGGCTTCGCGTCGATCGGCACGACGGGGCGCACCAGCGGTGATGGCGGCAGCCTGACCAGAGCCTGCTCCAGACGCTCCTGCCAGCCCTCGCGGTTGGCGCGCAGCATCTCCTCGCGCACGTAGCCGACGAACTCGCTGGTCTCGCGCTGCATGTCCTCCATCCGCCGCCGCATGTTGAGGATGATCTCGACGCCAGCCAGGTTGACGCCCAGGTCCCGCGTCAGGTTCAAGATCACCTCGAGCTGGCGCAGGTCGTCATCCGAGTAGAGGCGGGTGTTGCCGTCGGTGCGCGAGGGCTTCAAGAGTCCCTCGCGCTCGTAAAGGCGCAGCGTCTGCGGGTGGATGCCGTAGTTCTTGGCCACCACGCTGATCATGTAGAAGCGCCCCGCTGCGCCGGGCTTGCGCTCGGCGCCGGCGTCGCCCTTGGATCCGCGGCCGCGTGCCATTCAGGAGACCTTGGTGGTGGCCGGGGTCACGAGCCGCCGAATCTCGGCGCGCGGGTCTCCCGGATGAAGCCGGGCCAGCTCGAGGACGAGCTCGCGGCCGCGCCCGTCGGTGACCGTGGGGACGACGACGCGAACCTGCACGAACAGGTCGCCGCGGTCCTTCTCGCCGGGGCGCGGCATGCCGCGCTTGCGCAGCCGGAACCGCTGGCCGGTTTGCGTGCCCGCCGGGATTTCGATCGTGACCGGATCCTCGGGAGTCGGAACCTCGACGTGCGCTCCCAGGGCGGCCTCGCCCAGGCTGATCGGCACCTCGCACGAGAGGTCGTCGCCCTCGCGCTTGAAGAAGGGATGCGCGGGCACTTCGATGCCCAGCACGAAATTGCCTGGACGCCCGCCACGGCGGCCCGCGTTGCCGGCGCCGGGCACGCGAACCTGGCTGCCATCCGCGACGCCCGCCGGAATCGCGACGTCGATCCACTCGCTCTGCATCAAGCGCCCTTCGCCGTCACAGCGCGCGCAGGGCCGTAGCAACGTGCCGCGCCCGGCGCATTCGCCGCACGTCCGCGTGAAGACCATGTGGCCGCGCCGGGAGCGAAGCTGCCCCTGGCCCTTGCACTTCGGACACGCGACCGGGCCGAGAGAGGTCTCGCCGCTGCCTTCGCAGATCGGGCACGAATCGAAGCGCATGACCTGCACGCGGCGCCGAGCGCCGTGCAGGGACTCCTCGAAGTCGATGCGCGTGGTCTGTTGGAGGTCTTCGCCCGGCGCCGACTCGCGTTCGGGCGCCGCGCCAGGGATCAGGCCGTCGAAAATCTCGCGAAAGCCGGCCGAGGAGCGGCGCACTTCGACGGAGAAGTCGAATCCCTGGAACGCGACCTGCGGCTCGCTCGCGGGGACCGGCTCGGCTCGCTCCCCCCGATCGACGCGCGCGCGCGACTCGGAATCCGAGAGAAGTTCGAAGGCTTCGGTCGCGACACGGAAACGCTCGGCGGCGACCGGGTCCAAGGGATTCAGCGCCGGGTGCCACTGGCGGGCGAGCCTCTGGTAGGCGCGGCGCAGCTCGGGGACGCTCGCGCTCCGTTTGACGCCTAGGGTCTCGTAGGGATCCATGGCCACCCTAGCCAGGGTATGGACTTGAGTGCTTCGCTGTCAAGAGTGAGAACCGCTCAACCCGGCGATCCGACGAACCTATCTGATTGAAGAGACTGCGTTTATCATCGGTTCTCGTGTCAACGACTTTCTCCGTCTCCGACTCAGGAGAGTTGTCCTCCGTCACGGCCGACGATGACCTGACGCAGGCGTCGGCGCACTTGCCCCAAGGCGCCTACACGACGCTCCGAACCTACGCCGGCGACCGCGTTCTCGCACTCGAGCGACACGTGCATCGACTGGAGGAATCCGTTTCTCCGCGACGGCCGCTCGCGTTCGATCGGGTGCGACGCGGGCTCAGCGCGGCGGTCGTTCGTCTGGGCTTTCCCGAGAGCCGCTTCCGCTTGACCTTCGCGCCACCCGCGCTCTTCATCGCCGGCGAGCGCTTCAGGGCCCTCCCGGAAGCGGCCTTTCGCGACGGCGTGCGGGCCGTCACGGTCGCTGTCCGGCGCGCCAATCCCGAGGCCAAGGACACACGCTTCATCGCGACGGCGGCCAGTCTCTACGCAACGCTCCCAGCGGGCGTGAATGAAGGGCTGATGGTGGCCGAGGACGACGCGCTGCTCGAGGGGCTCTCGAGCAACTTCTTTGCGATCGCGGGCGGCGTGCTGCGCACCGAGGACGCGCGCGTGCTCAAGGGCGTGACGCGAGCCTTGGTGCTGGAGACGGCGGCGAGTCTCGTGGCAGTGGAGCTGCGGCCGGTGCGCCTGAGCGAGATCCCAGGGCTCCAGGAGTGCTTCCTCACCAGCGTCTCGCGCGAGGTGCTGCCGCTGGTCGCGATCGACGGGCAGGTTCTCGGAGACGGACGGCCGGGTCCGATCACGCGCGCGCTGATCGCGCGTTTCGCCGCTCTCGTCGCCAAAGAGTCGGTCGCGCTGCGCGCCTAGGATTTGCCGGGGGCGGGCAAAGCCCCGGCGATCGCGTCGTCGATCGGAACCAGCAAACGGCCGAGCAGGGCTTCCAGCGGCCGTGGGTCGGCGACTTCATCGCACAGCAGGCAGTCCAGCTCGTCGGGACCGTTGCCGCGGTAGCCGCCGGCCCGGGCCTGCGCCACCGCCTCGGCCACGGGGATCTCTCGGATGGCGAAGGCGCCGCCTCTCCCCGCGACGCGCGCCACGTTCGCCACGCGATCGATGAACTCGGCGTAGCGCAGCGGCTCGGGACCGACCAGATCGAAGACGGCGGGTGTGCGCGGCATGCCGAGCGAAGCCAGGATCGCCGTAGCCGCGTCGCGAACGCCGATCGGCTGAAGCCGATAGCCGCCATCGCCGATGCGCTCCACTTCCCCGGCTTCCATCTCGCGCACCAGCCTCGGAATCAGCCCGCCGCCGGGTCCCACGATGTAGGACGGCCGGAACACCGCGACCTGAAGTCCGGAACGGAAGAGGTCCAGCTCCGCCTGCAGCTTGGAGAGGAAGTACGGGTTCGTGCAGTGCGGCGCCATGCCGTAGCGCGCGACGCCGAGACCGCTGAAGAAGATGATGCGAGGCACACCGGCGGCCCGGGCGGCGGCGATCACCGCGCGGGTCCCGTTGACGTTGATGGTCTCGTACGTCTGATCCGCGGTTTCAGCGCCGATCTGCGCCAGGTGCACGACGGCGGCGGCGCCCTTGAACGCCGGCGTCAGCGCCTCGACCGTCAAGCCGGCCACGATCACCGGATGGGCGCCAGCCAGGGTCGCCGCGCGCGCGCCCTCTTTCGACCGAACGACGCCGTTCACGAGAAACCCTTCGGCGCTCGCCTGCATCGTCAGGTGCCGTCCGATGAAGCCGTTGGCGCCGACGATGGCGAGGGTCTGCTGGGCGCTGCCGCTCAAGGGGCGGCGATGCTAGCACGCGGCAGTTGGCGGTGATCGCGCCAGCCGCCGCCCGCGCCCAGGCACATTGAACAGGCTTCCAAGGGCGCGTCGCGCTCCAGATAACCTGCCAGGCGCTCGCGAAGCCGCGGCGCTTCGAGCTCGACGCCATCCGTGTGAGCGGCGGCCGCGTCCCCGTGATCCCGCTGCGCCAGGTGCGGCGGCCGCGTGCACGCGTAGAAGCGGCCACGGTAGAGGAGGTGGCAGCGCTCTCGGAGCCAGCAAGCCTCGAACGTGGCGCGCGTCTCTTCAGGCGATCGTGGCTCGACGGCGTCGAGGATCTGGAAGCGATCGATCTCCTTCACGGTCAGCCGCACGCCGAAGCGCTCGCAGCGTTCGGCGATCGTGCGCACGCTGTTCTCGGGAAGTCGAGCGGAGGAATAGCGCGACAGCGTGATGCGATCGAGCGCCTCGAAGAGCGCGTCGGGCTGCGCCGGCAGCAGCATGCCGTTGGTGGTGAGCGATACCGCGTCGCTGATGCCGGAGGCGCGGACGACTTCCAGGCAGCGCAGGAGCTGCGGGTGCAGCAGCGGCTCGCCGCCCGTCAGCTTGAAGAGGTTGGGGCGCAAC
>CAZVOI010001011.1:0-2671 GCA_964628275.1 uncultured Acidobacteriota bacterium | reverse complement strand
CAGTTCCCGTCGAGGCCGACATCGCCATAGGGCGGGGTCATGAATAGGTAGATCCCGTCCGCGACCTGGACTCTCGTGGGTCGCTCGCGAACCTGCGCCCAGCCAAGGGCGGGCGCCAGCGCCAGGCCCAGCGCCGCGGTTCTGCGCGATCGTTGTCGCACGCCGACCCCTCTCTTCATCCCCTCGAATCCTAGCCGAGAGCCCCGAACGAACGGCGGCGAAAGCAGCTACGATCGCGCGTTGATCCGCCAGCGAACGAAGACAGCAGCGTGACGCGGCACCTGGGCCTGCTTCTCGCCCTCGCGATCGCGGCGGCAGCCGTGGGCTTTCAGTTCCGCCAGCACGCCGACACGATCCGGGCCCACGACCGCTTCAACCTGCCCGCCTTCGACCCCTTCGTGTACGTCGCGATGGCCGAGCAGCCGGCGTTCTTCACGGTGGCGCCCTGGGGCTATCGGATCCTGACGCCTTGGATCGCGCACGCGTTTCCGCGAAAGCCGCTCGCGACCTATCGGAACCTCACCTTCCTGGCGCTCGTGGGCGCGGGCGGGCTGCTGTTCCTGTACCTGCGCCGGCTCGGTCACGGCACCTGGGCGGCGCTCTGCGGCGTCACGGTCTTCTGCCTGTCGGGGCCGGTGGCCGAGTCGATCCAGGCTCCGTTTCTCGGCGAGCCGATCGCCTTGCTGCTCGAGACGGCGCTCCTGTTCGCGATCGAAGCGGGCGCCGGCGGCGCGGCGCTCGGCCTGCTTTTCGCGCTCGGCGCGTTCTCGAAGGAGATCTTCATCCTGTTCGTTCCGCTCGTATTCCTGAGCGCGCGCGGGCGCCTCGGGACGCGGCGCGCGCTCGGCGCCGCGCTCCTGGCGGCGCTGCCCGCCTGTTTTCTCGTTCCCGTCCTGCGGCTCTGGTGGACGCCGCACATCCAGCCACCGCATGCGCCGATCGACTTCGGCCTGTTCCGCTTGTTCGCGAGTGCGCTCGTCGCAGAGTGGCGGGAGACCGCGGGCATCGTGCTGTTGGGCGGGCTCACCCCGCTCGCCGTCCTGGGCGCGCTGCGAGCCAAGGCGCGCGGCTTCGTAGGGCGCGCCGGCTATCTCGCGCCGGCCACGATGGCGGCCGCGCTCGTGGCCTGGATCAACGTCCCGAGCGCCAGTCCGGTGATCCTGCTCGGCAGCAACGTGACGCGCCTGCTCGCCTACGCGCTCCCGGTGCTGATCCCGCTGGCGCTGGTCGCGCTCGACCGTGTGCTCTCCCACATGCGCGACGCGCCGCCGCCGATGCGGCCGATGCGACTGCTGGAGGCCGTCTGCCTGCTCGGCTTGGCGGCGTGCCTGGCCTTTCCCTTCCTGGCGCTCGACCGCTATCGGCGCGCCCCGCTGCATTCGACGCGCAACGGCATCTACGTGATGACGCTGTGCCTGGAGAGCCTGGAGACCGCACGCAAGCTCGAGCGCGGCGAGAGCGTCGCCTGGGACCTCGACGACTTCCGTTTCGATCCCGCCAGCGCCCAGGACAACGCGCGGGCCGATCGGATGCGCTGGTTCCTGCGCGAAGGCTGGAGCGAGGACGCCTGGGCCGGCGAAGCGCGCATCTCGGGAAGGGCCGCGTCGCTGCTGCTGCCGGCGCTGACCCCGAAGGATCGCGCGCTGGTGCTGGCGCTCAGCGCTCCGGCTGGCGAGCCGGTCGAGCTGTCGGTGAACGGGGTGAGCGTGGGCGGAGCCCGGCTCGGAGAGGTCGTCGCGGACCATCGCTTCCAGATTCCCGGGCGGCTCTTGTATCGCGGCGACAACCTGCTGACCCTCACGCGCGCGAGCGATTCCCAGCCTGGCCCGCGTCTTCACGAGATCGAGATCCGCTAACCTCAGCGCGTGACCGGCCGCCGGATCCTCGCGCTCTGCTTTCTCCTCTACTTCGCCACGCGGCTCGTCGGCCTGACGCGGCTGCCGATGTTCCTCGACGAGAGCTGGCATCTCTCGTGGTCGATGTGGATTGCCGAGGGCCTCGAATGGGAGGTGCCCTGGCAGTACGGCAAGGGGTTGAGCGTGTTCGTGAACGCGCTCTTGTTTCCGTGGGCCGCGCCCGAGTATCTGGGAGCGGCCCGCGCGCTGACGGTTCTCTTCGGCGCGCTCACCCTCGGCGGCGTGTTCAAGACCGCCGGCGCTCTCTTCGATCGCGAGACCGCCTCGGTCGCGGCGCTCTTCCAGATCTTCTGCCCGTACGCGCTCTTCTACGACCGGCTGGTGCTGACCGATCCGGTGCAGTCGGCGTTCGCGACGCTGGCCTTGTGGCTGAGCGTGCGCGTCGCCCAGAACGGCCGCACTCGTGACGCGCTGCTGCTGAGCGGCGCTCTCGCGCTCTCGGTCTTCTCCAAGGCGCTCGGTCTGCTGGCGTTCCTGTTGCCGGCGCTGGCGTGGCTCTCGATCGGAGCGGCGCGCAGGGACCGGCTGCGGCCGATCGCGCTGGCCTACACCGTGGGCCTGGGCACCGTCAGCTATCCCCTGTGGCGCTTCTTCACGGAGACCTCCACGGTGCGCGCGGCGATCGACAAGAGCGAAGAGGGACCGGTCGGCCGCATCCTCGACAATGCGCCGCTCGCCTGGGAGTGGATCTCGAGCTATTGGACGCTGCCGCTGCTCGGCCTCGCGGGCTTCGCGCTGACCGTGGCGATCGTGAG
>CAZVOI010001010.1:0-2195 GCA_964628275.1 uncultured Acidobacteriota bacterium | reverse complement strand
ACTTGGCTCTTTCGTCAGCGTAGCCCCGGTCGAGCTTGCGCCCGAAGGCCTCGACCGTCGGGAACATGCGGCCGTTGCTGAGGTTGCCGTTGTGGGCGATGGCCAGCACGTCGCCGCCGCTCTTCTGCTCGAAGGCGGTCATCCACTTCCACAGATCCGTCGGATCGTCGCTGCCCAGCGGTTTCATGGTCGTGTACGGCTCCACCTGGCTGGCCTTGCTCGCGTCGTCGCGGAAGATCACGTTGCGGTGCAGGTTGTTGCCGGCAGTGTTGGAGGTCCACTCGTAGCCTATGAAAGCAGTGAAGCGGCCCGGGTCGTTGTACTGCTCGGCCGCGGCGATCGTCTCCTTCCACGCTCCCTTGAAGGCCCGCGAGCCGGGGGAGTAGATGAGGGCCTTCGGCATGGTGCCGTGCGAGAAGGAGAGGATGATCTCCATCGCGGCCTCGGCGCCCTTGCCGGACTTGATCATGTCGTACCACTTGCGGCCCGTCGGATCGGCGAGCAGCTCGGGCTTGCCCGCGAGGAGGTCGGGGAAGAAGCCCATGTTGTCCGAGTGGTCGGCGACCACGAGGAAGTCGAGCGGCCTCGAGAGCTTGACCGGCTGCGCGCTGGAGGCGGTGATCTCCTCGCCGCGGGCCAGCTTATAGGCGTCGCGGGGCCCGAGCCGCGCGCCGAAGGCGCCTGCGTCGAAGGAGAAGCTGGTGTGCAGGTGCGTGTCGCCGAAGAGCGGGCGCGTCGGGTAGGCGCGCCCCGCGTAGGGTGAGTAGGGCGGCTTGGCGGGAAATGCCTTGTCGGCGGCCTGCTTGTCGAGAGCGCCCACGTCCTGCGCCGGCGCTGGAAGGGCCAGACCGAGGCCGAGCAGACAGGCGACGCCGACGCGACATCCCGAACGACGAGATCCGGATTCTCTCCTCAGCATCTGCTCGTCCTTCCTCTCATGAAGATGGCTTGCATCACTTGCGGCTTCGCACGCGTGCTTCAGGTTCTCGGCGTCGCGCCGCGAACCTTGGCGACCAGCACCCCGGCAGCATAACCGCAGGTCGGGGCTGCTACGTCGTGAGCGACGCACAGTTGGCCGTACAGGAAGCCGACCCCGTCCAAACGGCTTACGGCGCGAGTCTCTGGTAGTTGCTGTTCGTGATCCGGACCTCGACCTGGCTCGCCGGCATGCCGAGGACGACGCTCCCCGGGTAGCTCGTCCCGTCCGGCAGAGACTGCATGCCAACGCGCAGGGTGACGGGGTTCGCCGGGGCGTCGAGATACGAGGACACGTCGATCTGCTTCAGGGTCTTCACCGCTGACTCGAACGTGAGCGCGAGCGAGTCGCCGGCCTTCTCGTACCCGGGGAACTTCAGCACGACGGCGCCGGGACCGGCCTGGGCGAGCGAAGCCGTCCCGGTGTTCATCACGACCTGCATCCGGCCGGGATCCGGCGGCACGTACTGGTGGACGAGAGCGGCCGCCGCCTCGAGCTCCGCCTTCATCTCGCCGGTCTTCTTCTCGACGATCTTGCCCCGCAGCCCGCGCTTCTTCTCGGGCGGGGGCGGTTCGACGACCGCGGTCTTCTGGACCTTGCCGTCGGGGCCGTAACGGCAGGAGTTGACCGTGGTGTTCTTGACCTCGCCTTTCAAGCTCAGCTCGACCTTCTCGATCCAGCCGTACGAGCGCAGCGTCTGCTGGTTCTGCGCGGCCGATTGCTTCGCGGCCGCGAGCTTCTGCTGCAGATCCTGAGCTTCGGCCGGCTGCCCCGCGGCCAAGCCGAGGGCGGCGGCAACCAGTGCCCACCCCTTGACGATTCGTTTCATCGAAATACCTCCGTTGCTCCCTTTCCGTCCCAGCGGGCCTCGCGCCGCTTCTTGATCACGTCCATCGCGGACTCGTCCGCGGTCCGACCCGGACCGAGAGGCCCAGCACCTCCGCCGCGCCGACGAGGCATTGTAGTCTGCCCGCCGCTCTAGTTCGGGACTGGGTGACTGGTGCTACGCGGGTGGACAGCAGTGCGCTAGAACCGGAAGCGGCAGTCACGCAAGACGATCGGCTCGCCGGGCCCCACCTGATAGAGTCTGCTATATAAGACGTAAGATGATCTTATGTCCGCTATCCAAGACACTATGTGAATGCCGCAAACCGCTTCGATTCCGTTGCCCGCTGCCCACGCACTCCGCAAACTGGGCCGCGATCTCGCACTTGCCCGG
>CAZVOI010001009.1:0-2799 GCA_964628275.1 uncultured Acidobacteriota bacterium | reverse complement strand
CGACCCGCGGCCGCGCGACGCTCGCCGGCGGCGGCGTGGTGACCGAGGTGCGCAGCGGGCCGGAGCGAGTGCTCCGCCTCGACACCCTCGACGTGGCGGACGTTCTCGTGCTGCGTTAGCGGTGTAGAGTCCAACCAACATCTCATCGAGGAGGTCTTGAATGTCGAATCGAGGAAGAAGGGCTCTCTCCGTCCTAGTCGGCTTGGCGCTGCTGCTCGTCGGGAGCGGCACCGCGAATGCGGCCGACAACTGGCTTGGCACGTGGAAGCTCAACGTCGCCAAGTCCAAGTACAGCCCGGGACCCGCGCCCAAGAGCAACACGGCCAAGTACGAAGCCTGGGAAGGCGGCATCAAGGTCACGACGGACGGCGTGGGCGCCGACGACAAGCCCACCCACACCGAGTACGCGGCCAAGTACGACGGCAAGGATTACGCGTTCAAAGGAGGCGCGAATTTCGACATGATCGCCCTGAAGCGTATCGACGATGACAGCTATGAAGGCACCACGAAGCTGAAGGGCAAAGTGATGACCACCAGCAAGAACGTCATATCGAAGGACGGCAAGACGCGCACCCAGACCACAACCGGCACCAACGCCCAAGGCCAAACGGTCAACAACACCGTCGTCTGGGACCGGCAATAGAGCAGACGGGCACGAACGCGCGAGGCCGCTCGGCGCCCTCGCGCGTTCGTGAAATCGAGAGGCTGAGCCACGGCCGTATACTCGTCGGGACGGCATGGGAGTCACCTACGTCGACGGCGTGGTGCGCGGAACGCGAGGTCGCAAGGCCCCGGTGCGCTTTCTGGTCGACAGCGGCGCGACCTACTCCCTGGTCCCCCACCAGGCCTGGCGGGCCATCGGTCTCACGAAGAAGCGAACCGTGACTTTCACGCTCGCCGACGGCACGACCGTGGAGCGCGACGTCTCCGAGTGCCACCTCACGCTGAAGCAGGGTGAGGCGCACACGCCAGTCATCCTGGGCAAGCCGGGAGACGCGCCGCTGCTCGGGGTCGTGACCCTCGAGATCCTGGGCCTGGTCTTGAATCCCTTCGACCGCTCGTTGCACCCGGCCCGGATGATGCTCGCACCGCTCCGTCGCTAGCGCTTCCCGCCGATCGGCGAGTCGAGCGCGACGTGGGGGACGGTCTGGTGCTGCGTTAGGGGTGTAGAGTCCACGCAACATTTCGTTGAGGAGGTCTTGAATGTCGAATCGAGGAAGAAGGGCTCTCTCCGTCCTGGTCGGCTTGGCGCTGCTGTTCGTCGTGAGCGGCACCGCGAATGCGGCCGACAACTGGCTGGGCACGTGGAAGCTGAACGTCGCCAAGTCCAAGTACAGCCCGGGCCCCGCGCCCAAGAGCTTCACCGCCAAGATCGAGGCTTGGGAAGGCGGCATCAAGGTCACGACGGACGGCGTCGGCGCAGACGACAAGCCGACCCACATCGAGTTCGCGGCCAAGTACGACGGCAAGGACTACCCGTACAAAGGAAACCCGAACATCGACACGGTCGCCCTGAAGCGCATCGACGACGACAGCTACGAAGGCATCACGAAGCTGAAGGGCAAGGTGATGGGCACCAGCAAGACCGTCGTCTCCAAGGACGGCAAGACGCGCACACAGACCCAGACCGGCACCGACGCTCAAGGCCGGACGGTCAGCAACACCGTGGTCTCGGACCGGCAGTAGAAGACCCGTCACGAACGCGCGAGGCCGCGCGGCGCTCTCGCGCGTTCGTGCCATCGACATGCGCCACTCGCCGGTCCATCGGGATACTCTGGGATAGTGGACCGCGACGAGATGATGCGCGTCCTGAGCGCCTTCGAAGCGCAGGGTTTGGAGTACGTCCTGATCGGCGCGACAGCGATGGGAATCCACGGCGTCGTTCGGGCCACCGAAGACGTGGATCTGTTCGTCCGCGCCACTTCCGACAACGTGGAGCGCTTGAAGCGCGCCTTTCGCGACGCCTACGCGAGCGACCCGAACGTCGAGGAGATCAGCGCCGCCGATCTCCTCGGTGACTACCCGACCCTCCGCTACTACCCGCCCTCGGGCGACCTGTATTTCGACGTGATGACGAGGTTGGGTGAAGCCGCCAGCTACGAGACCGTCGAGGCTGAGGTCAAGGAGATCGAGGGCATTCGAGTGCGCGTCGCGACCCCCGCGGCGCTGTACCGCCTCAAGAAGGGTACGATCCGACCCTTGGACCAACGCGATGCCGAAGCGTTGCGCCGGCGCTTCGATCTGAGGGACGAATAGCGTGAGAGTACAGAAGTTTCGTTCGGTCGAAGAGATGGACCGGGCGCCGATCGTGGTGACCGACCGCGACGGCTTCGCCAGTTTCCTACGCCACTGCGCTCGCTACTGGGCAATCGCCCCACGAAAATACCCGCGAGGCGTCTTTCGATACCGCAACGTGGAGGAGGCCCAGGCCGCCCGCGAACGCGTGAGCGAGAAGACGCCGCTCGTCGAGTAGCTACCAGAGCACCGACGAGTCGATCTCGGCCAGCGAACGCCGGCCGCTGGCAGTATAGGAATCCGACTTTCGGGAGGGGCCGGAGCGACTACGGCAACTCGCGAATCCGGATGTTCTTGAACTCGACCGGCGAGCCCTCCGATTCCAGGCACAGGTAACCCGTCCGGGGCTCGGCGCCGGCGCCACCCGACACTTCTTCGCCGTTGACCCACAGCCGAACCTCGCCGTTGATCGCGCGCACGTAATAGTGGTTCCACTCGCCGGCGCCTCGGCTCAAGTCCTTGCGCGGGAAGCTGCGCGAGCCGTTTGGCGAGAGCGGGGGGAAC
>CAZVOI010001008.1:0-2355 GCA_964628275.1 uncultured Acidobacteriota bacterium | reverse complement strand
CGTGGACTCCTTCACGCGCACAGGCGATCACTTTCTCGTATACGACCAATTGTTCGTCGAGGAGGACGTACTCAGGCTTGCCCTTGATGACATTCCCGACGTGCTCCATCAGTCGCTTACTTGGTCGGTACTTGCTCTCCTCGACGCGGGCGTTGTCAACGAGTCTGAGACACTCCCCGATTTCATTTAGTGACGTACCTCCGTCGTTTCCGGTGCGCTCACCCTCCCTTCGACCTGCGCCGTGGCATCGGGCTGCCGCGGCGGGTTGATGTAGGCCGCGGTGGGCGGCAAGAGCAGCTTGGGCGGACCGTTGGGGAAGCGCTCAGGGTGCGCCGCATGCGCCTGGAGCATGACGTTGTGCCGATTCCTGAGCACCTGCTCGCCGCGGCCGTAGTGCATGTCGGCCGGCGTCAGGTACGCGATCCCGCTGTGGCGATGCTCGTGGTTGTACCAGGGAAAGAAATCGCGGCCCCATGCCAGGCCGTCCTGCAGGCCCCCGAACTTCCCGGGAAACGACGGCTCGTACTTGGCCGTTCGGAAATGGCTCTCCGAGAACGGGTTGTCGTTGCTGACGTGCGGCCGCGAGAAGCTCGCGGTCACGTCCAGATCGGCCAGCAGCTGCGCCAGCGTCTTGGACGTCATCTGCGTTCCGCGGTCGGCGTGCAGCACCAGCGAACCCGGTTCCACGCCGTGGGCGTCGATGCTCTCCTCGATCAGCTTCTTGGCCAACGCGGAGTTCTCGTGTTCGGCGATCATCCAGCCGACCACCAGACGGCTGAAGATGTCCAGGATCACGTACAGGTACAGATACCGCCACTTCACCGCGGTTCGCAGCCGCGAGATATCCCACGACCACACCTGGTTCGGAGCCGATGCCATGAGCTCAGGGCGCTGATAGGTTGGGTGGATACGCTGCGCCCGCCGCTCCATGACCTGGTCATGCTGAGCCAAAACCCGGTACATCGTCCGCTCCGAGCAGTAGTAGCGATCCTCGTCGAGCAACGTGTGGACGATCAGCGCCGGCGAGCGATCGACGAATCGGTCGCTGACCAGAAGCGCGGCTACCGCGTCTTGTTCCACGGCAGTCAGGGCACGCTCGGGCCGCGACCTCTGCGGTCGAGGTCCCATCTTCAGGCTGCGCCTGCGGTACACGGTGGCCCGCGAAACCCCGAGCGCATCGCACAGCGGCGCCAGCGCCACCGCGGCGCCGACTTCGCTGACCGCACTCACGAGTCGCTCGCGTCGTTGCCGGGGCTCTTCAGGGGGATCCCCAGGAGACCAGCAACTTTTTTTTGGACTTCGATGATCGCTTCCGCCTGCGCAAGGCGCCGGCGAAGTCGCTCGACCTCGCAAGTCAGCCGTCGAACTTCTTTGGCGCCGACCGGATCCACCGTCTGCTTGCGCCCGCGCTTCTTGGACAGCCCGCCGACCTCGCCCTGCGCGCGCTCGCGACGCCAAGTCGCCAAGAGCGAGGAGTACAGTCCCTCCCGCCGCAGCAGCGCTCCTATGCCGCCGCCCGTCTTGGCCAGCTCGTCGGCCTCGCGCAGGATCCGCAGTTTGTACTCGGCAGAGAATCGCCGCCGGCGAGGCTTCGCCTCGACCTCGACGTTGATCGAACCCGCTCCGGTGCCGTTCACCGACCCGGAACTGTACGTACTACCCATGAAGCCCATTCTGTATCACCTTCCCGCCCCACTACATTAAATTCAGGAAGGGAGAATGTCTCAGCTACGTTGGCAGAGGGGGGCTCGCGCCAGCCGTGGTTCAGCTTCTTAGCGACGGCGCAGCGCTCTCGAACAACGCCTCAGGCTTCGGGACAGCCTTGTGCCTGGGCGCCTTCACCACCGCCTTTCGGCGTGCCGGTGGATTCCCGCGCTGGCTCCTGTGGCTCGGATGGGCTGTTGTAGCCATTCATCTGGTATCGGCTGGAACGTTCGCGGAATCGGGTCCGCTCTCTCCCACGGGAGTTCCGAGCTCAGTGGCTCCATTCGGAACAACGCTATGGGTCGCCTGCGTAAGCATCGTCAGCTGGCGTCGATAGAGTGCTTGCGGAGCGCGCAGCCCAACACGGCGCGGCAGCTGACCGGGCCACAGCGAGCTCCGATCGACCTTTGGTCGTGTTTGGCATTGCAACTTGGGCGCTCAGCCGTCGTCGGCGGGCCCGGCAGCTGATCGCCGATGCGTTGGGCGGCGCACACAGGGCTGCTCTGGTGATCATGCGAACGTACTCGTATAAGCGAATCGGCCCGCACGAGATCCGTGCGGATGTCTATCGTCCTGACGCCGATTCGTGCGCGCCGGTCGTGCTGTGGCTTCACGGCGGGGGGCTCATCTTAGGCCGCCGCAAAGACCTCG
>CAZVOI010001007.1:0-2847 GCA_964628275.1 uncultured Acidobacteriota bacterium | reverse complement strand
ATCTGGTTCGGGTTGTAGTAGATGCCGAAACCCGCGCGTACGACGGTCTTCGGACCGAGGCGATAGGTGGCGCCGAGGCGCGGGGCGATGTCCGTGTAGTTCGGGTCGTGGAACTTGAAGCCCTCGGTTGGATAGCCGGTTAGAGAGCTGGACGGGATGATCGTCTCCTGGTCTTCCGCCAGCATCGAAGCGAAGCCGGCGTAGGTCTGGATCGGCGTGTTCAGCTCGTAGCGCAAGCCCAGGCTCAGCGTCAGGTTTCGCGACGCCTGCCAGACGTCGTTGATGAAGACCCCGTTGCGCCAGCCGCCGACGTGACCCTGGAGCTGGTCGCTGGCCGGTATCACCGTGCGCGGCAGCCCGAGCATGAAATCCGCCACCGAGTAGCCGGTGATGTCTCCGGTGAAGTCGAATCGGCCGCGAGGGTCGTTCACCGCGCGCCGGCCAGTGGTCAGCCGCCGCAGGTCGAACCCGGCCCGCACGCTGTGCGATCCGCGCGTATACGCCAGGACGTTCGACACCTGGTACGTGGTATCGAACTGGTACCAGTTCGTGCCGGCGCCGCCGAGCCCGCTGAAGTTGCTGATGTTGATGCTGGGGATGCCGGGATTGTTGTACTTGATGTCGCCGTCGAACCCGGGAATCCCGAGACTCCCTCCGGCGTCCGCGTCCCCGGTGACGGCGAAGGGATTGAGCTGATCGAAGTCGATGCGATGGTAGCCGATCCGGAAATCGTTGTGCAGGTTCGTCTTCAGCGTGTGGGTGTATCCAAAGAGCCAGTTCTTGTTGACACGCGGTATGGTGACCGCCGCGGTCGGAATCGCCGCGTTGAAGACGTTGCTGTTGAAGCTGTCGTGCCAGTTGTACCGGAGGCTCAGCCTGACCTTGTTGCCGATGTTCTGATCGACGCGAGCCAAGAGCTGGTCCACGTCGTCCGTGGCGGCGCTGGGAGCCTGCAAGTTGTTGGCCGTGCCCGAGCGGCTCGGGGCCGGATAGTACTGGAGAAGATCGCGCGACACCGGCGACAACAGCGCCTGCGGGATCACGTTGCCCGGGAACGGTTGTCCGGTGAGGGGGTTCCGGATCGGTGTCGTGATCTCGGTGAAGTTCCCCTGGCGCATCAGCGCCGTCGGGACCGAGGCAAACGGGCTCGAGATCGCTTCCCCGCGCACGCCTTCGTACGCAATCATGAAGAACGTCTTGTTGTGGCCGTCGTAGAGGCCAGGGATCGCGATGGGGCCATCCAGTTGAGCTCCGAACTGCTTGCGGTTCCGCGGGTTCTTCGGATTGTCGCGGTTCTCGAAGTAACCGCGCGAGTCGAGCGAGTCGTCCCCCATGAAGTGGAAGACCGAGCCGTGCAGGGCGTTGCTGCCGCTCTTGGTCACGACGTTGATGTGCACGCCGAGATAGGCGCCGTACTCCGCCGAGGTGCTGCCGGTTTGAACCTGGACCTCCGTCACGGCGTCGGCGATCGGGCGCATGCTCGTCATCGCCAGCAGGTTGGCCGAGGCGTTGATGCCGTCGAGCGACAAGCTGTTCTGGATCTCGCGCTGCCCCGCGCCTCGGAAGCTCAGGCCGATGTCGCTGTTCAGCCCGGCCAGGACGCCGGGCGTCGTGCTCGCCAGGCTCCAGACGTTGCGGCCGGAGAGCGGCAGTTCGACGATCGCGCGCTCGCCGATCGTCGCCGAGACCGTGGCGCGGTCGGTGTCCAGCACTTGTGCCTTGGCTTCGACGTTCACGGATTCGGCGAGCGCGCCGACCGACAGCGTGGCATTCGTGCGCGCCACCTGGTTGGTAGCGACTTCGACGCCGGTGGTCTTCGACGTCTGGAAGCCGGACATCGTGACCGTGATCTCGTACTTGCCGGGCCGGGCGAACTGGATGTGGTAGTACCCCACGGCGTTCGTCGTCGCCTCGTAGGTGTCCTGCGTGCCGACGCGGACGGCGACGACCTGCGCCCCGGGGACCGCGAGCCCGGCGCTATCGGTCACGGTGCCGACCAGCGCCGTTTGAGACGCGAGTTGCGCCAATGCCGTGGTCGCGATCAACAGGCCTGGAATCAGCGACAGCGCTATTCGACGGATCATGCTCACACCCTCATTTCCTGTTACGGTTCGCGGTTCTGATTTCGCTCTTATAGTTGCGGCTGCTCGTTTAGTCAAATTTCCAATCGGACGCACGAGGGGGTTACACGATGCGAAGCCGACGACGTTTCCTCGAGACCATTTCGGCAGCGCCGCTCCTGGGAGGCCTGACCGCGGCGGGCGCCGTGCCGGCGGCGGCAGCCGAGAGCCGCAGGCGCGGAGTGGATTATTTCCGGGAGCTGGGCGTTCGCCCGTTCATCAACGCGGCGGGGACGTATACGGCCATGACGGCCTCGCTGATGCCGCCTGAGGTGATGGAGGCGATCCAATACGCCTCCAAGCACTACGTGATGCTCGACGAGCTCCACGACCGGGTGGGGCAGCGGATCGCTACTCTCGTCCGTTCGGAGGCGGCCATGGTCACGTCCGGAGCCGCCGCGGCTCTGACGCTGGGCACCGCGGCGGTTCTCACGGGCACCGACCGGCAGAAGATCGTCGATCTCCCCGACCTCAGCGGCATGAAGAGCGAGGTCATCATCCAGAAGTCCCACCGCTTCGGCTACGAGCATGCCGTTCGCAACTGCGGGGTGCGGCTGGTGGAGGTGGAGACGCGCGAAGACCTGGAACGGGCGGTCAACGGGAAGACCGCGATGATGGTCTTCTACAACAACAACAACAAGGAAGGCCGGATCCAGGACGAGGAGTTCGTCAAGCTCGGGAAGAAGCACGCCATCCCCACCTTCAACGACGCCGCCGCAGACGTCCC
>CAZVOI010001006.1:0-3707 GCA_964628275.1 uncultured Acidobacteriota bacterium | reverse complement strand
CGAGCGCCTTGACCTCGGGACGAGCCAGCACATCCACGGACTCGAGTCGGAGGAAGCGAGTCTGGCTCCCCGATCCCAGCAGGACCTTCTTCGGGTCGGGGAGCCGGGCGCCCTGGATGAAGCAGAGGCCCACACCGTTGGCGCCGGCGGCGATCGAGAGAATCGAGTCGGAAGGCCGTTCGGTCGGGGAGTAGCCGATCACGAAGAAGTTGTAGTTGTCGTACGCCAGCTCGTAAGCAGTGGGAAACCGCTTGCGCAGCGCCTTGCGCACGGCACGAATCAGGACCTGATGACGCGGGTCGAACTTGGCGATGAAGCTCCGGAGCTGGGCCTCGGGATTGCTGCGGCCGGTCTTCACGACCCTGGTGGCTGCCTTCACTCGGCTTTCTTCGGCTTCAGATAGCGGTTCGGGACGTTGCCGAGCGGCGGAACCGCTCGGCCCGCGGCCTCGAGCAGTGTCGCTATGTTCGAGTAGATGTCACGCTCATGGCGGTGCACTTGGGGTAGCAGTCCCATCTGGGCAAAGGATACCGGGGTCACGTCGAAGAAGGTCGTCTCCCACTCGTACCCCATACCCCAAGAGACGCCTGCGAGACGAATGTCGGTCTTCGCGCCGGCGCCAACGAGAAGGCGCAGGATCGGCTCGGCCCGGTTGTGAGCCGAGTTCACCGTGTGGAAGATCGGCGTGTGTCCGTTCAGGCCCTGTTCGTCCACCGCCGCGGTCGCGTTGACGTCGGCACCCGCTTCTACCAGAGCACGGGCGGCGTTGAAGTTCCCGTTCGGCGTCATCGAGCAGCACAGGCACGACCGCCGGGTCGGCCAGCACGGCTCCTCGCTCGAAAAGCAGGCGAAGACACGGCCCGAGCTGGTCCGATCGGTCGTGCTGTTCGAGCAGCCAATAGACAGGCAGTCTGCCTTGCACCGGGGAACACGCGTCGGCGCCCGCAGCCAGCGCCGCGCGTACGCCTTCGACATCATGACCGTCGAAGGCGTACAGAAGGTCTTGCTCGGGAGTTGCCATCAAGCACAATTCACGCAGAACGCGCTCGCGCCAGCCAGGACGCCTCCAGCGATCGACAAGACGAGGCGTGTCATCGCTCGGCCATCAGTCCTTTCTCAGGCGAGCAGCACCACGTGGACCACGCCGGGGCCGTGGACGCCGCGGGTCAGGACCTGCTCGATGTCTCCGGAGCGGCTTGGGCCGGTGACGAAGACGAGGTTGGCGTTGGCCGCGACCGTTGAGTTCGCTGATTCCAAGAACGCGGCGAGGTTCGCGTGGATCTTGTCGACCTCCAGGAGTGCGATGTGGACCGGAGGCAGCAGCCATGCCAGCCGAGAGCGTCCGTGGCTGCCGAGGATGAGCGAGCCGGTGTCGGCCAGACCGCCGAGGGCGCCCGTCAGGCCGGCGTGGACTCCATCGAGCTTCTGGAGCTGAGCGGCGCGTCCCGCGCGGTCGTGAGGCAAGACAGGGTCGAGGATCTGGAATCCGAGCTCGGTCAGAGCCTCCGTCAGTCCCTCCACCGGCAAGTCCTCGGCGTTCCACGCGAGGAGCTCGTGGGCGTGGGTCTCGAGCAGGATCGCGAGCACTACGTCGGCCGCCTCCGCTCGCGGTAACGGACCGTGGACGGTGCAGCCGACGGCGCTGGCCTCTCGCTCGAACGTGCTCGACAGCGTGGCCGGATCGGGGGCCGCGAGAGGAGCGCGAGAAGCGAGCGTCGGCGCCGGGAAGGCTGCCGTGACGAGAGCCGAGCGGATGCGATCGAGGATGTCTTCGCGCTGGTTCTTCATCGCGGTCCGGCGGGGCGGCGGGCCGCGCGATGTTCGGCGAAGAGGGCGCTGAAGGGCCGCGGCGCGAGAACTGGGAAATCGCGATACTTCGTCCAGCGCGCCAGTGGCGGCGGCAGGTGGCGAAAGAATCCGCCGGGAGAGAGGTTGCGCGAGAGTCGACGCGCCGCGGTCAGGGCGATCCGAAACAGCGCTGGGCGCGTGACCAGCCACCGGTAGAGCCCGAGCGAGAAGCGTAGCCAGCGCGGCGTCGCGCCGTGGACGACAGCCTTCGCGCGAAGCGATACCAGCATGCGCGGGATGTCGATGCGCACCGGGCAGACGTCGCGGCACGCGCCGCACAGGCTGCTGGCGTGGGGCAGATCGCTCCAACCGGAGAGGCCCATCAGAGCGGGTGTCAGGACCGAGCCGACGGGCCCCGAGTAGACGCTGCCATAGGCGTGGCCGCCGATCTCGCGATACACCGGGCAACTGTTCAAGCACGCGCCGCAACGGATGCAATACAGGATCTCGGCCTCGTCGCTGGCCAGGACCTGGGTTCGCCCGTTGTCGACCAGCACGACGTGCAGCTCTTCGGGGCCGTCGGGATCCGCAGCCGCGCCGTTGCGTCGCGGCCCCGTGATCAGGTCGGTATACACCGAGAGCTTTTGTCCTGTGGCCGAGCGTGCCAGGACCTGCAGCAGCACGCCCAGGTCGCGCAGCGTCGGCACCACGCGCTCCAGGCCCATCACCGCCACGTGTAGCGGCGGCGCCGCCATCGAGAGCGAGGCGTTGCCTTCGTTCGTGACCACGCACAGCGTGCCGGTCTCGGCTACGCCGAAGTTGACGCCCGAGACACCCATGTCGGCGGTGAGATAGACCTCGCGCAGCCGCACCCGCGCGGCGACCGTCATCAGCGCGGGATCGTCGGTGAGCGGCAGGCCAAGCTTGTCGTGGAACAACTGGCCGACCTGCTCGCGCGTCTTGTGGAAGGCCGGCGCAATGATGTGCGACGGGGTCTCGTGGGCGAGCTGCACGATGTACTCGCCGAGGTCGGACTCGATCACCTCGATCCGCTCGGCCTCGAAGGCGGCGTTCAAGCCGATTTCCTCGGTCACCATCGACTTGCTCTTGACCACGCGACGTACACCATGGGAGCGCGCCAACTCGAGGATGACGCGCCGGGCTTCCACGGCGTTGCGGGCGAAGTGGATGTGCCCCCCGGCCGCCGTCACCGCCGCCTCGAAGCGCTCGATGTGGACGTCCAGCCGGCGCAGCGTGTCGGCGCGCAAGCGGCGCGCGGCGTCGCGCGCCGCATCGGGATGCTCCAGCGATGCGAGACCGATCTCGCGCTGTTTCACGAGATGGCTAGTGGCGCGGTCGAGAGCCACTCGAAGCTGGCGGTCGTGCAGCGCGAGGCTGACCCGAGAGTGAAAGGGCAGCGTCTGCTGGTTCACGGCTCGGCGCGATCCTCGGAAGCGGCCAGCGCTTCGGCGAGATGCAGCGTCTTCACGTTGGCGGCGAGCCGGCGCAGCCCACCCTCGAGGTGCAGCAGGCAACCGGCGTCGCAGGCCACTACCGTGTCCGCGCCGCTTTCCAGGATCCGCTCGATCTTGCGCTTCAGCATCGCGCCCGAGATGTCGCTCATTTCCAGGGCGAACAGGCCGCCGAAGCCGCAGCAGTCTTCCGCACCCGCGAGCGGCACGATCTCGATGCCCTCGATGCCGGCGAGCAGACGGCCCGGGCCTTCGGCGACGCGCAGTCCGCGCAGCAGGTGACAGGACGCGTGATACGCGATTCGGCCGCGGCCATGCGAGCCCAGGCGTTCCTGGCCGAGCACGTCGGTCAGGAACTGACTGAACTCGAAGGTGCGTCCGGCGAGGTCGCGGGCGGCCTCCAGGTAGGCCGGATCGCCGGCGAGCAGCTCGAGATAGTGGTGCACG
>CAZVOI010001005.1:0-1733 GCA_964628275.1 uncultured Acidobacteriota bacterium | reverse complement strand
TCGTGGTCGTACGGCGAGGTGACAAAGCCCGAGACGATCAACTAACTCACGCTCAAGCCAGAGAAGGACGGCCTGTTCTGCGAGAAGATCTTCGGCCCAACCAAAGACTTCGAATGCTACTGCGGCAAGTACAAGCGCGTCCGCTACAAGGGCATCGTCTGCGACAAGTGCGGCGTTGAAGTCGCGCGGTCGAAGGTGCGGCGCGAACGGATGGGGCACATCGAGCTGGCGTCGCCGGTGAGCCACATCTGGTTCGTCAAGGGGACGCCAAGCCGCCTGGGGCTGCTGCTGGACATCTCGCCGCGCTCGCTGGAGCGCGTGCTGTACTTCGCGCAGTTCATCGTGACGAGCGTGGACGAGCACGCCAAGAAGCGCGCCATCGAGCACCTGCAGGAAGAGATGGAGCGCGAGGCCACGCGGCGCGAGAAACAGTTCGCGGACCAGGCCACGGAGCTACGCGAGCAGCTGTCGGCGTTCGAGGCGCAGACCACCGAGGAGAAGGAGCGCAAGCTCTCTCAGCTAGAGGAAGACCGGCAGGAGAAGACGGACGCGATCATGCAGTCGGCGGTCGAGTTCCAGGAGGAGCTGAGCGAGCAGATCGGCAAGTCGGCCCGGAAGGGTTACCGGCTGGGCGACACGCTCGTCATCGAGCGCGGGACGGTGATCGAGAAGAGCACGGTGTCCGGGCTGAAAAAGGCGGCGCAGGAGTGCATCCGCGCGCTCGAAGCCGAAGTCAAGAAGAAGCGCGAGGACATCACGCTGATGTCGGGCGCGGCCCTAGACCAGAAACGCAGCGCCGTGCTGACCGAGCTGAAGCCGCTGGAAGAGAAGGTGGGCGGCGAGCGCCAGGCGGTGTACGCCGAGTACCAGGACCGGATCGAGGAGTTGGAGCAGCTCAACGACCCGGCCGACAACGACAAGATGATCCTGCTGACCGAGGGCAAGTTCAAGGAGATGCAGGAACGCTACGGCAATGTCTTCGAGGCCGGCATGGGCGCGGAAGCGGTGCTGAAGATCCTCGACCGCGTCAACGTCGAGAAGCTGCGCGAGAAGATGCAGGGCGAGATCCACTCGACCTCCGGGCAGCGGCGCAAGAAAGCGACGAAGCGCCTGAAGGTCATCGAGTCGCTGCGGAAGTCCGGAAACCAGCCCATGTGGATGGTGTTCACGGTGCTGCCGGTGATGCCGCCGGAGCTGCGCCCGATGGTGCAGCTGGACGGCGGGCGCTTCGCCACAAGCGACCTGAACGATCTCTACCGCCGCGTGATCAACCGGAACAACCGTTTGAAGCGGCTGCTGGAGCTGGGAGCGCCCGAGATCATCATCCGCAACGAGAAGCGGATGCTGCAGGAAGCGGTCGACTCGCTGATCGACAACGGCCGACGCGGCCGCGCCGTGGCGGGTTCGGGCAACCACAAGCTGAAGAGCCTGAGCGACATGCTGAAGGGCAAGCAGGGGCGGTTCCGCCAGAACCTGCTGGGCAAGCGCGTCGACTACTCGGGCCGCTCGGTGATCGTCGTCGGGCCGGAACTCAAGCTGCACCAGTGCGGGCTGCCGAAGCGGATGGCGCTGGAGCTGTTCAAGCCGTTCGTGATGCACTCGCTGGTGGCGAAGGGGCTGGCGCACAACATCAAGAGCGCCAAGCGGATCGTGGAGCGGGCGCGGCCCGAGGTGTGGGATGTGCTGGACGAGGTGATCCAGACGCGCCCCGTGCTGCTCAACCGGGCGCCGAC
>CAZVOI010001004.1:0-1802 GCA_964628275.1 uncultured Acidobacteriota bacterium | reverse complement strand
CAAGAGCGCGTCGGGCGGGAATCGGAAGCCGTGCTGCATGGTGTCGGAGATCCTCGAGGAAGCCGGCATCGACCGCGAGCGGGCCCGTCAGATCCGGCGCCAGGTGCTCGAGGGCGTGGTGCTGATGTGCCAGTGGCAGCTGCAGCGGATGCGGGAGGACCACCCTGCCGAGCCGGAAGGCCCGCCCGGCCGCCGCGGCCGCAAGGTCGAGGTGGAGTGAATAGCCTGCCGTCGAGTTCACGATGACACTCGGGCTCGGGTCGCTCGACACGGACGAAGCCCCGCCGCTGCTGGAGGGTGTGGGTCTACCGAGGCGCGCCTTGGCCCGGCTGATCGACATCGCTGCCTTGAACCTCGTGCTGGCCATGGGCGGTGGCGTGTTCATCCTGGCGGCGGCGCTGGCGGGCGGCCCTTCAACACAAGCGGCCATCGAGCTCTTCACAAGCCAGGCGACCACCTCCGTCAGCGGCCGCCTCTGGGATGCGCTGCTCGGCCTGCTGTGTCTCACGCTCATGCACACGCTCTGCGAGGGCCTGCACGGCAGCACCCTGGGCAAGCGGCTGTGCGGGATCACGGTCGTCTCACAGGCAGGCGGCCCGGCAGGCCTGAGCGCGGGATTCAAGCGAAGCGTGGGTTTCCTGATCGACCAGTTCCTCTGCGGGCTGGTGGGTGCCCACAAGATCCTGAACTCGCCCCAGGCCCAGCGAATCGGGGACGAGTGGGCTGACACGTTGGTCGTCCGGCTTCGCGCTCTCGACCCTGCCTCCAGGCGCTCGGGGCTCCGATTCCTGGCTGCCGCCTCCACCGGAGTGCTCGCCTGCGGCTCGGTCGCAATCCTCGCCACGGGCCTCCAGATCGGGCGCTGGGCTTGGCTCGCGGCGGAGGACCGCCTCCACATCGTCGCAGTCCGACCGAAGGCCAAGGCGCCACTCCAGGCGGGTCGGTCCGCGGTCTTTGTCGTTTCGGTGACTCACACGCTGAAGTCGGCTCCCGCCGGCCGGCTGCGACTCTCCGTCGTGCGCGGCGACGACGTGGTGCTTCAAGGAACCCACCACATCGAAGGCGGGACCGGCACAACCCGCATCGAGGGGACGGCTACGCTGCCCGTATCGCAACCGGGCTACTCGGATCCCCCCCTCCCTCGATTCATCGTCGAGCTCTACCCCGCCAGCAACGAGGAGTCCCCGAGCGCCGAACACGTGGTGGGCCTCGAGCGCGTCCCGTGCAGGCCACCCCTGAAGACGCCAGAGCTGATCTGCGTCGGCTGACCGAAACCACGCCGAGAGAGCCGCGTAATCCTGCTACGATGACCGCATGCGGATGATCCCTGAACGAAGTCTCGCGGTGACCGCCCTGATGCTCGCGGGGCTCGCCCTCCTACCCGCGCCGCGCGCCCGCGCCGCCGAGATCTCGGTGCTCGTCGGTGCCGGCAGCCCGGGCGAGGCCTGGGGCACGGTGTGGGGCGGGATGCTGACGATCACGCTCTTCAACATCGTCCACGGCGAGGTGGAAGGGGCGCGGCAAGGGGGCGCCTTCGAGGGCACGAGCCTCTACACCGCCTCGGCCAAGGCGTATCTCGGCCCGACGTTCGGACGCTTTGTCCCATACGGCGGCATCGGAGCCGGCGTCTACCACGAGTCGCTGCCGGTCGACGACGACCAGGGTACGACCGGGCTCGTGTTCGTGGGCGCCAAGCTCAAGTTCCCGATGGGCCTCGTGCTGCGCGGCGAGTACCAGTGGATCAGCCTGCCGGACGCCGCTCCGGTGCCGCTCGACAACCGCTACTTCTTCGCCGTAGGGCT
>CAZVOI010001003.1:0-4695 GCA_964628275.1 uncultured Acidobacteriota bacterium | reverse complement strand
GTCAGATGAGCAAGACACATGACTATGAAAAACATGCCGGCGAATATGCCGAGCTCGGGATGGAAGGAACACAATACCTGGCATTTCGCGACATTTCCATGCTGATCCGGGAGTACGCAGGATCCATCGCATCTGCGCTTGATTATGGCTGCGGCGCTGGGCGTTCAACACGATTTCTGAAGCGCCTAGGGTTCAATGTAGTTGGCGTAGACGTTAGCGGTGAGATGCTAGAACAAGCTCGATCCAAAGATAGGTTGGGCGAGTATCACCATATTCCCAGCGGACGCCTGCCCTTCGAAGATTCTGCGTTCGATCTAGTCTTTTCGAGCTTTGTGTTTCTGGAAGTGTCGCGAATCGAAGAGATCGAGGGCATTCTCAAGGAAATGAAGCGAGTGCTTCGGAAGGATGGCATCATCATATTCGTGACCGATTCGATGGAAGCTACCAAAGGAACTTGGGTATCGTTGTCATACTCGTTTCCAGAGAACGACAGGCCGCTCCATAGCGGTGACACGGTAAAACTGCTGATCCGGGGCATTGACGTAATACTGTATGACTACTACTGGACTGAGGATGATTACACACGAGCCGCCGAACGCGCTGGGCTCATGCTCGCCAAGCTTCACAAACCGCTCGGTTCTAGCGATGACTCAATAGAGTGGCGGGATGAAACTAAGATGTCACCCATGGCAATATACGTGCTCAGGAATAAGTAACTATCTCAAAGTTCGTTCAGGCCCTGAATGCGGGCCAAGCGGCGGAACCAGAGAAGCGCACATGCGAACTGCAACAGGCCCCAGACGGCACCCGCATCGCGTTCACGTCCAATCGTGACGGCGACTTCGAGGTCTGGGTGATGAACGCCGACAGCACCAACCCGATCAATCTCACCCGCAACACCCCCGACGCCGCGCTGACGACCTCGAAAGCCTCGCCATCGCCACAGTCGACCTGATCCGCGCCGGCGACCTCACGCTTGACGTTGTCGACGGGTGGGTCATGCCGACGCTTGCCGAGGATGGGCCAGGCGTGCCGGTTCCGCTCTGGTGACTGGCGAACACTCCCGCAGCCGGGTGCCCCCTGACTCGCCTATCGTAGGTCGAGTCAGGCGAGGATCACGGCATGCCCAACGAGAATACGACCCCACCTCTCTCCGCAGACACATCTGTTCGACGGCTTGAGCGGAAGATCGCTGCGCCCACACACGCGCCCGAAGCAGGCCACCATCGGCTCGAACACGCCAAGAACGGCTTAACGGAGCGGCGCCGGAGTCGAACCGACCGAGCGTGGGGTTACCACACCGCACAGGTTTTGAAGACCCGCTGGGCCACCGGGCCCATGCCGCTCCGCGACAGAGGCTACCGGCGGCGCGGGTAGAGAGGGGACCCCTCACAATCATCACCGCACAACTCGCGGCAGGCCGAATTGAGAGCTGGGGTCTCGCTGTCCCGGCGTCACCCCTCGAACAGATCGCCGCTTGCATCGACCGCCGAGACGAACACCGCGTCACCCCACGCTGCGCGGTCTGCGGCGTCGAACTGGACAATCACCGACGGCGCTACTGCGGCGAGGTATGTCGAAAGAGCGCTTACCGTGCGCGCATCTCAATGCTGTCGGCAACCCAGCCGGACGAATACCGGGCGCCCTGCGAAGCGGACGCCCGAAATCCTTGAACCACCGCTAGCCAGGGTGCGCCTCGGATTGCCGCTGGGATTCCGGACCTAATCGAGAACGAGGTTTGGCCCTTGCCACTCGACGGCCAAATGGGACGCTTCTCCCCCTAGTGGCTTTTTGTCCACGGACCGGCCACGTGATCGCCGGCCGGCCGTCGTACGTCGAAACGCGGACCTTCAGCCAAGCCGGCAGTCGGCGCTCATGTCGGTCGTCGATCCGTCATCCGGGGGCAAAGGGCATTATCTCTCCGCATGGTGACTCCAGGTCAGGATCCAGCCGCAACCGAGAGAAGCCGTGGCTACGAAGAGGTGGAGACGATGCGGCTCATTGACATGCGTACGTGGTATCGACGAGAGCACTTCACATTCTTCAATGCCCTCGATCACCCCCACTTCAGCATGTGCGCCAACGTCGACGCGACCGCATTCTGTTCATTCGTGAGGAGCAACGGATATTCGCTGACCATCTCCATGGTGTACGTGATAGCTCGGTCCTCGAACGCGATTCCGGAGTTCAGATATCGCATTCGAGGGGATCAAGTCGTAGAGCACGATGTCGTGAATCCCGGTTTCTCGGTGCTGGTGGACGACGATCTCTTCAGCTTCTGTCCCGTTGAATACACCGAGGACTTTTCGGAGTTCGCGAGAAGGGCGGCGGAGAGCGTTGCGTCTGTGAGAGCTCAGCTCGACCTGGGTGCGAACTCCGATCGGGACGATGTGCTGTATATGAGTCCCATCCCTTGGGTGTCGTTTACGAGCTTTTCGCACCCAATGCAGCTACATCCGGCAGATTCCATACCTCGCTTTGCGTGGGGCAAGCACTTCGAAGAGAGCGGCAGGGTGAAGATGCCATTGAACGTGCAAGGTCATCACGCCCTCATGGATGGAATACACGTGGGCAGATTCTATGAGGCTGTCCAGGATTGCCTGCACCGACCGGAAGCGGTGTTGGGCGCCGTGTAGCTGCCCTTTCTCGAACAGCGCACCCGACGTTGTGATACGTCAGGGCAACAACTCGGGTTGGCTGATCGGCGCCTTTGCGCTAGGACTCGTGATCTGGGAACTTCTGCCGATGCTCGCCCCGCGCCTCTCGATGCGCGGCTGGCAGCCGGCAACCGTCACGGTAGGGCTCGCCATCGGGCTGCTTCTCGCGACCCTCGTGAAGATGATCACCGACAACGAGTTCCAACTCGCCTGGGTGTGGGGACTGCTCGGCATCGCTCTCGCGATCCTGGCGATCGCGATCATCAGCCTCCGCCATCGCTGGAACCACCGCGGAGACGCCGCGACGAGTCCAACGCTGCTTCCAACTGCCTGAAATCAGCTCACGGCCCTTCTCTCCATACCCGCTACCCATGGCCCGGGCTAGGGAGCGGGCCGGCGACCGATAGTCGGCGTGCGGTCGTTCGACGACCCACGATGAGCAACGCGCGAGTCACCTCCAGGGCAAGTTCGGTTGCTCACCCCTATCCTCGAGCCGCGACAGATCCGACGCTCTCGGCCCGTGCCTTCAGAGCAGCGTTCATCTGTTCAAACCCGAGCTCGGTCTTGCCGAGCATCGACCGCAGCGGGCGGACGAGGAGCCCACTGAAGCCTTCGGTCTGGATGAAGCGGCTTCGTCCCTCGGCGAGCGGCTCGATACGGAGGCTGTGGTCGCCGTCGACGAGACCCGGGAGAACGAACTTGCCGAGCCAGCGCAGTTCGCGTTCGGGCTCCACGGCGAGGACGGTCGGCTTGAAGGTCATCGGCTTCGCGTTCGGCGGCTCGATGCGCACCTCGAGCGTGGCGCCAACGGTGAAGTCCCCGGCGAGCTTCGTCATGAACGGGTTCCAGTCAGGGTACGCGTCCGTATCGGTGAGAACCGACCAGACGGTTGTGGGAGAGGCGTCGATCTCGATCGCTCGCTCGATTGTGCTGTGCATCAAGGCTCCTTTGGATGTGGTAAAGCTAACGTTGTTAGCTACAATGGCTAACATCGTTAGCTTTGTCAAGTGCGAACGACTCACAGGATCCGATATCACCGGTCAGACGACAATCCCGATCGTCAAGACGCCCGCCTTCAGGCGCTCCGCCAACGCGCTTCCGGGTGCGAGATCGGCCATCGACTCGAGGCCGCGATGAGTTCGAGCAACGCTCACGACCTGAGCCCTCGCGCACGCGAGATCGTCGGTGTCGCTCTCGACCTGCTCGAAGAGGAGGGCCCCGATGGCCTGTCGATGCGGAGGCTCGCCGATCGCATCGGGATCCGCGCCCCGTCGATCTACAAGCACTTGCCGGACAAGCAGGCTCTGGAGGCGGCGATCATCTCCGTCGGCTTCGAGTTACAGGCAGAGGCGTTCGAGCGCGCACTTCTCGATGACCCGGAGGATCGGCTCGGCGTGCTGGCCCGGGTCTACCGCCGGTTTGCGAGCGCCCATCCGCACCTCTACCGCCTGATGACCGAGCGGCCGCTTCCCCGCGAGCTGCTCGTCCCGGGGGTCGAGGACCGCGCCGCGCTGCCCCTGATGGAAGCGGTCGCGGGAGACCTCGACACGGCGCGGGCGGCGTGGGCCTTTGCCCACGGCATGACCGTGCTGGAGCTGAACGGGCGCTTCCCGCCCGGAGCCGACCTCGATACCGCCTGGCGCCGAGGCGTGGACGCGTTCTCATCCCGGCGGTGAGTCGGGCGCCGAACTAGAGTCCGACGTCGTGGAGTACGTGAACCTCGGCAGCTGCGGCCTGAAGGTCTCGCGCATCTGCCTGGGCTGCATGAGCTACGGCGTGCCGGATCGCGGCGCGCACCCGTGGACCCTGGCCGAGGACCTAAGCCGTCCGCTCATCCGCCAGGCCGTCGAGGCCGGCATCAACTTCTTCGACACCGCCAATATCTACTCCGACGGCACCTCGGAAGAAATCGTCGGCCGCGCGCTGCGCGAATTTGCCCGGCGCGACGAGATCGTCGTGGCGACCAAGGGCCGCTTCGGGCTGCGCCGTGGGCCCAATATCGGCGGCCTCTCGCGCAAGGCCCTGTTCCAGCAAGTCG
>CAZVOI010001002.1:0-12901 GCA_964628275.1 uncultured Acidobacteriota bacterium | reverse complement strand
CGGCCGCTGAGCCGTATGTCGTTCCGGCGGGAGCCTTCATGGCATTGTGCTCGACGTAGATGTCTTTGTGGCCCGTCCTCGCGCCCATGGCATACAGGTTCGGAAGATCCACGCCATTCGGATCCTTGAGGCCAGAGGCGGCGTCCTCCAGCCCGTCCGGGAGGCCATCACGGTCGACGTCAGCGACCGCGGTACTGAAGATCACCGCCGCCCAGGTCAGGCAATCGTACGAGCCCCCAGCCGAGTGGTCGACCGTCGTCGTGGCCGTTTCCCCGAAGCCGCCCGCAGCATTGTTCCCGGGCGTCATCAGCGCGCTCACATCGAAGGTCGGGCTGGCCCACGCGCGGTCCGAAGAGGTCTGGGCGCTGGGAAACGGATCGGAAGCGATCTGCGTGCCGGGGGCGGGCGGAACGGTCGAATCGTTGAAGAACATTCGTTCGCGCGTACTCTTCTGCCCGCTCCCGACGATGTGCGTGACCTGGGCGGATTTGTTGGAGGCCGACGCGTAGAACCCGCGGAGGGTCTGCGTCATCGCCACGTCCACCGAAGGCTGGATGTGGACGCCGTCGTAGACGACGATCTTTCGGAGCGGCTGCGCCGGATCCCGGTACACGACGAACAGGCTGGCGCCCGCGCTTTGCGGAATCTGATTCCCGTTTCCCGCCTCCGGCAGCGTGACGGTGTTCAGGGGGAAACCGTTGTCCAGCAGGTCCGCGTCGTTGACCAGCCGTCTCTCCGGCTTCTTGACGTTCGGGTCCGGTTGCAGGAGGTGGAGCACGTCGGCCCTGAACATCGTCAGCGTCAACGGCGCGCCGGAGGCGTAGCATTGCGCGCTGATCGCCGGCACCGAACTCGCTTTCACGACCTTGACGTTGGCATCGACGACGGGTTGCCCTCGGAATGTGACGGGGGTGGCTTGCGGATCCAGATTGGGGGAGCCGGGCAGATCGATCGTCTCCCAGAACAGATACGCCGCGAGGATATCTGCGTTGGGAGGCACGCCGTTCATGTGGATCGTGCCAGTCGAGAAGCCGTTCACGCTCGTCCCCTGCACGTCGACACCGCCCACGACGTAGTTGCCGGTGAGGAGGTAGCTGTTGGAGAACGGCAAGGCGTCTAGGGCCTGCGCCTGCCCTCTTGCGTGCACAAACAGCAAGACGAAGGCCAGAGAGAAGAACGCAGCCCGCCTTCTCAACAGTCCCGCAGCGAGCGCAACAGCGAGCTTGATTCGGGACATGATGGCCTCCGCTTCCGCCTCTAGGACGCTCGAACCCGTCGCAGAGGCTGCGGCGAGCAGCACCGCGGAGCCAGGAGGGAGGGAACGCTTCCCCTGGCGAGTGATCGACCAAGATCTTAACTGGACCCCATGCGATGCGCAACGCCTCGCTGCTGGTTCCATCGCACCGCCAAAGGAGTGTCGCGCTCTAGCGGGGCGCGTCCTGGCGGACCACGCGCAGACCGAAGACGGCGGCGATCTCGTTCTCGTGCGTCGCCTGGAAGCGTACTGTCACCTTCTGCTTGCCGTGCAGGAGCTCGGCCGGCAGCGGGTACTCCTTGTCGAGGAAGCGCGCGACGCTCGATCGCGGCAGCATCTCTTCCGCGACGCGCTGGCCGTCCACCTGGACCTCGAAGGAGCGCGGGCGCCGCTGGTCGCTGTGATACGTGACGACGAGAGCCAGCGGCGCCGGCCCCACGGGCAGGTCGAAGGAGAACCACTTCGTTCCGCGGCGGCCCGGACGCCCCGCGACCCGGATCACCGTGGTCTCCTCACCCTGCTGGTTGAAGTCGCGCTCAGGCTGCGTCTCGCCCGGCTGGAGGAAAGCCACCGTGGCGCGCCCGAGTTGCTGCTGCCTCTCACGCTCCGCTCCCAGCTCGGCAGCGCGCGCGTCGTACCCGGCGGACGTGAAGAAGTCCCAGTAGGCCGAAGTGTTGCGGCGATGCAGGCGATAGAAGGGCGCCAGCTCCACGTCGCGATCGCGGCCGACGCCGACGCTTCTGAAATCGCCGGGCCGTCCGGGGATCGGCTTCAGCCACTCGCCGAGCGGGCGCTCGTTGGTGACGAGAGCCGGCGCCTCGGGAAGCGGCGCTCGGTTGGTCGGCCGATCCGGGTCGAGGGTCCGTTCCGGAGCGGGGCCCAGGTCGCCCGCCAGCACCAGCGGACCCCACAGGATCGAGGCACGGCGCGGGTTGTCGGGCGTGGGCTCGAGGCGGAGCGCTTTCGGCAGCACCAGCGCGACGCGGTCGCCGCCCTTCCAGGTGCGCCGGATCTCGACGTAGGAGCGCGAAGCCGGCAAGGTCGCGATGCCTTCGCCGTTGACCGTGACGCCGAACCCGTCACCGGCCCACGCCGGCCGGCGCAGCGCGAGCGTGAAGGCCGTCGGTGATTCGAGCGCCAGCGACAGCGTCGCGCGCTCACCCTCGGGGAAGTCGGTCTCCATGCGGAGACGCACGCCGGCGGCGCTCCACTCGGCGGTCGACGGCGCGTAGAGGTTCACCCACAGCCGGTCGCCCGATTCGTAGTAGATGCCGAGGCCGTGCAGCGCGTGACTCTCCAGCCCCGAGCCCACGCAGCAGGTGAAGCTCTTCTGCATGTCGGCGTACTCGCGGCGCGCGCCGCGTCCCACCGGCACCATGTAGCAGGTGCTGCCGTCCTGCGGGTCGATCGAGGCCAGGATGTGGTTGAAGAGCGCCCGTTCGTGGAACTCCGCGTACTCGACGTCGGGCCGCAGCGCGAACAGCCGCCGCGTCAGCTTCAGCATGTTGTAGACGTTGCAGGTTTCGGCGGTGCGGCCGTCCACGATCTCGCCCAGCTTGTCGGGCTCGCGGAAGTACTCGTCTTTACCATGGCCGCCGGTGGCGAACGTGTGGTGGCGGACCACGCGGTCCCAGAAGAACGTCGCCGCGATCCCGTCGTTCAGGTCGCCGGTGTAGGCGAAGCGATTCGCGGAGCCGATCAGCTTGGGGATGTTGGTGTTGCCGTGGAGGCCGTCGAGCGGGTCTTCGTGGTGCTTCAGCGGATCCAGCACCGCCTTGTGCTCGAAGCGGCGCGACAGGGCCAGCCAGCGCGCGTCGCCGGTGTCCGCGTAGAGGTCGGCCAGCACCTCGTTCATGCCGCCGAACTCGGTGTTGAGCATGCGTTGCATCTGGGCCTCGTCCATCGGGGACAGGATTCCCTCGGCCCAACCCGCGAACTTGATTTCCAGCTCGAGCGCCGCCCTGTTGCCGCCATGCCGATACGCGTCGCGCAGGCCGGCGTAGGTCTTGTGCAGCGTGTACCAGGGCGACCAGAGGCCGTTGAGGTCGAAGCTGGCCGACTTGATGTTGCCCTTCGCCACCTCGGCAAAGGCCTCGCGCACTCCGGCCAGCGCCCCCACGTAGCCGTCCGGGTATCGGCCCTGCACTTCCTGCAACTCGCCGACCATGTAGTCGACGCGCTCCTTGAAGCGCGGGTCGCCGGTCGCGGCCCACATCAAGCTCGCGCCCGAGAGGTAGTGGCCGGCGATGTGCCCGGTCAGGTTCCGGCTGTCGCCGTCCCAACCGGCGTACGGCTGCGCCTTGGGCGGAAGACCCGCGCGCTGGCGGTAGTACGCCAGCATCCGGTCGGGCTGCAGGTCGAGCAGGTACGCGGCGTCCAGGTCCTGCGCCCGCTTCAGCGGCCCGCCGGTGAGCCGGACCGCCGTCAGCGGTAGCGGCCGCGCCAGGTCGGGGACCACGTTGCTGATGCGCTGCGGGCCCACCGCTCCGAGCAGCGCGACGGCCGCGCACGCGGCGGCCGCGGAACGGAAAGGCCTCTGCTTCATTCGACCCTCGCTACCCTGGTTGCGGCGAAGCCTAGTCGCTTTCGAGGTTCGGCGGTCGCCGGGTTCGCCGGCGTCGCGACCCAGTCGCAGCGCAGCGCTTCGACCGGATTCAGGGAGGCGACGCGGCGTCCCGCTTGAGTTACTCAATACTCTGAGTAAAATTACTCAACATACTGAGTAAATCGTCGATGCTGTATTTGCGCCCCCAAGCCGCCGAACTGGCCCGCCGCCTGCGAGCACCGCGCCGTTTCATCCATGTGGTAGCGGGGCCGCGCCAGGTGGGGAAGACGACTTTGGTGCAGCAGGTGGCCGACGCCTCCGCGCTGCCGGTTCGCTTTGCGAGCGCGGACGAGCCGACCCTGCGCGGGCCTCAGTGGATCGAGCAACAGTGGGACGCGGCGCGTCTTGCCGGGCCGAAGGCTGGCCTGCTGGTTCTGGACGAGATCCAGAAGGTCTCTGGTTGGTCGGAGACGGTGAAGCGGCTCTGGGACGAGGACACCCGGAAAAGCCGCCGGCTGAAGCTGGTGCTCCTGGGCTCGGCGCAGCCCTTGGTGCAGCGCGGGCTGAGCGAAAGCCTCACCGGGCGGTTCGAAGTGCTGCATCTTCGGCACTGGTCGTTCGCCGAGATGAAGGCAGCGTTCGGCTGGTCGCTCGACGAGTATCTCTTCTACGGCGGCTACCCGGGCGCGGCGCCGCTCATCAAGGAACCGCAGCGATGGGCGAGCTACGTCAAGGACTCGCTGGTGGAGACGTCGATCTCTCGCGATGTCCTGCTCCTGTCGCGCGTGGACAAGCCGGCGCTCTTGCGGCGCGTGTTCGAGCTGGCGTGCCGGTACTCGGGCCAGGTGTTGTCCTATACGAAGATGCTGGGCCAGCTTCAGGACGCTGGCAACACCGTGACGCTCGCGCACTACCTGGAGCTGCTCGATGGAGCGGGCATGGTGACGGGGTTGCACAAGTTCGCGGGGGATGTGGCGCGGAGTCGCGGCTCGAGCCCGAAGCTACAGGTCTTCAATACCGCTCTTCTCTCGGCCCCGTCCGGTCTGACGATCGCCGCGGCGCGAGCGGACGGACCCTGGTGGGGGCGCTTGGCGGAGTCGGCGGTGGGGGCTCATCTCGCGAACGCCGCAGCGAGCGGGGTCTGCGAGCTATTCTACTGGCGCGAGCGCGGTCGTGAGGTCGACTTCGTCGTTCGATCAGGCCGGGCGCTGACGGCAATCGAAGTGAAGATCGGCCGGGTGCGCGACGCGCTTCCCGGCCTGCAAGCCTTCTCCGCCACATATCGGCCAAAGCGGACGTTGCTGGTCGGCGCTGACGGCATTTCACTCGCCGACTTTCTGTCTCGGCCCGTCGAACACTGGATCGGCTGAACCGGACGAATCGACGGACTCAGAGTCGCCCGCGCCAGACCCGCTTCTCATGACGGTTCACGTCATCCGGCTCGCCCTCGAGTCGCTCGGCAAAGAACTCGACCGCGTCGCCTCGGGTCTCGATGCGAAAGAACCGCTGCGGTCGTCCGCGCCTGGGGACGCGCAGCTTCGCCGCCGCGAACTCCTCCGCGGGGACCAGATAGCAGTCGTTCGGCGCGAGGCGCACCAGCAAGCCGCGCGGCCCCAGCATCAAGCCCTGGCGGAGCCGGCCGTGCTTGGCGTCGTTCAATGCGCGGATCGTGGTGACGAGCCTTCGGATCAGGGCCAACGGGACGAGCCACAAACCCGTCGTCACAGCAGTGAACAGCAGCATCGCCAAGAGGTCTGGGGAGCGCGTTTCGGCGGAACGGAGGACCATCGCCAGCATTGCCCCCATGAAGCTGCCCATTAGCGCGAACGGCACCCCGAGGCCGGCAGCGATCACCAGGTCCTGGCCGACGTCGATCTGCCGCGGTAGCAGGCGGACGTCGTCCGGCAACGGCTGGCCGGGGTCGATCCAGGATCTGTAGGTCTCGGGCAGCGTGGCGTCGCGACGGGGTCGCACGCCATATTGTGCAGCCAAGGCTGCCTCATTTTCGGGGCTTCGGTGTAATCCCGCGACCGGCGCGGATCACTTCTTGGCCCGCGCGAGGGCCGGCAGCGTCTCACCGCGCGCCAGGCAGTCGATCAAGACTTCGAGCCGGCGAAGGCGTGTCGCGTCCTGCTTTGCGCTAATGATCCAGAAGCAGCACGTGCGCCGGTAGCCGGGCGGCCGTGCCTGCCAAAACGCCCAGGCGCGCGGGTTGCGCCTCAACTCCTTCTGATAAGCAGGGTCGAGCTCGGCCGGCCTCGACTCGAACGAGTAACTCGAGGCGATGCGCCTCGCGAATGCGGCCGCTCCCGGCGGGCGCATTCGGCCTTCCGCCTCGAGCTCGCGGGCCCGCTTCACGTTGACCTTGCTCCACAGGCTCTTTGCCTTCCGGGGTGTGAACCGGACCAGGAAGCTGGCGTCGTCGAGGCTGTGGCGCACACCGTCGATCCAGCCGAAGCAGAGCGCCTCGTCCAAGGCCTGCCGGTACGTCACGCCTTTTTCGAGGACGCCGCGCTTGATGCAGCGAAGCTGCATCTCCCGGACCGTGGCGTGGTTCGCCTGGAACCACGCACGCAGGTCTTTCGGCGAGCGAAAGCTCGCCGATTGATTCTCAGCCGCGATAGCGAGCGTCGCCGAAGGCCAGCATCGGGAAGAACACGAACGACAGCAGGGCCAGCCCGACTCCGAAACCCGTGCTCTTGCCGAACTTTTCCGCCAGGGCGAGCGACAGCAAGAGCGCTGCGACGAAGTTCACGAACGGGATCAAGAACAAGACGATCCACCAGATCGGCTTGCCGGTGATCTCCAGCATCACGATCAGGTTGTAGATCGGAATGATCGAGGCCCAACCGGGCTTGCCCGCCTTCGTGAAGATTTTCCAGACCGAGGCGATCATGAGCAGCCCGAAGGCGAGCATGACGACGCTGAAACCCAAGCCGAGCAGGCCTGCGAGCAGCCCTGCCCCTTCGCTCATGCCCTCTTCCTGAAGTCCCGCCAGAGCCCAGACCAGATACAGCATTGCCCCCTCCATTCCCTAGCCCGTCAGGTGAAGCTCGAGTGGGATTGTAGTCGAATCCCGAGCGGCGGGATCAGGTTGCGATCGGCGCGATCTCCGTCACCATCATCGGAGACAGCCGTCGGTCCAGCTCCCGGTGAAGCAGGAACAAATTGACGACGAGCTGGATCGTCACCGAACCCACCGAGAGGTACCACACCTGCCGTAGCTCGAAGCCGGGTCGTTGCGCGATCACGTCGTGCCGACCCCGAGCGACTGGGTCAGCGCCAGCACCAGGAACATCAGGTTGCCCGCGAGCCCGACGCCAGCGATCGCCTGCTTGCCGAGCCGGCCGACGAAGTAGAGGTCGGCCAGGAAGTACAGCGTCTGGAACGCCGTGGACATCGCGATGAACGCCGCGAGCTGGACGACGTGCCTGGCGACAGGGCCTTCGGTCAGGTCCTTCAAGGCGCCGATTCCTATCCGAGCGGCCGGCTCGGCGGAGCCTCGTCGGCGAAGCTCAGCCGCGCGCGGACGGCGTCGCCCTCGCCGAAGCGCGAGCGCAGCCAGGTCTCGACGAATTCCTCGGCGCGCCGGCGTCCGGTCTCGCGCACCAGCTTCACGTTCTCGGCCGCGCGCGTCGCGGAGAGCTGGGTGATGCCGACGCGGAGCTTCTCGAGAACCGCAGCCTCGTCGCGGAGCAGGCTGCCCTGCTTGACCTGATAGCGGATCGCCGAGACGTCGACCGCCGGCGCGTTCCACTGGATCGCCGGCGCCACCACCAGCAACGTGCCGTCCTGGAGCGTGAAGCTCCACGGCGTCTTGAGATCCAGGTAGTAGGTGAACTCGACCGGCGCGCGCGCTTCCACGACCACGTCGGGCAGCGCGAGCTGGCCCCAGAAGAGCGCGGCCTCGTCCTTGCGCTCGAAGAGTTCCGTCTGCTTGAGCGTCGCGAACTGGAGCTTCAGCCCTTCCTGGACCTCGGTCGCGTAGCTCGTGAACGAGGTGGTGATGGTGCCGGTGCGGAAGGCCGCGGCGATCCGCGAAGTTTCCTTCGCCGTGGCGCGGACGGCGTCGCCCGGCAGCGCGCGCGTTCGCTCGTAAAGGTAGACCGCGACACCGGCGCCGATCGCCACCACGGCGACCGCGGCGATCGCGAACGGCGTCAGGCCGGGCTTCGGCGCCTCGCTCACGCTGCGATGGTAACGCGCGTTTGTGAGCGGGTCACGAGCTGGTTGAGGACGTTGACCGGCAGGCCTTCCTGGCCGACACTGGAGGTCCCTGCGCTTCGAAGTCGAGTTGCGTTGCGTGAGTCGTCGGTTCTTCCGAGCCGCCTGCTTTCTTGGTGCCTGGATCGCCACACAGCCCGCCGCTGCGGCGACCTTCGGCGTGCCGCGGGGCTTGCTCGCCGACGGACGAGCCTGCACGGCCGTCGGAACGCCGGCCGGCTGCACGGCCATCTCCCCCGATCCGCCGGGTTGGTTGATCCTCACCGGCATCGACGACGTGAATGCCGCCGGCGACACCGTCCACCAGATGCGCTTCTTCGTCGAGGTCACCGGCACGACACTCGACCTCAAGATCTTCGACCCCGGCAACGATGGTGCGCGGGACGGCGACGCCGGAAATACGGCAGAAGCCACCACGAGCTACGAGCTGTTCCAACCCGACGGGGTGACCGCGGGAGCCAACTACCGGGTGCTGAACTACGGCGCCGACACTGTGGGCGGAGTCACCCTCACGGGCACGGACAACCGACTCAACCGGCTTTCTTACGGCGGCACCTTCCAAGCGGCGAATGCCGGCAACGCTTTTGGCACGGGCGCCCCGGGTGGCAACGCGGCGCTGGCGCCAGGGATTTGGGAGCTTCGGATCACCGACACCAACCCGGGAACCACGAACCGCAAGACGTTCGGCATCGACGTTCGGGATGCCAACGGCAACCACTACAACGTCTACACGATCAGCGGCGACGACGACTCCGGCTCGGGCGCGGCGCCGGGCGCGACCGACACCGCCCTGGTCGTCGGCGCCCTGAGCAACACCAGCGGCGGCGGCTACACATACGACACGCCGACGGCGACGATCACCCAGGAGATGATCTTCTACCCGTACGTGAACCGCGGCTGCACCGTGCAGACGTCCAACTACGACGGCGACAACAACGGTTCATCCGACATGACCGACATCGCGGAGCCCACGCCCATCGTGACTGCGCTCACCACCTCCGGCTCCACGGTGCAGGCCACCAACACGCTGACGGTGGAAAGCACGGCTGCCCCCAACCTGGAGTCGCTCAACTACGGCATCTGGACGCAGAACCACGACACCGGCACGCAGTTCAACATCATCGACTGGCGTTACGCGGACTACCGTGGTTGGGCGGATGCTCCGGCGGGGCTGCCTCGCGACCCGAACCGCGCGGTCCGTGTCTACCTGCCCAACGGCTACACGGGCGCGATTCCGCCGGCCACGAACGCGACGGCTCCGCTCGAGCCAACCGTGAAGACCAGCACGCGCTGGATCTCGGGGCCCAACCCGCCGAACACGTCGGGAACGCCGACGCGGCTCGCCATCACCGCCACCGTCACGAACCCCTACCCGGCTGGCGGCGGGTTCAATCTGAGCAACGTCGTGATCACAACCCCGCTCGCCACGGGCGTTGCTTACATCGCGGGAACGCAAGGCGGCTTCATCGACGGCGTCCAGCCCGGCACGCTGTGCGCCGACGCCGACGCCAGCAACATCTCGATCGCGACGGCTCGGCGCTGCAATCTCGGCACGCTCAGCGCCGGCAGCTTCGCGTCGCTCAACATCGAGGTGAACTTCACGCCGGTGGCCAACCCGCAAGACATCACGGGCGCGCCTCCGGCCGGGGTAGCGGGCACCAACGCGATCGCGCAGTTGACTCGGCAGGCCGTCGGCCTCGCGCGCGCGGAGTTCGCCGCCAACCCCAACTACGTCATCGGGCAGTACGTCACGATCGCGGGCGCGGCGCAGAACGGTTACAACGGGCTGGTTCGCGTCAGCAACGTCTTCACGGGCGGGGCCTGTACCGCCGGTCGTTTCTGCATCAACTACGCGATCCCCACGCTGAACATCGCCGCGGGCAACGACGCAGGCGCCACCAAGACCGCGACCGCGAACGCGGCGGATCCCGAATGCCCATACACCGCCGATGGCCCCGTATGCGCGCACTTCACCCCCGCGTTCAGCTCGGCGACCTGGCCCGAAGCCGAGAGCCTCGGCCCCGTCTGCAACCTGGTGGCGAACGTGGGCGTCGGCGCCGCGCTTGCCACCCGCGCGACGATCCGCGGCGTGCGCGTGACCGGCAGCGCCGTCGAGTTCGTGACCGGCTCGCAGCAGGGCACGGTGTCGTTCAACGTCTACGCGGTACGCGCGTCGGCGCAACCGCTATTGGTCGGGAGCGCGGCCGCCACGATGCCCGACTCGATGCAGCCGATCCTGTACCGGGTCGAGACGGGGCCGCTGCCGAGTTCGCGCGTGCTGATCGAAGAGATCGATCGATCCGGCCGGCGCCACGTGATGGGTCCGTTCTCCGTGGACGACCAGCGCTTGCGAGCCGGGGTCGAGCAGCAGGAGACCCGGTTGGCCCACGGCGGCCCGGTCGAGTCGCGTGGCGCATCACGGCGCGCGCGGGTCTTCGGCCGCGGCGCGCCCTTACCCCGCTTCGCGGTCACGGACGAGTGGCTGCCGAACACGCGGCGCGCGCGACGCGGCGTGAAGATCGAGATCGCCGCGCCGGGCTGGGTCGAGGTCTCGATCGACGCCCTGCGCGCCAACGGGCTGCCGCCCAACCTCTCGCTGGACAGGATCAACCTCACGAACCTCGGGCGCAGCGTCGACTTCGTTACGGTCCCCGGGCCGGGCGGCACGCCGGCCGCGATCGGCTTCACGGCCGAGGCGTTGTCGACCGACTACACCGGCAGGAACGTGTACGTCGTCACCTGGAGCCGTCAGGCGCCCGAGATGCCGGCGACGCTCACGCGCTCCGAGGATCCCTTGGATCCCGCGTTCGTGCGCGGCGAGCGCAACGCGCAGTATCTGGCGAGCGCTTCGCCGGCCGGCGATCCCTGGTTCTGGGACTATCTGTTCGGCGACGGCTCGCCGTGGCCGCATCCGGGCTCGAACGGCGCGTTCGATCTGCCGGGCCTGGTGCCGGTGAGCGGCCCGGTCGCGGTGAGGATTCGCGTGTTCGCGTGGTCGAACGGCGAGCACACGCTGGATGGATCGGTGAACGGCGCGCGCATCCTTGGCGATCTGCGTTTCACCGGCATTGGCTATCACACTCTCGAGGGCACGATCGTCGCGGAGGCGCTGCTCGCGACCGGCAACCAGCTCTCGCTCAGCTATCGCGCGGGGGCGCCCGAGGATCAGGTCCTGTATCTCAACTACGTCGAGTTCGCGGGCGCCACCAGCACCGGAACGGGCCGCGTCAGGCGCGTCTCGCCGTTCGACCCGGGCGTGCCGGGCTCGATCGAGCGGGCCGAATACCTGATCGTCACACACCCGCTGTTCCTCGAACAGGCCGAGCGGCTGGCGGCGCTGAAGCGCCGGGAGGGCCTGACCACGGCGGTGGTCGACGTCGAGGACGCTTACGACCGCTACGCAGCCGGTATCGTCGAGGCCAACGCGATCCGCCAGTTGATCAAGCAGTCGTTCGACGGCGGCCGCCTGCGCTACGTGCTGCTCTTCGGCGACGACACCTTCGATACCCACGACTACCTCGGCACTGGCGCCATGAGCTTCGTACCCTCGCTGCTGTCGTGGGACGGGCAGTTCGGGCGCGTGCCGTCGGAGAACCTCTACGCCGACGTCGACGAGGACGGCAAGCCCGATGTCGCGATCGGCCGGTTGCCGGCTCAAACGCCGGACGAGGCGCGCGCTCTCGTCGACAAGATCGAGCGCCAGACCGCGAGCCTCCAGGTGTCCACCGGCAAGCATCTGTTCGCGATCGACAACCAGGCGGCCGGCGACATCTCGTTCGCCGGCGAAGCCGACCGGGCGGCCAGCCGCCTGCCGTACGGCAGCAGCATCGTGCGAAGCGAGATCGCGTCAGGCATCGACGCGGCGCGGGCGACCCTGTTCGAGAGCCTGCGACGCGGCGTCTTTGCCACCCACTTCTTCGGGCATGGCGGCGTTCAGTTCTGGGCGGACGAGCTGTTGCTGACTGGCGACGACCTGGCGAGCCTCGCGGGGACTCCCGAGACGCTCGTCTTCATGTGGGCGTGCGAATCCCAGTGGTATCTCTCGATCGATGGCGACTCGCTGGGTGAGGCGCTCTTGTTATTGCCGCGCGGAGGCGCCGCGGCGAGCTTCGGGCCTTCGGGCGTCACCGATCCGGCGCTCCAGCCGCTGCTGTTCGAGCCGCTCTACGGTTACCTCTACCAGCGCGGCGCTACGCTGGGCCAAGCGATCCAGAAGGCGAAGCGCGCCGCAGCCGCGGCGCCGCGCGGCGACCTGGTCGCGAACGGTTGGAACCTGCTCGGAGATCCGGCGCTCGGGCTCCGCTAGTTACCCGGCGCCTGGTAGCCGATCGTTTTCTTCGCCGCGGCGTCCATCTCTTCCGGAGTCATCAGCGCCGTCGTCTTGAGCCGAACCGCCCCGCTGGCGTTGACCACCAGGCTCATCGCGACCGCGGTCGACTGGTCGGGAAGCTCGGCGATCACGTAGACGTCGTCGTCGCCCAGCGCGTAGTAGAACGCGTGGAGCTTGCCGCCCACCTGCTCGACCATCTTCTGAACGACCCCTCGCCGCTTCGAGCCGCCGTCCTTCAGCAGGCCCTTGGTGCCTTCGGCCGTGTACGAACCGCGCAGCATGTAGAGCGCCATCACAACCCCCTGTGATCTCAGACCCTAGCGGCGGCGGGATGCCTGCCACTGGGACGAAGATCAAGGATAGCTGAGCCAGGCGCCGGTTCGATCACGAAGTAGGGCCTGCGCAGGAAGTCGCTCCCGAAGCCGGGGCAGCTCCGTCAGCGCATAGACGAGCCCGCCGGCGTCGGGAGCCGCGGCAAGCAGCAACGGCCGACCGCCGACGGATTGAGTGAGGCTGAAGGCCTCCGGCGTATCGAGAAGCGGCGTTC
>CAZVOI010001001.1:0-3044 GCA_964628275.1 uncultured Acidobacteriota bacterium | reverse complement strand
CCCCCGAGGTGCGTGAGATGGTTTCACGTGAAACCATCACCGCGGGTCACGCTCGGGCGCTGCTCGGCCTCGAGAATCCGGGCGACATGCTGTCGGCGGCGCGCTACATCGGCGCGAAGGGCTTCTCGGTGCGCCGCACGGAGGCGTTCGTCCGGCGCAAGCTGCGGCGGCAGCATTCTCGACCGAAAACCAGAAAGCTCGACGGTCTCGGCGAGTGGGAGACCAAATTGGAGCAGAAATTCTCGACCCATGTGTCGATCCTTCCGGGCAAGAAGGGTGGCAAGGTCGAGTTTGAATTCTACGGCCAGGAAGATCTCGAGCGACTGCTCGAGGCCTGGGGCGTGATGTAGGTCTGGCTTTGAGCTAGGAGGGCACGACAGTGATGAAGTTCAGGCCTCGCGCAGCACAGCCAGAATCTCCCGCCATGGCCAATACCGTCATCGGAGTCGGGGCAAACCTGCGAGGAACGCTTATGGTTTCTGGCACGCTTCGGATCGAGGGTGAATTCGAGGGGGACATCCTTCACTGCGAGCGACTTGAAATTGGTGAGCACGGTGTCATGCGCGCTGATATCGAGGTAAAAGAGGCGGTAATTCATGGCCGAGTCCATGGCAATGTCCGGGCGCTTCTCTCCATCGAAATGCGCTCCGGGGCCCGGGTTGAGGGCGATGTTGCCGCGATGAGTGTGGTGATGGAGCCTGGCGTGTTCTTCACCGGGCGATGCACGATGCTCGAGAACGGTAGTGAAGGCGTCGAAATGAGCGGAGAGATCACCCGACCGCGAGAGACCGCGCGAGTCTAGGTGATCTCGGAACGGGCGGACTCGAAGCCGGAGAGAACCCCAGTCGCCAGCGCGGTCTTGGTCGCTGTGCTGCTGTTGACGGCGCTCGGCGTACCTGACGCAGCGATGACCGCGTCGGTCCCCCGTGCTTCTGGTCTTTCGGCCGTGGTGGCCGCATGGTCGAGGTCACCGCCTCAGGCTACCGCCAATCCCATGTTGTTCGCTCCAGCCGGCGCGTTCCTCGTCCCCGTCGAGAATGTCGAAGGGGCATTGCTCCTCAAGTCCACGCTGATCAATGCCCATCAGGTCGATACGACTGGATCGCTCGTCCTCGATACTGGAGCGGGCTACCTCGCCCTCGACGGCGAACTGATCCTGGCCCTTGGGCTCGCCGACTCGGTGGTCGACGAAATGACCTTTGCTCCGCGACCACTGCCGAGAATGCAGATCGGTACGCTTCAGCAGGACGTGGTAGGACCGATCCTCTCAGTCGATACCGAAGTGATCGAGCAAGCCACCGATCGACGCGTCTTCGGACTGCTCGGACAGCAGCCGCTCGGTTCATTCGCGGTTCGCATCGACTACCGAAAGGACACCCTCGCGCTGATCCCGATGCCCCGTGACGGAATCGCCGCCACCCGGCCGCGACGCATGGGCGCCATTGATATGGCGGCAAGCAGCGCGGCACTCATCATGGCGAGAAATTCCTCGAGAGATGCGCTCCGCGGGGCGCTCGGCGCGAATGCGGTCTGCCTGCCGTTCGACCTCGAAGGGGACGGGAAGATCCTTATCAAGGCTCGATTGAGCGAATCCGGGCACCGGCGCAATGAGGCTGCGATCACCCTGGTGCTGGACACCGGAGCCACCAAGACAGTGATCTTCGAGAGGACCCTTCGGAGACTGCAGGGCGATCATCAGTGGAAAGAGCTGCGAGGCCTCTCTGCGCCCACGCTCTACGGCTACGAACACACTTACCTGTGCCGTGTTCCGGCGATATCGCTGGGCAGCGGTTCCAGCGCGGTCGTCGCCCGCGACGTGGACGTTTCGGTCATGGAGAGCCGGCTCGAGACCGCACTGAGCCAGGCGGTGCAGCAGCCCGTGGACGGGCTGCTCGGATACTCGTTTCTGCGCAGGTTCAGGGTGACGATCGACTATCCGCACCGTGTGCTGTGGCTCGAGCCACTCGACGTTGCTCGAGACCAGCGCCCACACGAGTACTCGCATGTCGGACTGCAGATCGAGCGGCGCGAAGGGGCGCTTCGAGTGGTGGCGGTCGCGACGAAATCTCCCGCCGACGAATCGGGAATTCTCGCGGGCGACGAATTCGTCGCCATGGAGGGTTCGGCGGCGGACGAGTTCGATGTCGTCACACTCTCACGTCGGATGGAGGGCCCGCCCGGGAGTCGCGTGAGCTTCCGCCTACGGCGCGGCTTGGAGGAGCGAACCTACCGGCTGATCCGCCGGCAGCTGCTATGACCGAGAAAGAGACCCCGCGCCGCGACCACGTGGGCCGGTGGCTGGTTGTCGGCGCAGCGCTCTTCTGGGGCACCTCAGCGACCCTTGCACGGAGTGTCTTCCGCGACCTCCATGTGCCGGTCCTTACTGTCGTCGAATTGCGGCTACTCATTGCCTGCGTGCTGCTTGGGATCTGGCTCGTCATCCGCCAACCGGCAGCGTTGCGCGTCAGACGAGCCGACTGGCTGTACTTCGTCGTCCTGGCTTTGCTCGGTGTGGCCACCGTTCAGGCCACCTACTACTACTCGATCTCGGTTCTCGGCGTCGGGCTCGCCATCCTGATGCAGTACATCGCGCCCACGCTGATCGTGTTGGTGGACACCCTGCGCGGCCGACCCGTCCATCGCTTCACGATTATCGCGGTCGTGGCCGCGCTGGCCGGAACGGCCCTGCTCGTGGGCAATGCGGGTGCCCTGCGCCTCGCGGCGACCCCCTGGCAATGGGCGATCGCATTCAGCTCGGCGGTCTGGTTCGCGTTCTACATCCTCTATTCGAAGCGCGGCCTCGAACGATACCGGCCGGAGACCGTGCTCTTCTACACGTTTGCCCTGGCGGGAACGTTTTGGGCTTTCGTCACGCCGCCCGCGAGGATTCTTGCTGCCGGCTACGACGCGCGAACGTGGCTGTTGTTCCTGTTGCTCGGGATCTTCTCGACGCTTGTTCCTTTTAGCCTTTTCTACGCTGGGTTGATGCGTATGAGAGCCGCGGAGGCAGGTATCATCGCTACGACCGAGCCCGTGATCGCGTC
>CAZVOI010001000.1:0-2668 GCA_964628275.1 uncultured Acidobacteriota bacterium | reverse complement strand
CCTCGGAACCACGATGCTGTACGGCGCCATGTTCGACGAGGTCGACGAGGGAACCGCGATGTTCAAGGTGGCGGAGACGGCCCGGGCGGCGCCGGTCGAAGCCCGCTTCCTCACACTGGACGAGGACGGGGAGGCGGTGCCGAAGGACTGGTACCTGAGGCTGGCCGGCGAAACTCAGCGGGTGCTGCGCGGGGCGCCGCTCGCCAAGCAGGACCTCCCGTTCGCGCTCCCAAAAGTCGCAGCGAGCGTCGAGGTGAGATGAGAATCACAAGTATCTTTTTGTCCTCTTGTCCTCGTAGGAGCGGGTTCTTCGACCGCTCCGGCGCCCTGCCAGCGCGCTCCTGGCAGCATGCCGAGCGAGTAGACTCTGCGCCCTGTCCGAATCCCGCATTCTCCCCGGCCCACGGTTCCCCTTGATCCGCATCGCCCTGCTCTCGGTGCTGATCTTGTTTCTGGAGATGTTGCTCGTGCGCTGGATCGGCTCGGAGTTGCGCGTCTTTGCCTACCTTCAGAACGCCGTGCTGGTGACCGCGTTCCTCGGGCTCGGGCTGGGAGCGCGCAACGCCCGCGAGCCCGTGCGCCTTTGGAGAGCGGCCGCCGCACTTGCCTTCGTGGGCCTGGTGATCCGAGACCCCGGCGGTTGGGAGCTGGCGGAGGCCGTCTCGCAGGGGCTCACGGCGTTTCAAGACTCCCTCATCTGGAGCGCCCACGCCGCGAATGACGAACGGCACGTCCGCAGCGCCCTGATCGCCTTCGCGCTGGCCCTGAGCTTGGCCGTGCTGGCCGCGACCGCGGAGGCCTTCGCTCCGCTGGGTCAGTGGCTCGGGTGCTGGATGGATGCCTGCCCGCGGCCCGTCGCAGCCTACACGGCCAACGTACTCGGCAGCCTGACCGGCATCGCGCTGTTCACGGCCGCTAGCGTGGCTGGCTTGCCGCCCCACGTTTGGTTGGCGGCGGCCGTGGCCGGCTTGCTGATCCTGGTGCCTGCCGCGAGCGGAGGCGTCGGCAGCCGCTTGGCAACGGCGCTGCTCCTGATCTCCGTGCCCCTCCTGGCCTGGACCGGCGGCGGCGCCTCGACGATCTGGTCGCCCTATCAGAAGCTGTCGCTGGCGCCCACGACCTGCGGCGAGCTCGTGACTGTCAACAATTCGGGTTTCCAGGTCCTGCTGAACCTCGACGTGCGCCGGATGGCCAGCCTGCCCGCACTCTATCCGCCCGCGGAGGTCCGCCACTCCCACTACCTGCTGCCCTATGAGCTGCTCGGAGCGCGCGAGCGAGTGCTGATCGTGGGGGCGGGAGGAGGCAACGATACGGCCGCCGCCCTGGAGGCCGGCGCGGGACACGTCTGGGCGGTGGAGATCGATCCCGCCGTCGCGGCCTGGGGAAAGAACCGCCACCCGAACCATCCCTACGCGTCTCCGCGGGTGACCCTGACTGTCGACGACGCGCGGGCTTTCTTCCGCCGCGACACCGGCCCTTACGATGTGGCCTGGTTCGGGCTATTGGACTCGCACACCACACCTTCGGCCTATTCGAGCGTGCGGCTCGACCACTTCGCCTACACCCGCGAGAGCTTCGCCGACGTCAAGCGATTGCTCGCCCCGGGCGGAGTCGTGGTGCTCTTCTTTGAGGCTGCGAAGGACTTCATTCACTGGCGCCTGGCCGGCCTGTTGCGCGAGACCTTCGGGGCGGACCCCCTCGCTTTCGAAGTGCGCCCCGGAACCCCCTGCCTGGGTTGGGGCGGGCTCATGCTCATCGGCGGATCGGTGGAGGCCTTGGCGCCGCTGCGCGTCCGCGCGGAGGCCGACGCCGGCATCGCCCGCCTGATGCTCGCGCCTCCCGAAGCGGCGCGGCGCACGATCCTCACCACCGACGACTGGCCCTACCTCTATCTCGAAGAACCCGGCATCCCGCGCTATCACCTGCTGGTCGGACTGACCTGCCTTGCCCTCGGCCTGACGCTGTCCCAGTTGGTCACAAGCTTGTAGAGCGGCTCCGCCTCAACCTTCATGACTTTGTCGAAAGATGTCTTCTTCGCACCATCGAGCCAGGGCAGTAGGGTTGCTTGGAGCGGTCCGTACGAAGCTGCGGCGAGGTACTGTGCAGTCACGCCGCTGAGTCTCGTGTCGACGGCCCTTTTCGTCGTGTGGTTGAACTCGAGATTCCACTCAGCCGGGATCTCTGGCACGAGCCAACCGCCGCCCGGGCTGTGACCGAGATTTCGCTGGAACCAGTCGGCCATTGTTTCCCTGAGCACATATGTGATGCGATGAGTTCCTACGAAGAACGGATGCTGCGGAGACACCGTATCCAAGTCGAGTGTCTGTGCGAAGGGATCGGCTACCAACCCCGGGACACTGAAGTCCCCCGTCGCGACCGGGATCGTCACGACTGGCTCGAATGTGATGGCGCCCTGCGGTCCACGGACGCGGCCCTCCCGCTCGGCCCAGTGCTCGAAGGTCGTGGCGGCGAACTCCGGCAGCAGCTTGTCGCGGTGGATCCCGAGCGCCTTCTCCAAGAAGACGCGGTGGAGGCGGACGCGGTTCATCAGGTTGGCCATGCCCAGGCTGGCGCGCGCCAGGCGCCGAGACGTAGAGCTGCGTCAAGCCCGACTGCCGAGGACAAGCGGCGTTGTCAGGAGGGTTGATAGCGTGCCATCAGCACTTTG
>CAZVOI010000999.1:0-1897 GCA_964628275.1 uncultured Acidobacteriota bacterium | reverse complement strand
CGATGCAGCGCCGTTCGCATTCCTGGCCACGTATACGACACGTTTGTCGGCGCACGCGAAGGCCCAGCACCTGCCGCTCGGCCAGGCCCTCCGCGAGTACGCCGGCGCCGCGAACAAGACGCGGCTCCTCTCGTTGCTCCTGCCGGTCCAGCGCGCCGCGGAACAGTGTTCGTGGCTGAAGACGATGGTCGATGGCGGCGAGATCTATCATCCGCTGCGGTGGACGCCCGCGGAAGCCTTCCAGCTCTTGACGGATCTGCCGCTCTTGGAAGCGGCCGGTGTCGTCGTGCGCGTACCGAGCACGTGGCGAGCGAACCGGCCACCGCGTCCGCAAGTGAGCGCGACCGTTGGCGGCACGGCGCCATCCGGACTCGGCGGAGACGCCCTCCTCGATTTCCAGATGGAGGTCACACTCGACGGCGAACGACTGACCGCCGCCGAGATCGCGACACTTCTCGCCGGATCCGATGGGCTGCACCTCGTCCGCGGGCGTTGGGTGGAGGTCAGTCGGGACAAGCTCTCCCGCATGCTCGACGAATTTCGAACGGTCGAGCGTGCGGCAGCAGATGGCGGCGTCACCTTCGGCGAGGCGATGCGTTTACTTGCGGGCGTGAACGTCTCCGGCGAGGGAGCAATCGACGCGGCTCCCGACTGGTCACGCATCGTCGCGGGTCCCTGGCTGGCGAACACGCTAGACGGGCTTCGTCGTCCCGATGCGCTCGCGCGGGTTGAGCCGGGTGATGAACTCGCCACCAACCTGCGGCCCTACCAGCAGGTGGGCGTGCGGTGGCTTCACCTCTTGTCCACGCTCGGCCTCGGCGCGTGTCTCGCCGACGACATGGGGTTGGGGAAGACGATGCAGGTGTTGGCGTTGCTGCTGGTGCGGCGGCGGCAGCGCGACGGAGGAAGGCGGACGAGTCTCTTGGTCGCGCCTGCGTCGCTCCTCGCGAATTGGGTGTTGGAGATCGCACGCTTCGCGCCGAGTCTGAAGACGGTCGTTGCACATCCCTCGGCGATGCCAGCCGGGGAGCTGCGGGCGCTCGATCAGGAAAAGCTCGCGGACGTCGATCTCGTCATCACGAGCTACGGATCGCTCTTGCGAATCCCTCCGCTGATGCAAATCGCGTGGCACCTGGTGGTGCTGGACGAAGCGCAAGCGATCAAGAACCCAGGCGCCAGGCAGACGCGAGCGGCCAAGCAACTCGACGCGCAGGCAAGGATTGCGCTGACCGGCACGCCCGTCGAGAATCGGCTCTCTGACCTCTGGTCGATCTTCGACTTCATCAATCCCGGGCTGCTTGGTTCCGGCAAAGAGTTCACGCGCTTCACGAAGCGACTCGCGGAAAAACCACACAACCCGTACGGGCCGCTGCGCGAGCTGGTACGCCCGTACATCCTCAGGCGCATGAAGACCGACAAGGCGGTCATCGCCGATCTGCCGGACAAGACCGAGGTCAAGGCGTATTGCCACTTGACCCGGACGCAAGCGGCGCTCTACCAGCAGGCGGTGAAGGAACTCGCCACGGAGCTCGACACGAAGCTTCGGGAGGCTGATGGCATCAGGCGCAGGGGCGTCGTGCTGGCGTTTTTGATGCGCTTCAAGCAGATTTGCAACCACCCGTCGCAATGGCTCGGCGACAATGCCTGGGCGGAGGCCGACAGCGGGAAGCTCGCGCGGCTCCGCGAGATCGCCGCCGTGATTGCCGCGAAGCAGGAGAAGGCGCTCGTCTTTACGCAGTTCCGCGAGATGACGGGGCCGCTCGCCGCTTTCCTGGCCTCGGTGTTCGGGCGGCCCGGGGTCGTCTTGCACGGCGAGACCGAGGTCAAGAAGCGCCAGGCGCTGGTGCGGCAGTTCCAGGAAGACGAGGACGTGCCGTTCTTCGTCCTCTCGCTCAAG
>CAZVOI010000998.1:0-2205 GCA_964628275.1 uncultured Acidobacteriota bacterium | reverse complement strand
CCCTTGCTGCCCCCGGTCACGATCACGACCTTGTCCGGGTAGCGCAGGCTCATTCCGAATGCGCCTTGTCGATCGGGAACGCTTCGCCTGCCCAGGCGCGCTTTTGCGTCCAGGGCTCGGTCGGCGCAGCCCAGAACGGATCACTCGCCGGCAGACCGAGCGGCAACAGGCCCACCGCGCAGAGATAGACGCTGCCGGTCGAGATGTAGCTCTCGCCGACGCCGGGTTGATGGCCGCAGAAGCCGATCGTCAGCCAGCCGGCCGCGTCGAAAGTGTCCTTGGCCTCCGCCTGGCGCCGGATCACGGCCGTGAGCGCGCCACGGACCTGCGCCGGTGAAACGCCCGCCGGCAGCTCCCGGCGCAGAGCCATCTGTGCGAGCACCTGCAAAGCGCCGAAGCGGTAGGCGATCGAACGGCCGATCGGCGGGAAAGTTCCTTCGGGCGAGATCAGCCGCTCCTGGATCGCCGCGTGGCGCTGCGCCCGCTTGCGCACACGGTCCTTCATGGCTTCCCAGGCGGGCTCTTCCGACCCGAGCGTGTCGAGCACGTCGAGCAGCATCGGCTGGATCACGAAGCTGTTGTAGTAGTCCCAATGGAAGTCCGGTCCGTCGCCGTAGACGCCGTCGCCCTTGTACCACTGCGCGTGCTGGCGCAGCGCGTAGTCCACGCGCATCCGGTCCCAGCGCGCGCCCAGCTCGAAGAGCGCGGCCTCGACCATCGCCGAGAACAAGAGCCAGTTGCTGAAGCCCGGCGTGATCGCGCGCGTGGACTCGAGCGCGCGCACCAGCCGCTCTCGCACCTCGGCGCTGAGCGGTTCGCGCAGGACGCGTGGGGCGCGCAGCAGCCCGTGGCCGAGAAAGGCCGCGTCGACCAGCGGCTGCCGCTGGGTCGTGAAGTTGAGGAAGTCGGGCGACGCCGGGTTCACCGCCTGGGCCAGCGCGGCGCGCGTCAGGTCGGCGTAGCGGCCGCGCAGCCTGCCTTCCTCGCTGGCGTCGCTGCCCAGCTCCAGCCAGGGCGCGATGCCGGCGATCAGCCGGCCGAACGCCTCGAGGTGCGTGACGCCTCGCCGATTCGCGCCCGCCACTTCTTCGACCGGCATCCGCGCCTTCAGGCTCCCGACAGCCAGGTTGGTCAGCACCGGCTCGGCCAGCCGGCGCGCGACGGCGACCCAATGCGAGCGATCCGTGTCGCGAGCGGCAGGTGCAGCCTGGGCGGCCGTTTCAGCCCCGACCGCGGCGGCGCCGATCGCGCTCGCACCTCCGACCTCCAGGAACTCGCGACGCTTCATGGCTGTCTCCTTGGCCGACTAGGTGATGTGGGCGCCTTGGGTCCCGACGTAGACCGCGTAGAGCGACTGGCTGGCCGTCATGAACAGCCGGTTGCGCTTGGCGCCGCCGAAGCAGACGTTCGAGCAGATCTCGGGAAGCCGGATGAAACCGATGCGAGCGCCGTCCGGGGCGAAGACGTGGACGCCGTCGAATCCATCGCCGGCCCAGCCCGCCGACGACCAGACGTTGCCGTCGACGTCGCAACGGATGCCGTCGGAGCCGCCCGATTTCCCGTTCATTTCCATCGTGCAGAAGCGCCGGCCGCCGGTCGCCCGGCGCGCCTCGACCACGTCGTAGACCTGGATGCCGCGCGGCGTCGGACCGCCGGTGTCGGCGACGTAGAGCTTCTTGTAGTCGGGCGAGAAGCACAGGCCGTTCGGCTTGTGGAGGTCGTCGGCGACCAGCTCCAGCTTGGCGGTCTTGGGATCGATCCGATAGATCGCCTCCTTGACCTGCAACTCTGCTTTGTGGCCCTCGTAATCGCCCATGCTGCCGTAGCCGGGATCGGTGAACCAGATGCCGCCGTCGGGATGAACCACCGCGTCGTTCGGCGCGTTCAGCGGCTTGCCGTTCCATTTGTCCGCCAGCACGGTCGTCTTTCCGTTGTGCTCGTAGCGCAGCACGCGCCGGTTCCCGTGCTCGCAAGCGATCTGACGGCCCTCGAAATCGAAGGTATTGCCGTTGCTGTTCCCGGCGGGGTTGCGGAACACGCTGACGTGCCCATCGTCGTCGAGGCGCCGGAGCTGGACGTCGTTCGGAATGTCGCTCCAAAGCAGGAATCGGCCCACCGCGCTCCAGGCCGGGCCTTCGGCCCACAGCATGCCGGTGTGGAGTCGCTGGATCGGCGTGTTGCCGATCTTGTACTTCTCGAAGCGCT
>CAZVOI010000997.1:0-5976 GCA_964628275.1 uncultured Acidobacteriota bacterium | reverse complement strand
CGAGCTGTATCAGGGCATCCAGGACCAGGGCGTTCCCGTGAAGCTGATCGTCTACAAGGGCTTCGGCCACGGCCTCAACAAGCCGAAGGCGCAAAAGGCGGCGCTCGAGCACAACCTCGAATGGTTCGACCGCTACGTCTTCGGCGAAACGGGCGCGCCGGCGCAGTAGGCCCGAATGAGTGGTGGGGGGGACGGGCCCGGGGAGCATGCGGCGCCGTTTCTCCAGCTCGCGCTCGGCGTCGAGGCCGGGGACGCTGCGTCAGAAGACGCGCTGGCTCGGGCGCTCGAGCCGCGGGTGCTGTTCCTGCTCGGAGCGCGTCTCCGTGATCGCGAAGCCGCGCGCGAGCTGGCGAACCAGGTGTTGATGGCCACGATCCAGGCGCTGCGCGCTCGCCGCGTGCGCGAAAAGGAGAAGCTCGGCGCCTACGTCGCCGCCACCGCGCGCAACATGGCGAACGGCCATCTGCGGCAAAAAATGGCCCAGCCCAGGATCGAGCCGCTGCAGCCTGCGATGGCGCTCGTGGACGCCGTCGGGGAGCGCGAGGCTGCGGAGCGGGTGCGGCAGGCGAGCGAAGAGATCGCGAGGCTCGATCCGATCGACCAGCGCATCTTGCGGGCCGCCTTGGGCGAAGGGCGCAATTCCAAGGAGATCGCGGAGTCCCTGGACCTGTCCCATGACGTCGTCCGGGCCCGCAAATCGAGGGCGCTGCGGGCGATCGCCGAACGGTTGAGATCCGTGTCACAGAAGCCCGTTCCGCCGACACTTGAGCAATAGAGGAGTGGGCGTGAGCTGCGAGTGGGAAGACGACGTTACGGCGTATCTCCATGGCGCTCTATCGGAAGAGCGGCGTGAGGCCTTCGAAGACCACTATCTGGCCTGCTCGACCTGCTTCGAGCTGCTGCAGGCAGCCGACGCGGTTCGGGCTGGGCTGGCCCCGGTCGGGATACCAGCCAGCCCTTTCGTGCCTAGGCGCGTCAGGCGCCTGCCGTTCCTGGGCGGATTGGCGGCCGCCGCCGGCGTCGCGTTCGCGATCTGGGTGGCGCGGGCACCCGAGGCGCCGATCGGGCCCGTAGCGCCCACGCCCCAGGTCTCCGCGGCCTCGACGGGGACATCGCCGCCGCCTGCGGCGAGCGACGCCGCTCGCCGCGCCGCGCTGTCGCGGCTGAGCGACGTCGACCCGCCGAGGTTTGTGCCGCTCTTGACCCGGGGCGCCGGATCGAGCGACGCCTTCGAGAGCGGCATGCAGCGGTACGTGGCCGGCGACTACCGGCGAGCGGTCCCGCTGCTGCGCCGTGCGGCCGAGGCGGACCGGAGCAGCCGGACGCTGCTGTTCCTGGGCGTCTCGGAGCTTCTGAGCGGAGACGCGGCCGCCGCGGTGCGCACGCTTTCGCGCGGCCGTGATCTCGGCGGCTCGCTTTCCGAAGACGCGGCGCTGCTGCTGGCGAAGGCTCAGTTCCGCGCCGGCGACCCCACCGGGTCGCGACGCACGCTCGAGACGCTGTCGTCGTCGTCGCGGGCCGCGGAGGCTACGCTACTGCTCGATGCCCTCGACTCACTGGAACCTGCCGCGGCGCGCTGAGGGCGTCCTTCGCCTGCTGCTGGTCGCCGGGCTTGCCGGCAGCGCTGCGTCCCAGGAGCCTTCCGCGCTCGACCTCCTGCTGAAGGAGGGCGTGCAGCTCAACGAGAAGGGGCAATGGGCCGCGGCCAAGACGCGCTTCGAGGCCGCGCTCTTCCTGGCGCGAGAGACGGGAACCAAGGGCGCCGAGGCGGAAGCCCATCGCGGGTTGGGCTGGGCGGCGATCGGCGAAGCGCGCTACGCCGACGCCGAGAAGGAGCTGGAGCTGGCGCGCGGCTCGTTCGCCGAGGTTGGCGACGAGCGAGGGCTGGCCCGAGTGCACAACCACCTCGCGAGCCTCGCCTGGTATCGCAATGACTTGGCTCAGGCCCGCGGACTGTATCTTCGGGCGCTCGAGCAGTTTCGGGCGATCGGCGACGTGGATGGGCAGGTGCTGGTTCTGGGCAACCTGCCGTTTGTGGGTGAGACTCAGGAAGAACGCGAGGCCTTCGTCGAGCAGGCTCTTGCGGTGGTCCGGGCCGGCAAAAATCGTGAGGCGACACTGGCGTTGCTCCTGCACGTGCGTGGCGACCTGCTCCGCAACCGTGCCGAGTACGCGATGGCTCTGGCCTCGCTCCAGGAATCCGCGGCTCTCTACGAGGCCTTCGGCAACCGCCCCAAGTTGGCCTCGGTCTACACCAGCCTCGGCGCGCTCTACCGCGAGCACGGCTTGCTCGACCGCGCGGAGTCGTTCCACCGGCGCGCGTTGGATCTTCGGGAGAAGGCCGGAGACCGCTTCGGAGTCGTGCAGAGCCTCACCGCGGTGGCGATCGCGCTCCGCGAACAAGGCCAGCCACGAGAGGCTCTCGCGGTGCTCGAAAAAGCCAACGCCGCATGCGCCGAGATTGGTTCGTCGACGATGCTGCTGATTCCGCTGTGGCACACGTTGGCCGATATTCACCAGCAGCTCGGCAACCCGGCCCGCGCCCATCAGATCGCTCGCGATCTGTTGCCAATCATCCCGGATGAACGCATTCCAGGGATCCGAGCGAAGCTGGCGGAAACGGCGATGGCGCTCGGGCGAAGCGACGAAGCATTCGCGCATCTGGAGATCGCCGAGGCCGCGGCCCGCTCGTCCAAGCTGCCCCTCCACCTGGTCTGGGTTCTGGGCTCGAAGACCGAGATCTGTTCGAGAGCGGGTCGGCCCGCCGAGGCCCTGGCGGCCGCCACCGAGGCGATCGATCTGATCGAGCAACTGCGTCCGAGCCAGGCCCGGGCCGACAGCCTGAAGCTGGGGTTTCTCGAGCGTTGGCAGTCCAGTTACGCGGTCGCCGTCCGGCTGATGTCGGACGCGGGACGGATCCAGGATGCGTTCGAGATGGCGGAGCGGGGAAGGGCCAGGGCGTTCCTCGATCTGCTGGCGAAGCCCTCTTCCGCCGCGAGCCGCATCCCTTCTTCTGAACTCGAAAGCCCCTCGCTCGCCGCGGCGCTGAGCTACGACGAGGCCGTCGAACAGGCACGCCGCCTCGGCACGACGCTGCTCTCGTATTTCGTAACCGACCGCGAGACGTTCGTCTGGACGATCCGGCCGGATCATCCCGTGGATCTGAAGCGTTTGCCGGTGTCCTCCAGGAAGCTGCAGCAGTTGGTCGATCGCGCGTCCACGTCTCTCGCGGGCGACCGATCACCGCGCGGCCTGCCGACGCGAGGCGGGGGGCTGATGCTGCTGGGCGCCAGCGAGCGAACCGCGTGGCGGGAACTGCACGATCTCGTGGTGAGACCCGTGGAAGCCCTGTTGCCACGTGACCCGGAGGCGCGCATCACGATCGTTCCTCACGGGCCGCTGTTCGGCGTGCCCTTCGGCGCGCTGGTGGATGGGGAAGGCCGCTACTGGATCGAGCGGCACACGCTTTCGTACGCGCCGGCAGCGGGTATCTACCGCTTCACGGGCGCTCACACGCTGACGCGAACGGACTTGTTCCGCTCGCCCGCTTTCGTGGGCGATCCCGAGGCCGGACTCAAGGATCTTCAAGGCCGCGCGCTGCCCGATTTGCCCGGGACACGTTATGAAGCGTTCACCTCGGCGCGGCTCGTCGAGGCTGCGGGGCTCGGACCGGCGCGAGTTCTGGTCGGCGAGGAAGCCGACGAGGCTTCCGTACTCCAAGCCGCCGGCGAGGCGAGCCTGCTCCACTTCGCGACCCACGGCATCGTGGACGACGAGCGGCCCGCCGACTCCTTTCTGGCGTTGTCGCCGCGCGGCGCCGAGCCCGACCGCGACGGGCGCTTGACGCTCGACGAGATCTACTCGCTACGGCTGAAGGCGGGTCTCGTTGTCCTCAGCGCGTGCCGGACCGGGCGCGGCCGGCCGTCGGCCGACGGGATGGTCGGCCTGACCCGCGGCTTCTTTCACGCCGGCGCGCCGTCGATCCTGGCGACGCTCTGGGACGTGGCGGATCAGCCGACATTCCGGCTGATGACCGACTTCTATCGCGGCCTCGGCGACGGCCTCGACAAAGACCGGGCGCTGCGCCGCAGCCAGCTCAAGCTGATCAAGGAGCTGCGTGCCGGCGATCTGCGCGTGCCGCTGGGTGCTTCGAGCGTGGCGCTGCCGGAGCACCCCTCGTTCTGGGCCGGCTTCGTGCTGCTGGGCGAGCCCTAAGGCTTCTCGCCCGCGAAGCGCCAGACGGACTTGAAGTCCCGGGCCGGCGGCTCGTTCAAGAGCAGCGCGCGAATCATCTCGATCGGGATCGGCCCCGACTTCAGGATCCGGTCGTGGAACTCGCGGTTGGTCATCTTGCCGGTGGCCACCAGCTGCTGGTGCAGGCCGCGGAACTGGAGCCCGCCCAGCATGTAGGCCGCTTGGTAAAGCGGCGAATACTGGCCGCCGAAAGACCGCCGCACCTCGCCGGTGGCGGTCCAGCGCTCATGGCCGACGCGGTCCACCAGGAAGTCGATGCACTGCTGCGGCGTCATCGTGCCGAGCTGGAACGACAGCGAGAAGATGATCCGCGCGCAGCGGTGCATCCGCCAGAACAGCATCCCGACCTTGTCCTCGGGCGAGCGCGGGAAACTCTGATCCCAGAGCAGGAACTCCCACCACAGCGCCCAGCCCTCGCCGTGGAACGGCGTCTGGAACAGGCGCCGGTGTGGGTTGTAGCGCTGGCTCATGAAGCCTTGCAGGTGATGCCCGGGGATCAGCTCGTGGTGGACGACGGCGCGCGAGAAGTGGACGTTGTTGGCGCGCAGGCTGTTCAGCTTGTCCTCGTGCGCCATGGTGTCGGTGGGGAAGCTGACCTGGATCACCTCGCCGCCCAGGAAGAAGGGCGCGATCTTCTGGCGCTCCGGCGTCATCATCTCCATCCGCCAGATATCGGCCGCCAGCGGGGGCACCGTGACAAGGCTCTTCTTCTCGACGAAGTCGATCGCCTCCAGAGCCAGCTCGCGGGTCACGTCGGTCTGCTTGCCGGGATCCACGTAGAGCGTGCGCAGCTTGTCCAGCGCTTTCTTCCAGTCGTCGCCGACGCCCATCTCGCGCGCGGCCTTCTTCATCTCGGCTTCGCACCAGACGAACTCGCGGTTGGCGATCGCCACCAGCTCCTCGGGCGTGTACGGGATCATCTCGTTGACCAGGTCGTCGAGCAGCGCCTGGCGGCCGATCGGGTCGCCGACGATCGGATCGTCCTCGCCCGATTTGATGCCGACCACGTCTTCGCGCAGCACCTTCACGTAGTCGTCGAGCGCCTTGGCGGTCTTCTTGTAGGGATCGCGCGTCCACCAGGAGAAGGACGGGTCGTAGGTGTCGTAGTGCTTGAACCAGTCGTCGAGCGAGCGCTTCAGCTCGGCGACCTGCTGCGCCGCGCGGGCGGCCACGATCTTCGTGGGCTTGCTCGCCCGCACCGACTTCTGCGTGGCCTCGATCGTGCGCGTGGCCGTGTCGAGCGTTCCGGCGGCGGCCTTCGAGTCCACGCTCTCCAGCATCCGGCGCGATTCCTGGAGCTTGGCCAGCGAATCCGCGAACGGCAGCAGCGGCGCGGTCTCCGTGGCCTGGCGCTCCTCGCGGTCGAGCAGGCCGCGCTCGTACGCGAGCCGCTGCTTCAGGAGCGTGGCGTCCACCTTGCCGGAGACGGAGAGCGTGTCGAACGAAACCTCCGCCAGGCGAGCCTGCCAGCCGGCGTAGAAGGCTGCTAGCTTCTGGCGCCGGCCGGGAGTGCCTGCGACGCTCCACAGCCGCAGCAAGGCCGCGCGATCGGTCTGATAGCGCTCGATCTCCTCGCGCAGCTCGCTCGGCGCGGGCGGCTCGATCTCGCTGATCGCCGGGACGTACTGCTTGGCGTCACGCGCTGCAGCCTTGGAATGACGCGGTTCCTGCGCCGTGGACAGGAGCGTCAGCGAGGCGACGATCGCGCCGGCACAAGCGGTC